>JAWOIE010000066.1:0-19863 GCA_046484825.1 Gammaproteobacteria bacterium | reverse complement strand
TAAACCATGGCTGATCAACACTACGGCATAGCACTGGGCATGATTGAAACAAGAGGGCTGGTGCCTGCCATTGAGGCAGCGGATGCTATGACCAAGGCCGCTGAGGTCCGTCTGATCGGACGCGAATTTGTCGGCGGTGGTTATGTCACTGTCCTCGTTCGTGGTGAAACGGGTGCCGTCAATGCGGCCGTGCGCGCAGGCGCCGATGCCTGTGAGCGCGTAGGTGACGGCCTGGTCGCGGCGCACATTATTGCCCGCCCGCATCGTGAGGTTGAACCTGTCCTCAGCAATGCCAGCGGTGATAGCGCAAAGCGCAGTTAAGCGATTGATGCTGATTGATCCATCGTTATGCTATATGCCAGCGCTGATCAACGTGTCCTTGGTTATCTCGGGCGGGCCCTGAGTCTCGAACTCTCAGCGGTCCAGATGTACAGCACCCAGGCGCGGCTCGTCGCGACCTGGGGGCTGACCGAGGCCGCTGAGCGTCTCAGTACTGAGGCCAGTGAAGAGATGGCACATGCCGATCGAATCATTGCACGTATGATTGCCCTTGGTGTGGCACCGAATGCCTCGCAATTGCGTCCGGTGAGACTGGGTCATAGCCTGCAGGAACTATTGCAGCATAACCATGCTTTTGAAAATGAGTTAATACGGTTATACACCGAAGCCACGCGGCATTGTGCCAGCAACGGTGATCACGATAACCGAGTGTTCTTTGAAATACTCCTTGCAGAAGAACAGGCCCATGCGCAACATCTGGTAGTGTGGCTAAAGGAGTGGCAACAGCCCGGCGTCCCTGTGGTGGAAACACGGGCTACATTTTAACGGAGGCGAACCATGAGTGACCAATGGCAGGAACGTATCCGACCCGCACGTCTGGAACGACGATATAATTTTGACGATTACGAGAGTCTGCGTGACTTTCTTGAAAAGGCCGCGGATGTCTCTGAGCGTGAAGGCCTGTACCCGGATATGGGGTTTGGCAAGGACTATGTCAACATCACCATTCACGCTGAAGAAGAAAGCAATGAACTGGGTGAGCAGCAACGTCGTCTGGCAGCAGAGTATGACGCATTGTTGACCCATCCGGCGCAGGGCTAGGCTGCGCCAATGCCCATCGTTGTGCTGGTGGGAAACAAGGGTGGCGCGGGTAAGACCACGCTGGCCGTCAATCTCGCCATGGCACTGGCCAGGCGTGCCAACACGCTATTACTCGATGCGGATCCCCAGGGGTCGAGCCTGCAGTGGCTGGCCATGGCGGAAGGCCATGCATTGCCCGATGTCATGGACCCTCAGCAAGACCTGGTAGCTCAGGTTAGGGAACTAAGTCAGCGTTATAAAAATATCGTAGTGGATTGCCCCCCATCAGTGCAGGCCCCTCAGACACACGCCGCATTGCAGGTGTGTGACCTGGCCATAATTCCGGTACAACCATCGCCAGTGGATCTGTGGGCCACGGTGCATATTCAGCAGGCTATTGAGCAGGCAAAGCGGACCAATCCAAAGGTCTCTGCCTGGTTGGTGATCAACCAGCTGGAAGCGCGCACGACGCTATCACGTCTGGTGCGTGACGCCGTTGAGGAAATCGATTTGCCGGTAGCCAGGACAGCGATTCGTCGCCGGGCGATTTACCGCAGCTCGGCCCTGGAAGGCAAGAGTGTATTCGATACAGGAAGCCGTGGTGCGGCTGCCGTGGCAGAACTAAATCAACTAATTGAAGAGGTATTTCCGTCATGAGTGAATCCGACAAGACACGGCAGAAGCTGATTGATTCAATGCGCAAGACCAAGGCCGGGACCACCGCCAAACCCCGAACTGCGACGAAAGCTAATGCCGAGAAAGCAGGCTTGCCCAGTAGCCAGTCTCCTGGCGATACTTCAAAAGAGACCAAGCAGGCAAGGCCCGAGGAAAAAGTCTCGGCAGTCAATAGTGTGTATCAGCGCCGCCCACGGGTTTGGCCTGATTGAAGCACTCTAATCATCGACTCATGTCAATGCTAAGGATTTGTATTATCGATTAGTCGTGTCGTAGAGGGCATAACATACTTTAACGACTTAAAGCGGCAAAAGGGTAATGTCTATGTCAGGGCTCAGTAACTTACTTATACCTGCGGTGTTGTTCTTCGCATTAGGATTTCTGGCGCGTGCAATTAAATCAGATCTGCGGGTGCCGCAAGACCTGGCCAAAGTCCTCTCAATCTATCTCTTGATGGCGATTGGCCTGCATGGTGGTTATGCGCTTGCCAAGGCAGACCTTCTTATCGCGTTCAACTCGGTGCTCTGGGCCATGATCCTGGGGTTCGCTCTCCCTCTGATTGGCTACGCCTTGTTGCTGCTGACACGTCGCGTCGACCACATGAACGCTGCGGCCATAGCAGCACACTATGGCTCGGTGAGCGCCGGAACATTTCTTACCGCCATTGCCTATCTGGATAACCTGAGCATTAGTTATGAAAGCTACCCGGTGATTATGCTGGCGGTAATGGAGTCACCGGCTATTATCGTGGGTTTGCTGCTGGCCTCATGGTCGCGTCAACGTATCGCCGTCAATAATGCTGGTGGTGCAGGCGTAGCGGCAATCTCTCATGGTAACGGTAATGGTCAGATGACCTCGCTGTTGCACGAGGCCTTTACCAACGGGAGTGTCGTTCTCCTGATCGGCTCGATGTTGATTGGGGCCATATCATCACCAGCCGGAATGGAAAAATTGTTTCCCTTTATTGATGAAATATTTATGGGGGTCCTGTGCCTGTTCCTGTTTGAGATGGGCATGGAGGCCGCGCGGCGCATTCGGGAATTTCGCAAGGTTGGCGGTACCCTGATTGTCTTCGGTATTATTATGCCGCTGCTCGGGGGTGTGATTGGTACCCTGGTGGGGAGTTACGTGCTGGGTATGAGTGTCGGAGGGACCCTGCTGGTTGCGGTGCTGGGCGCTAGTGCATCGTACATCGCGGTTCCTCCGGCAATGCGTCTTGCCGTCCCTGAAGCCAATCCCTCATTCTACCTAACATTATCCTTAGGTATCACTTTTCCGTTTAATGTCGTGATTGGGATACCTCTTTACCATTATTTTGCGACGCTGGCGGTCGCTACCTAGGAGAGGATAGCCGTATGCATCGATTATTTCCTGAAAAACTGGTGACGGTGATTACCACCGATGTTCTTGAAGATCATCTGGTTGCGAGTGTGCGCAATCGTGGCGCCAGTGGTTATACCATAGTCCGCGCACGCGGTGCCGGATCGAGTGGCGAACAGTCCGGCATGCTGGATATTGATACCAATATAAAGCTGCATGTTATTTTGCCTGTTGAGCGCACACCCCCTCTGCTGGATGACCTGGAGAGATTAATAGGTAAGGGCTATCACCTGACGGTATATATTTCAGATGTTTCGGTTCTGGGGCCGGAAAAATTTGAATCTGCGATGATCTAATTGTTATATGCCAGCCTATCTTTACACATTCCTGCCTTTTTTACGCTGGTTCCCCATGGACGGAAGTTCATTGCGTGCCGATCTGTTGGCCGGCGTAACTGTGGCCCTGGTGCTGGTGCCTCAGAGTATGGCCTATGCACAACTGGCCGGTCTACCGGTGGTATATGGTCTCTATGCTTCATTCGTTCCGGTGATCGTTGCATCCTTGTGGGGGTCCTCAAGTCAGCTGCATACCGGACCGGTGGCGATGCTATCACTGATGTCGGCTGCTGCACTCATTCCGCTGGCGAGTCCCGGCAGTCATCACTTCATTGAGCTATCCGTTATGCTGGCATTGATGGTCGGCGTATTGCGCCTGGGATTGGGGCTTTTTCGTCTGGGGGCCATCGTAAACTTATTGTCTAGCCCTGTGATTGTCGGTTTCACCAATGCTGCCGCTCTGATTATTGGTTTATCACAGTTGAGCAAAGTGATTGGGGTACCCTTTCCGCGCACGGAGTCCTATCTGGCTGATCTGTGGAGGGTGATGGAACAGCTGCCTGATTTACACTGGCCAACGCTCGTGTTTGCACTGGGCACATGGCTGGTGATTGCCTCACTTCGCCGGCGCCTGCCCACCCTGCCCGGAGTGCTGGTCGCTGTATTGGTGGCAACCGTCATCAGTGCTGCCATAAGTTATGAAGACAGGCAAACGGTGTCATTGAGTCAGATCCATGACCCCGTGGTTGCCGGTACCATGACTGCATATGCAAAGAGCTATCAACGTATACAGAAAATTACTAAAGAGATCTCAGACATAAACCTGCGCATTAGCGACATCGAGTCGCAGCGTGGTGTGGAGAACATCGAAAGGACCTCAACACTACGTGCCTCCATTGCGGTGCTGGAGCAGGAGCTTGCTTTTCTCAAGGCGGAAAACACCACACGCCGGGTTGACTTGCATCGTCTCTCGCTCAAGGGTTTGAATGACTCCGGACAGCTGAAGTTTTATGACCCTACAAAGCTACCCGACCAAGCCTCAGGTGATAATAAGATCTGGCGGTTTGACGACATAGTGGAGAATAAAATTGTCCTGTCTGCGGGGGGAGCGGTCGTTGGCGTCATTCCCAGAGGGTTGCCCAGTGTACAGGTTCCGGTCATGTACTGGGACCTGGTGCTTGTCCTGTTTCCTGCAGCGCTGGTGATGGCGCTGATAGGGTTCATGGAGGCAACATCGATTTCGAAGGCGATTGCCAGTACTACCGGGGAGCGGGTCAACACCAGCAAAGAACTGATTGGTCAGGGACTGGCGAATATCGCCGGTAGTTTTTTCAGTTCATACACCGTGAGTGGTTCGTTTTCGCGTTCGGCGGTTGCTGCCAGGAGCGGCGCCAGGACAGGTCTGTTCGCCATCATCAGCGCCATTGCCGTGGTCTTGGTGCTGCTGTTTTTTACCCCTTATCTTTATCACCTGCCACAGGCCGTTCTGGCGGTAATCGTCATGCTCGCCGTCTTTAGCCTGATTCGGATAACGCCGTTGGTGCAGGCCTGGCGAGTCGATCGTATTGGGGCTTCGATTGGAATTGTCACCTTTCTAGCAACATTGCTCATGGCTCCATCGATTGCCAATGGCATCTTGCTCGGTGTAGCGCTAACGGTAGTCCACTATCTGATTCGAATTATGAAACCCAGGACAGAAATCGTCAGCCGCAAGGTGGATGGTACCCTGGGAGGGATTCGTGCTCACAGTCTGAAACCTATCAGTAACCAGTTTGTACCCGTGCGCTTCGACGGTGCACTGACCTTTATCAATGTGGCCTATTTCGAAGACATGATTCTTGAGGCACAGCGCGAATTTCCTGATGCCCGGGTTATCCTTGTGATCGGTAGTGGTATTAATGAGATCGATGCCTCCGGTGAAGAGAAGGTACGGGAGGTAGCCGAGCGCCTGCGATCCGCTAATGTTGATTTAATGTTCAGTAGTCTCAAACATCAGGTGATGCAGGTGTTTGAGCGTAGCGGCCTGGTTGAACAGCTTGGCCAGGAGAAGTTTTTTGCCGACAAAGAGACGGCCCTTCAGACTCTGACTCAGCGCTACGGAACTGGTATGACCGCTGGTTCAGAGCGACTGGCACTGCAAAAATACTATGGTCACAGACTGGCCAACCATTTACTTTGAGGTGAATCATGTCGCGCCATCTGGACAAGTCAAAGCGAGCAGGATATAAGGGGAAGGCTATGTCGTCCTCAGATCAGACTTATACGCCACCTGCCGCGATGCCGGATTACCTGATCCGCCATGCCACGCTGCGCCAGTTACAGGTCTTCGAGACCATCGTCCGGCTGGGCAGCTTTACCCGTGCGGCTGAAGAGTTGTTTTTGACCCAGCCAACCGTTTCTATGCAGATCAAAAAGCTGACTGATGTCATCGGGTTGCCACTCTTCGAGCATGTCGGTCGAAATGTTGAACCGACCGAAGCCGGCATGGTTCTCTACGATGCCTGTCGTACCGTTTTTCAGCAGCTGTCTAATCTGGAGATGAACATCTCTGATCTGAAGGGTATGAAGCGCGGTCGCTTGCGACTGGGGGCGATCACCACGGCCAAGTATTTCGCCCCGGAGGTGCTGGGGGAATTCAGTGTGCTTTATCCCGGGATTGAGTTTGCCCTCAAGGTTACTAATCGCGATCGCATTATTGAACGTATGCGCAGTAACGAGGATGATCTCTATATCATGGGGCAGGCCCCGTCAGGTGATATTGAAGTCGAGTCGCTTGCCATAGCGCCCAACCCCCTGGTGGTGATGGCGCCAAGAAATCATCCGCTCGTAGGACAGAAAAATATTCCTATCGAGCGTATCGCGGAAGAACCCTTTATCCTGCGTGAACCGGGGTCCGGTATTCGTGATGCTACTTTACGCGCGTTTGAAAAGCATAAACTCAGACCAAAGGTGCGCATGGAATTGGGCAGTAACGAGGCGATTAAGCATGCCATTGTCGGTGGGCTGGGCTTGTCCGTCCTGTCCCTCCACACCCTGACCCTGGAGGGGACGAATGGTCCTGTGGCCATCCTGGATGTGGCCGGTTTCCCTATCTTGCGGCAGTGGTACTTGGTGTATCCTCAGGGTAAGGAATTGTCGCTCGTCGCTAAGGCCTTTGTTGATTTTGCTGCAGAAATTGAACCGCGCATGCGTGCACGTATGGAATCCATGTGGCCTGATTTGCACAAGGCAATCGCAGTTCAAAAAAATACACCGGTAAAAAAGACCGCGAAGAAAAAATAGCAGCTGTGAGCTGCTACTGCGTGTTTGTGTAAATAGTATTTTAGTTGCGCATAGGGCTTGCAGCAGCAGTATTGCTGCGGCCCAGCATCACGGAACAGCAAATTAGCGTTACCTGTTGTCATACATTGTCTGGGCCTTACTGGTTTCCGCTCGCCACAGTTTGTTTGCTATCGATGCTGGTGTTTCAGTGGGAGGCTGGCGTGTGTCATGTTGTGAAGATTCGAGCCGTGGCGGATGGACCCAGTAGATCATCCGTGTTTGGGGTCGCATTTTTTCAGCAGACAGGCGAATGGCCTGAGCAGGATAATGTTCCTGGCAGGTCAGAATCCCGTTGATGACCGGTTCGGCGTTGTGGAGCGCGAACATGGCCTTGCCCCACTGTCTCCAGTTATTTGATGCGCCGGGTGTCTGCTCGGCATATTCAACCCGTATTACCCAATCTCCACAGAGATGCTGGCTGACAAGTTGCTGAACCTTATTTAGTGCGGCGAGCAGGATGACGGGTGCGTGACGCTGTGCTAGTGGCATAGTCTGGATCCTCCAATGCGGACGAATCGATACGTCCCGGCTGTTCGATAACATCCGATAGTAACGCGGGTTGTATTGACAACGGCCCGTCTATTCCTGAGTAAATTCGTCGGATATGTGCAGGATAGTCCGACAGTATGTTATTGGGAAGAGTTTGATTGATAGTGAATTTCTATATACCTATTGTTCCGCATCTATATATACGTAAGCGGGGGCCTGGGGATTGCGATAAAGGGAAAAGATGAAATGCCTGGCCCCCTGATACGATTCGCTGATAACACGGACCACCCTCAGGAGGTTTGCGTTACAGATCAACCCATAGGCCAGTGGTTGTTTTAATGTGTAGCCCGACGTTCTGGAACTGCTGGCGTCACAATCCTGGTATCTCAGTGTCGTCGGCACCCTTGCTAAGGCCAACGCGCATGCCATCAGAGGGGCGGCATTACCTGCGCTCAAAGTTTCCTCCGGTCTGTCGATGTCACCTGTCCCATTGAGACAGACGTAGCGGAGTGCGGTGTTGGGGAGTATGTCTTATGGGGCGGGCTTTAGCCGCAGTAGCGATCCTCTGTCTTCGTCGGTGAGGACCCACAGCAGCCCGTCCGGTCCCTGGCGCACGTCGCGAATGCGTTCGCGTCGTTCTTTGAGCAGTTGTTCCTCCTGGATCACTTTATCGCCCTCGATGACCAGGCGTGTCAGGTGCTTGTGGGCGAGGGCGCCGACGAACAGGTTGCCCTGCCAGGCGGGGAAGGCCTGGCCGGTGTAGAAGGTCATACCGGAGGGGGCGATGGAGGGGTCCCAGTAGTGGAGCGGTTGTTCCATACCCGCGTGCTCCGTAAGGCCCTTGCCGATGGTGGTGCCGCTGTAGTTGATGCCGTAGGTGATCACCGGCCAGCCATAGTTGCGACCGGGGCGAATGATGTTGAGTTCATCGCCGCCGCGCGGGCCGTGTTCGACCTGCCAGATGACGCCGCTGTCGGGGTGCACGGTCATGCCCTGGGCGTTACGGTTGCCGATGGTGTAAAGCTCGGGGCGCGCCCCGAGGTCTTTTACAAAGGGATTGTCGCTGGGCACGCGGCCATCATCGTGCAGGCGCAGGGTGCTGCCGGCATGGTCGTCCTTGCGCTGGGCGCGGGGCATGTCGCCGCGATCACCGACGGTGATATAGAGATAACCGTCCTTATCGAACACCAGTCGTGAGCCAAAGTGGTGCCCGCGGCTGCTGGCGGGCTCGGCCGTGAACAGCACCTCGAGCTCGCTGAGGCGGCCGTCGCGATAGCGGCCACGGGCCACCTGGGTGGTGAAGCCGTCATTATGGTCGACCGCGTAGCTGAAGTAGAGCCAGCGGTTGTCGCTAAACTGCGGATGCAGGGCGAGGTCCAGCAACCCTCCCTGACCGGTGGCACGAATGGCCGGCAGGCCGCTGACCGGAGCCGTGTGCAGTTTGCCGTCGCGCCAGCGGCGCAGCTCGCCGTGGCGTTCGCTAATCAGCACCTCGCCGTCGGGCAAAAAGGCCATGGACCAGGGATGGCTGAGGCCATCGGTGAGTACCTCGACTTCGTAGGCTCTGGGTGTGTTACTACTGGTCGCGGCGTTACAGACGCCAAGAATAAACAGGCTCAGGCTGGCGAGGATGAGGTGACGGGACATGCGGGACTCCTGTGGATCAAGTTGTGTGTGATGTTGTTGCTTATGTTTAGTGTAGTCAGACCGGCGACGCTGTCGATGGGTTCCCTGAAATTGACGCGCCGCACCGCCGGGCTGCTCCCTCAGGGCCAGATGACCTCGATGCCGGCGTAAAATCGCCGCGCCGCGCCCGGTTCGTAGTAGCGGCCGTTGGCGGCGTTGATGCGCAGGTTGCCCAGGTGCTCGCTGTTGAACAGATTTTCCACGCCCAGGAAGAGGCGGGTATCCTGTTGCAGGCTGCGCATGCTTCGCCCCAGACGCAGGTCGGTGACGGTTTGCGCGGCCACGCTGACGCTGTTGGCATCATCGGCGTAGCGCGTACCGATGTACTGCAGGGACACGCCGGCAAAGTAACCCTGACGCCAGTCGTATTGTGCATCGACAAAGGCCGATGCCCGGGGCAGGCCCGGTAAATCACGTGCGTCGGCATCGTCAAAGCGCGCTGCCATGACGGTCAGTGCGCCGGACAGTTGCAGCCCGGCTACGGCGCCAGGCCACCAGCGTCCCCCCAGTTCCAGACCGTGGCGCTGGGTGTGACCGGCATTGCGATAAAAGGTGCGTTCATCACCGGGGGCCGCGCCGGGATTGTCGTCGACAATGAGCTCATCCTCGACCCGTACCGCGAACAGAGTAGCTTCGAGCTGGTAGTGATATTGGTGCGTGCGCAGGCCGATCTCCGTGCTGCGACTGTATTGTGGGTTTAGCCCCGGCCGAAAGCCGCTGCCGCCGGGGTTGGCGAACTCGGTGAAGGTGGGGGCCTCAAAGCTGGTGGCGTACTGGCCAAAGACATGCCAGCGGGGACTGAGCGCGTGGCTGTAGCCCAGGCTGTAGTGCGTCTCGCGGTAGCGTCGCTCGCCCGAATTGTCGCCGCCACCGCTTTGCAAATGGTCGTCGATACGCAGCCGCAGCCGATCATGGCGCAGGCCGACCACCCAGCGGCCCTGTTGCTCGGCAACGGGACCGGCCAGTTGCAGGCCGATGCCGGTATTGTCTGCCTGTTCACGCTGGTCCAGGGCCAGGTCCGTGATGAGTCCGGCGCGACACAGGTACGGGTCGAGATTAAGGTTGCGGCAATAGCGCTGACGATCATCGCGTTGCGTCTCCAGGCTTAACTGGCTGTGCAGTGTGACTTCACCCAGCGGCCGCTGGTAATTCAGGGCGCCACCGATGATCTGCCGTTGATAGCGGATCAGGCTGTCGCCGGGGAAGGGCAGTTGTTGCTGAAAGTCCCGCTCGGTGAGCCAGCTCTGGGCGCGAAGTTGATGACGGGGCGTATCGAAGCGTTGCACCGTGCCGACGGAGACAATGTTCTGGCTGACCTGCTGCCCGGCATCCATGCGCGCGGCCAGCGGCGCGGCCTGGCGCGGATCGTTCTGCCACTCGGCGTACGTCAGTCCGCCGGGGTCCTGGGCGAGGGGATTGTGTAAATGATTGAAGATCACAAACCCGTCGCGCGCCGTCTGATTCTGTTCCAGCCGCACGCCGACATTGCGCCGCTGGACCTCACTCTGTGCCCGATAGCCATCCTGCTGTAACTGGGTAACCGCGCCACGATACGCGAAGAGATCAGATTGTCCTGCCAGCGCGCCATGCAGACGGCGCAGGGCATAGCCCCCGACGTGCGCCTCGGCCCTGGCCCGCGGGGCGGCGTAGGGCGAATCGCTGCGGTAATCGAGCAGGCCGCCACTACCGTTACCGTGCAACACCGCGTTGGCGCCGCGCAGCACCTCGACGCTTGCGATGGATGTGGGGTCGATAGCGTCGAGCTGCGCCTGGCCGTCCACCGTGGTGAGTGGAATACCATCCAGGCGCACGCGCACCCCGCGAATGCCAAACGGCGCACGGGCGCCAAAACCGCGGATCGAGACCCGCGGGTTTTGGGCAAAATTGTCACGGTTTTGCACCAGCACCCCGGGGGCCAGGCGCAGGGCATCGCTGGCCTGCAAGGGCGCGCGGCCAGCGCCGATGTCCGCGTCCTGGAGTAGCGTCACGCCACTGGGGGCATCCTGCCAGTAGGTCTCGATCAATGGCGCGGTGATCTCGATGGTCTGAGGCGGTCTGGCCTCCTGCGCCATGAGTGCTGCGGGTCCAGGCACGGTAGCGGCGATAATAAGCAAGGCTCGATGTTTATACATAGTCATGGGTATCAGCAAGTGTTGGGTCTTCGGTCGGCAGCGGTGGCGAAGAGCATGCCGCGCGATCTGGCTGTGTGGATAGACTAGCACAGCCAAACGGATCGTAGCGTATCCTTTCCTGAAATTTAAGCCAATACGACACGGCGCATGTCGTCATAACAGAACACGGATGCAGTGCTATATCGGGGTCGTGGTGTGGCTGTTGGTTCAACAGCAGAAAATTTCCGCTGCCACAGGCTTTCTGCGGACGACGCTGTCTGGTGATTTTTTAAGTAGGAGACACAGGAGTATTCTGTGTCAACGCCTGCGAAAATTAGTCGCATCATGGGTGTCTCTGGCGACAGGTATTTTCTCAGACACTGTTTTGATCGACTGGAATTCATGATTGCATTATCTCTGCCTACTGTTCTCGGCATATCCTATGGAAAGGTATTCCTTATGAGTTCGCCGGCCTCGGAGAATTGCCGGCGCGGGTAAGAGGCCGCTATGCGATGGCTGATCTCTGTTGGTAATAATGCCTTGCTGCGCAGCGTCATTTTTGCCGATGCTGTCCGCACGGTTGTGGTGCAGTAAATAACCTGAAGCTTGAGCGAGTGGCTGCGGTGCTTGATATCAGGGTTAAGGAAGCTCTACATAAGTATGCAGAGCTTCCGTGCGGGGCAGGACGCCCCGCCGCGCCAACCACACAAGTTATTGAAGCGCGCAAGGAAAGCGCGGAGACGAGCCGCGCTTTCCGACTCTGCAAAAGTTTAGGGAGGGACTTTTGCAGAGTTTCCTTAGTAACGTTTGCAAAACTCTGGTCAGTCATGGGTAAGGAGTAGCAGCGGGGTTGTGTTGTAGCAACAGTGTCTCGCTGCGATTTTTTTTGCACAGAAATTTTTTGCGGTGAGGTGCTATTTCTGTATGAGTCGTATCTGCCATGAAACAACGAAGCAAGCGGATAGTGTTTTGGATTAGTTTGCAGTAATGAGTGTCTGGTGCCGCAGCGTTGTTTGCGTAACAAGCTTAACGCTTCGGTAGTCTTTGTGCTGTTTGATACTAATTGCGACCGTGCGTCATTATAACTATCAACGCCGAACGTAAAATTGATGGGTTGAATTTATAAGCGCAAAAATCATACCGCTACGAACATTCATTTGCGCGCTTTCTTTTGTTTTTGAAGTGCAAATTTATCCTGCGTGGTTAAAAAACAGACTATACTTTAACGAGCTGATGATAAAGGTCGCTAGTCATTTATAGCGATCGTTATCTTTTTGTCATACTGGCATGAGCTAATGTAAAGATGTTTGTAATCAATACGGCATAGACGCTGTATCCATTAATCTACAAGGAGATGTATCATGAAAACAAAGGTAATCTTGCTGTGCGCTGTTGCGGCGCTACTGCCACTGGGTGTTAATGCAGAGGGTTCCAAAGCGACCGGTCAGCCAGGCTTCAGCGCGCTGGATAAGAATCAGGATGGCTACCTCAATCAGAGTGAGGTCCGCGAACACAAGCTTTTGAAAGACCAGTGGAGCGCGGCGGACACCAATCAGGATGGCAGAATATCCGAGTCTGAATTCAGTGCCTTTGAAGAAGAGGTGATGACGCCGGAGGCTTCACCGCCGGGACTTAGTGACTAGCATTCCCGAAGGGTTGTCGCCAGCGCCGCAGCGCTTAATTAAGGTTTCATTTTTATGGAGGCAACAGCGAGTTCCGCAAGGGACTCGCTGTTATGCTTTGAGGTCGGGGAAAATGACTCAGGACGCCTGCGTGCAATTACTCAGGACAATTTGTGGCGGGTCAAAGGAAACACTAAACGGTGCGGCCTTGCTCAGGGCGCTGAGGCCGAGGATCTGGCGGGTCTTGCCGGGGAAGATAGCGGCCTCAACGTTACGCAAGACACATTGTTTGCCGAGGGTCAGTTTGGTAATACGCCATACCGGCACCACCAGTTTGTCACCGTTTGCCAGGATGCCGCGGATATCCTTGACATACTGGGCCTGGCCACTGGCTTGCAACTGCGCCAGAGATTCCTGATTGATCACCAGATAACCGGAGCCGGTATCCAGCATGAAGTCAGCGGCGGCCAGGTCACCGAGCTGGCCCTTAAGATAAAACGTTGCCGCGCCATTTTTATGCATGGCCAGGGAGGTTGTATTCTGGAGGTCGATTGTATTCTGGTTAGCGACGACCGGCAGGCCGAGACCAAGGCTCAAAAAAATCAGGGCTACTTTTAGCATCATTAGGATATTTGCTCCGCTTGGCATCTGTGTTTCGGGGTTGTTCCCCAGTGGGTTCCCAGTGAACTCATGGTTACAGCTTCTAGCCAATGTTACGGCATACTCTGGCAAGACTTTAAATTTTTGTATGAATCTGTGATTGACCTCCTGATTTCAGCAGCGCTGCGGGTGCGTCGCCGCTCCGCCGGCACCGCACTATACCCTGAGTATTAGTATGGGTCTGGCGTCCGCTATCTGTCCTGGTTCAGGCAGGCGGTCGTCAGGGCCGTACCCAGGCGTCACGCTCGGGTGTTTGGTAATTTTCGGTCGGGCGGCTACAGTAGGGTTTTTAGGCGCATGATCGCCAGGACAGGGAGGGCCCCCCGCCGATGCAACGCGATACTATTCAGGAACTTGAGGCAGAGGCCTACCTGGAGCAGGTGGCGTATACGACTGCTGCCGCAGGAGTCGCGGCGCCGGCACCGCTGGGTAGCTGGCTGCTGGGTTTTGCGATCCTGCTGACATTGCTCGGGCTGAATCATGTGGCCTTCACCGGGTTGTTTGAGACCAGCCATTGGCGCTGGTACCTGAGCCATGGTGCCCTGATCGGTTTCGTCACTTCCGTGGTGGCCACGGCCTGGGGGGACGTCAATCGTAACGCCGAGCTAATCGCACCGCATCCGCTACGGTATCTGCGGGCCTGCGCCATGCTGGTGGGCTTGCCACTCTTCGCCCTGGGCACGCACCTGCGGCGTGGTGATACGACAACGCCTGCACGCTCACCGTTGGACCTGCTGCTGAGTGTGCCGTTGGTGTTGTTGATTTGTGTCATTTTGCTGATCTGGGCGGTGGTCGTGGTGCCATTGCAGTATTTTATCTATTTATTAGCCGGTGCCCCGGCGCGGCTCTATGCGCAGTCGGCGTGGCGCCCCGTGGCGCGGCTGCGCCCTGGCGGTGGCCTGGTCGTGGCCGAGGCGCCCAAGGCCGATGGCCCGCCCAGAGGCTGGTGGGATGCCAGCCTGTTCGCCAGCCCGGTGACCATGACGGCATTACTCTCCGCCATGCTGCTCTTTGTCCTGAGCCCCTGGTTGAGATGAGCGCGTGACGGCGGGTGCTGGCAATACGCAGCAACACGAGTGCAACCGACAGACTGAGCAGGGAACATGAAAGACGGCAAACTTGAACTCAATACCCCGGACGATGCCGAGGCCGTCTATTACGAGGCCTTCATGCGCTGCGATATCGACGTGATGACGGCGTTGTGGGCCGACGGCGATGTGATTTGTGTCCATCCCGGTTCGGGGGTCATTGTCGGTCACGCGGCGGTGCGCCGCAGCTGGGCGCACATTTTTACCAATGCGCAAATGCCCGAGGTCAATTTTAGCGTGGTCAAGCGCAGTGTGTCCGAGGACCTGGCCGTGCACCTGGTGACGGAAGAGATCGCCAGTGGTGCGGAGCACACCGCGGTGGTCCTGGCCACCAATGTCTATCAGCGATTCGCCAGCGGCTGGCTAATGATCGAACACCATGCTTCGCTGGTGCGGACGCAGCCTCGCGGCCATACCCTGCAATAAGCTGCTGGGCGCACCGGGGACAAAACGTCTAAAATGTACATCGCCAGCGCGGCGCCTGTTGTTACGCACTTAGGGGAAGGGAGACCACTACCATGTTCAAGAATCTGTTTCACACACTGCGCCGTCCCCTGCGCACCACCACCCGATCGGTACCGGCGCAGCGCCTGTCGCCAGCGCGGCCTGGGGACGTTGCTATTACCCCGCGCACCATCAGCGGCGCGGATCTGTCGGCGGCGGCCTTTGTGGGGCTGGCGGCTCAGGGGCCGCTGGGTACGGCCGTGGCCATCTCTTCGCCGGCCGAGTATGCCCAGACCTTTGGTGACCACGGTCCGGGGCATCTCGGTCCGGCGACGCGGGCCTTTTTCGCCAACGGTGGGCAACGCCTGTATATCGTGCGGGTGGCCGCAATGCCCACCGACACGGTGGCGACGCAGGCGGCCCTGGCCAGCCTCGATGGCCTGCACGACCTGGGTCTGTTGGCGCTTCCCGGCGAGAGTACGCCGGCGATCCTGCAGGCGGCGGCGCGTTATTGTGAGCAGCGGCGGCAGGTGTTGCTGCTGGCGGATGGCCCCGCGTTGGCGACGGTGAACGCGGCCACCAGCCTTGCCGCGACCTTGCACAGTAGCCACATGGCCCTGTACTTCCCGTGGTTGCATACCCTGCCCGATGCGGTTGCCATCCCGCCGTCGGGGGCCATGGCGGGATTGCATGCCCGCCAGGCGCAGACGGGCCAGATCTGGAAGGCCGTCGCCGGGACCACCGTAGGCGTCGCTGACGTCACGGCTCTGCACACGACCTACGACGAGTCGGCGCTGGCGAGCCTGGTGCAGGCCAACATCAATCCCATTCGCGCGCACGCCGGCCGGTTTGTGGTCTGGGGTAGCCGCACCCTGAGTACCGATCCTGAGTTTCGTTATGTACAGGTGCGCCGGTTCTACAGTTATGTGGAGGCTTCCATCGCACGCGGTCTCGACTGGCTGACCCACGCGGCCAACACCCCCACCACATGGGCGGCGGTACGCCAGAGTTGCGCCGATTTTCTCGACGCGCAATGGCGTGCGGGCGCGTTGCAGGGGGAGAAGCCCGACGCGGCCTACTTCGTGCGTTGTGACCGCAGTAGCATGACCCAGAGCGACCTGGACCAGGGTCGGCTCATTGTCGAGCTGGGTATCGCGGTGCAGAAACCGGCGGAATTCCTCGTGCTGCTCGTGGCACACGCCACGGCGGATGCCTGAACACAGTACCCAGTACTTAGCCCCCTGGATCCTGGCATCCAGAACCCAGTTCCCAGATCCTAGAACCTAGAATCAGAGATATACTACCCTCTCGATGTTCACCTTATTGATAACAGAGATTTGCCCCCGCCATGCACGCACAAGCATTACGTTCTATCTATCAGCTCAAGGTAAGCCTTAAGGGTTTGCGCCCGCCTGTCTGGCGCAGATTCCTCATTAGCAGTTCGGATTCTCTGCAAGCCGTTCATCTTGTCTTGCAGATTGTCATGGGCTGGAGCGATGCCCATTTGCATGAGTTTGTTCAGGGTCGTGAACGTTATGGCGTACCCGACGAGGATTTTCCCGACGGTGTCCAGGATGAGATCGACTATCGTCTGGGTCAGGTATTGAAGCAGGAAAAGGACAGGCTCAATTATGTATATGATTTTGGTGACGGCTGGGAACATGAGGTGGTCCTGGAAAAGGTCCTGCCGTTTACGCCGGACGCGGTCTTGCCGCTGTGCCTGGAAGGTGGCGGGGCCTGCCCGCCGGAAGATATCGGTGGTATTCCGGGCTATGAGATGTTTCTTGCCGTCTTGTCTGACCCGGCGCATCCCGAGCATGAAGAACTTATGGAATGGAGTGGCGGTAATTTTGACTCGCTGCACTTTGATTTAGCGCAGACCAATGATCTGTTGCGCGAGTATTGCGATTGAGCGGGCGTGTCGCGGTTATCGGCGGCGGGCCGGCCGGGCTGATGGCGGCCGAGGTGCTCAGTGGACATGGCCTGCAGGTCGATGTCTATGATGCGATGCCGTCGGTGGGGCGCAAATTGCTCATGGCGGGTAAGAGTGGCCTGAACCTGACGCACGCCGAACCACTGGCGACATTGGTCACCCGCTATGGGGCGCAGAGCACGGAAATTGCCGCCATGCTCCATGTCTTTGGTCCCACGGCCCTGCGGACGTGGGCGCAGGGGCTGGGTATCGACACCTACGTGGGCAGCTCGGGGCGGGTCTTTCCCAGGGAAATGAAAGCGGCACCACTGCTGCGTGCGTGGTTGCAGCGTTTGCGCCGTGCCGGGGTGCGCTTTCATATGCGCCATCAGTGGCTCGGCTTTGCGGAGTCACAGCATTTGCGTTTTATGACGCCCACGGGGGAGACCGTGATAGACGCCAGCGCCACAGTGCTGGCCCTGGGCGGTGGCAGTTGGGCGCGGCTGGGTTCGACCGGCGCCTGGCTGCCCATACTCGCACAACAGGGCATTGAGGTCCTGCCGCTGCGCCCCTCGAACTGCGGCTTCGAAGTGACCTGGAGTGAACACGTGCGTGAGCGCTTTGCCGGCGAACCGGTGAAGTCCGTGGGCCTGAGCTTTACCGATGTGGCGGGGGTGCGGCAGCACAAACAGGGTGACTTTGTCGTGAGCCGGTACGGTATCGAAGGCAGCCTGATCTACGCCTTCGCGGCGGGCATTCGTGATGTGCTTGAGGCGCATGGTCATGCCACCGTATATATTGATCTGTTGCCGGCCATGTCCGAGGCCGACATCGCGACTCGACTGGCGCAGGCACGGGGCAAGCGTTCCCTGTCGGCGCACCTGCGTCGCCAGGTGAAGATCAGCGGGGTCAAGGCGGCCCTGTTGCATGAAGTGTTGCAGGCGTCGACAGAGCCACAGCGCCTGGCCGAGCCGAAGCGACTCGCGGTGCTGCTGAAGGCCTTGCCGCTGCGCTGTGAACGGCCACGCCCTCTCGATGACGCCATCAGTACCGCCGGTGGCGTGGCGTTTGCGGCGTTGAATGATCAGCTGATGTTAAAGGCCTTGCCGGGAATCTTTTGTGCAGGCGAGATGCTGGACTGGGATGCACCCACCGGCGGTTACTTGTTGACGGCCTGTTTTGCCAGTGGTTATGTCGCCGCGAAGGGTGTGGTGCATTATCTGCAAGCAATAACACCATAACGTTGTCCCGGTGCCGACAGAGGACACGATGCGAGCAGCACGCTTGTCGACAGTCCAGTCTTGCTGCTCGAGATTGCGTGAAGGGACGATCAGTGCAGCACGAATTTTTCGAAGTCTTCCAGCGGCAGTGGCCGACTGTAGAGGTAACCCTGATAGCGATGACATCCGTGGCGTTCGAGAAATTCACCCTGGGCTTCCGTCTCGACGCCTTCGGCGATGACACTCAGGCCAAGGTTCCTGGCCATGGTGATAATGGTCTGCGTGATCACCGCATCATTGTAATTCCCCGGTAGATTGAGCACGAAGGCCTTGTCGATTTTGAGCTGATTGAGGGGCAGGCGCGTCAGGTATGAGAGCGAGGAATAACCGGTGCCAAAGTCGTCCAGCGATAGGCCAATCCCCTGCGCCTTGAGGGCATGCATTTTTTCAAGGGTCGCCGTGATATCACTAAGGATCAGACTCTCGGTGAGCTCAAGCTTGAGGCGAGAAGGGTCCGCGCCGGTCTGGCTGAGTATTTTCTGGACGTCGTCGACAAAACCCGGCTGGCGGAACTGTCGCGCACTGGCATTGACGGAAATTTTCAGCTGGCGCAGGACGTCATGGGTCTCCCAGGCCTTGATCTGCAGACAGGCCGTCTTTAATACCCACGCGCCAATATCCAGAATCAGCCCGCTTTCTTCGGCGACCTGGATAAACTCGCCCGGTGTCACCAGTCCGCGTTCTGGGTGTCGCCAGCGCAGCAGCGCCTCCGCACCAATGACCTGATGCTGGTTGTCCAGCAGGGGTTGGTAGTAAAGATGCAGTTGTTGCAAGGGACAGGCCTGCCGCAGATCGTTGACCATGCTGTTGCGCTGGTCCTGTAGCAACTGCATGGCCGGGTCAAAAAAACGCAAAGTGTTGCGACCGGCACTCTTGGATTGATACAGGGCGAGGTCGGCGCGGCGCAGCAGTTTTTCCACGTTCACCTCATTATCGTGAAACAGGCTGATGCCAATACTGGTGGTGCAGCTATATTCCTGTTCACTAACCAGGTAGGGCTGTGTCACCAGCGCCTGTACCTTGTCAGCCACCTGCTTGACCTGAGACGCGGCGGCTTCGGCGTCATGACTCAGGTCTTCGAGCAGAATGACAAACTCATCGCCCGCCAGTCGGGCAATGGTGTCACCCGCGCGGACGCAGGTATGCAGCCGCTTTGCCAGCGTGATTAAAAGCTGGTCACCCGCGGCATGGCCATGCAGGTCGTTTATCAGCTTGAAGTTGTCCAGGTCGAGAAACACGATGGCGCCATAGTGGTTGCTTCGGTTGCTGGCAGTGAGTGCCTGTTCCAGGCGGTCCTGTAACAGACGTCGATTCGGCAGTTGCGTCAGGGGGTCGTAGTAGGCAAGGCGGTGGATCTCGGCCGCAGCCTCGATGTTTTGCGTGATGTCGGAGAGGCTGCCGACGTAATGGGTGATCGTCCCATCCGGTGCGCTCACGGCCGAGATGCTGAGCCACTCGGCGTAGATTTTACCGTTTTTGTTGCGGTTCCAGATCTCACCCTGCCAGTGTTTGTACTTTAGCAGTGACTGCCACATGCACTGGTAGAAGACGGGATCGTGACGCCCGGAGCGCAACAGTCTGGGCGTCAGTCCCATTATCTCTGCGGCGCGATAGCCGGTCATGCGCGTAAAGGCCTGATTGACGCGCAGGATGGTGCCATTGGTGTCGGTCACCATCATCCCCTCCCGGGTTTCGAAGGCGATGGCGGAGATGCGTAATTCCTCCTCGGCGCGTTTACGTTCACTGATGTCGAGCAGGGCCATGCGCACGACCGACGTGTCGCCGATTTTGTCCAGGCGCAGATAGTCCAGTTGGGCGTGAAAGCGAAAACCATCAGGGC
>JAWOIE010000272.1:0-2715 GCA_046484825.1 Gammaproteobacteria bacterium | reverse complement strand
AAAGACGCCAGGGCCTCGCTGGAGCATAGCTGGCAACGACAGGCACCCTCGACCCTGAACGACTACCAGCAGCGCCTGAGTGGCCTGGGCACCCGGCTTGAACGCCTGCAACAGCAGATTGATCTGATCACCGCGGAGCAGACCCGTTTTATGCAACAACTCGCCGTCGATAACCTGCGCCTGCGACGCCGCCAACTGGAGAATTATCACATCCGCGCCAAGTATGGCCTGACCCGGCTGTATGACAAATTACAAAAAGATCCGCAGGCCACACCATGACAGCACGCCCACTGATCCTGCTGTTGTGTCTTCACCTGGGACTGGGCCTCAGCGCCTGCAGCAGCCCACGTGAGCGCCAGGGCACCATTGCCGAGCTCAAACCCCGCGACTACAGTTTTGAAAAGACGCAGCTACCGCCGATTGAGGAGCCGCGTGTCATTGAGCAGTATCGGGACTTTCTGGAACTGACACCAACAGAACCCATGTACAGCGAGGCCATGCGCCGTCTCGCCGACCTCGAGCTCGAGACCAGCGAACTAACCGCCATTAATGCCCGCGATATTGAGCGCGCCTCCACCCAGATCGAGGCGGCCATTCGGCTCTATCAAACCTACCTGAGCACCTACCCGGAGAGCCCCAAAAACGCCATGGTCCTGTATCAGCTGGCGCGGGCCTATGAACTGAACAATGACCCGGATCACGCCATGATGGCCTTAAATCGCATTGCCAATCGCTATGCGGATTTTGAGCTGATCGATGAAGTCCAGTTCCGTCGCGGCGAGACACTGTTTGTCCTGCGGGAATACGAGGATGCCGGCCAGGCCTATCACAGCGTGATCGCAGACCACCCCGACTCCCTCTACTATGAAAAAGCGCTCTACAAATATGGCTGGACACACTTCAAAAAAACCCGCTACACCGAAGCGCTCAATGCCTTTTTCACACTGCTGGATCGCAAGTACCTGCAGGGCGTCATGCTGGCAGACGGACCGGCACCCGACCTGCCCCGCACGGACCGGGAGTTTCTTGAAGATACCCTGCGGGTCGTCAGCCTCGCCTTCAGTCATCAGGAAGGGCGCGAAAGCCTGGCCAATTACTTCCGGGACCAGGGGGCCCGCAGCTACGAACCCCTCATCTATCGACACCTGGCCAAACTCTATCTCGATCGAGAACGGATCCATGATGCGGCCAGCACCTATTTTGCCTTTGTCGATCGCTTTCCCAACAGCCCCCTGGCGCCCCAGTTTCATCAGGCGGCCATCGACGCCTACATCAAAGGCAATTTTCCCAGTCTGGTGCTGCCGGCCAAGGAACAGTTTGTGCAACGCTATGGCGTACAGAGCCCCTTCTGGCAAGTCCAGACCGAGGAGGTGCGCCAGCGGGTCAAACCCTTGCTCGCCGCGCACCTGCGGGACCTGGCCACGCATTATCATGCCGCGGCGCGCCAGGACAAAAAGCCGGCCACCTTTCAGATCGCGGCGCAGTGGTATGCCACTTATATCAAGTCGTTTCCCGATGACCCCGGCGCGGCGGAGATGAATTTTTTACTGGCGGAGTGTCTGTTTGACGGCCAGCGCTTCGCCGAGGCCGTGAGCGAATACGAGAAGACCGCCTATCACTACCCACCGCACGCCAAAAATGCCGAGGCCGGTTATGCCGCCCTGCTCGCCTATGTGCAGGCCGCCCGCCTGCTGCCCGCCGAACAACGGCCGCTCTGGCAGGAAAAGAAAATCAGCAGCGCCCTGAAGTTTACCGAACGCTTTGCCCAGGACCGGCAGGTGCCTGCCGTCCTGACCCGTACCGCCGAGGAGCTGTTTGCCTTGCAACACTACGCCAGGGCCTCGGACGTGGCCCGCCGGCTGCTGCTGTTACCCCAGGGCAGCACGCCCGCGCTGGAAAAGACTGCCTGGCTGGTGCACGCCCACGCCCAGTTTGAACTGGGTGAGTTTGCCGAGGCGGAGAAGGCCTACCAGTCGGTGCTGACCTATCTCCCGGCCAGGGACCCGCAACGCAACGCCGTTAATGATCGACTCGCCGCCAGTGTCTATAAACAGGCCGAACAGGAGCGCGGCAAGGGCGCCCTGGCGCTGGCCGCCGGCCACTTCCTGCGCGTCAAGCAGGTCGTCCCCGGCTCCGCCCTGGTCATCAATGCCGAATATGACGCCGCCACAGTCCTTATCGAGACCCAGGACTGGAGCCGGGCGGGACAGGTGCTGGAGCGTTTTCGGCAACAGTATCCCAGGCACCCCCTTCAGGCAGGTGTCACCGAAAAACTGGCGCTGGTCTACACCCAGTCGGGGCAGGGCCTGAAGGCGGCTGGTGAGATGGAGCGCCTGGCCCTGAATGCCAGCGATAGAAACTACCGCCAGGAAATGATCTGGCAGGCCGCCGGGCTCTACAAAGATGGCGGCGAGCTGGCCAGGGCGATGGCGCTGTATGAGCGCTACGTCAAGGAGTTCCCGCAACAGTTGCCCCAGAGCATGGAGGCGCGCAGTTATCTGGCCCAACACGCCCAGCAACAGCGTGATGCCAAGCGCTGGGGCTACTGGCTCAATGAGATCATCAAGGCGGATAGTGCCGCCGGCCCGCAACGCACCGATCGCACGCGGTCACTGGCCGCAGAGGCCACCCTGGTTCTGGGTGATCGGGTCGGTCAGGGCGGACCACGTCGCGCGCCAGCCCTTCTCGAACAGGACGTGGACGACCCGGTAGAGC
>JAWOIE010000257.1:0-4215 GCA_046484825.1 Gammaproteobacteria bacterium | reverse complement strand
CGGCGGACTCGGTGTGGCCGGTCTTGATCCCGTCGACACGATCATCCAGCCACAACAGGCGGTTGCGGTTGGGCTGGGTAATATTGTTGTGTCGATACTCTTTTATTTTGTAGCGGGAATAGTGCTCGGGGAAATCGTGAATAAGCGCCTGACTCAGGGTCGCCAGGTCGCGTGCGGTGGTGTAGTGATTTTCCTGTGGCCAGCCGGTGCTGTTCATGAAGTGGGTATTCGTCATATTGAGGCGGGTGGCATACTGATTCATGAGTTGGGCAAAGGTAGCTTCACTGCCGGCGGTATGTTCGGCCAGGGCTACACTGGCATCATTACCGGATTGCACAATCATGCCCATGAGCAGGTCGTCGACGCTGACCCGTGACTTGACCTTGATGAACATGCGTGAGCCTTTCATGCGCCAGGCATTTTCACTGATCAGGACCTCGTCATCGATCTGGATGGTGCCGTTTTTCAGTTCACTCAATACCACATAGGCGGTCATCAGTTTGGTCAGACTGGCGGGTTCGATGCGGGTATCGATCTCATGGGCGGTCAATATGCGGCCGCTGTGGTAGTCCATGAGCAGGTAGGACTTGGCGGCAACGGTGGGTGGTGACGGGACCAGGCTGGCATTGGCCAGTACGGGTGGGGCCAGCAGGCTGAAGAGCAGTGCACACAGGGAAGCAATCGAGACTTTGGACATAGCAGGTGGACTCTTGGCAGTAAATTTACAAGTCGATAGTTTAACGGTTGTGGGGCCTGAAACCTAGCCGGGTTTGGCCCGGAACCCGGTTTCCCAGCGGTCACTCTTGGCAATATGGGGTAAAGCCCGGTGCGTCGGCCTAGTCGCGCACGATTTTTGTGGTGCGGAAGCCCTGCTGCGCCAGTTCCGTGGCCAGTTGTTCCGCCTCCTCGGCACTGGCGAGCGGACCAATACGCACCCGATAGAGTGCCGGCGTATTTTGCGCCGGCGACGCGATGGTGACGGCGGGGTGAACATGGGTGATGCGTTGCTGTAGTTGTTCGGCGTTGCTGCGACTGGCAAAGGCGCCGAGTTGTAAGAACAGTCTCGGGTCGGGGGCGGCGTCGCGCGAGCGCTCCAGTGCCTGCAGGGCATAGGGACGTTGTTTGCGCTGTTCGTTTCTAAAATTTTCCGGGTCGATGGCCTCCACCTCCACCCGACCGGTGCCGTTGGCGGCTATGTCGAGCTTGGCGGCGGCCGCGTAGGACAAATCGATAATACGATCATCGTGAAAGGGGCCGCGGTCATTGACCTTGACAATAATCTGCCGTTGATTGTCGAGGTTGGTGACTCGCACATAGGTGGGTAAGGGTAACGACGTGTGCGCGGCCGTCATGGCAAACATGTCATAGGTGTCGCCACTGGAGGTGCGGTGACCGTGAAATTTGCGCCCATACCAGGAGGCAATACCACGCTGCCGATAGCCTGTCGCCGACGCCATGACGTGGTAGCGTTTGCCGCGCACCACATAGGTCTCGGGATTGCCATAGGGGCTGCGGGCCTCGGCCCGGGGCACGGCATCGGGAATTTTCTGAGCATCAATTCGGGTGGTAGGGGCGCTGTCATGCCGCATCGTATAACGCGCACTGGGATCGGGTGTGGTGCTACAGGCCGTCAGCAACACGCCGAGCAGACAGCCGCCGAGGAGGTGTTTTTGATGTGACAGACTTTGCAGCAAAGCAGACCCCTCATTATTGGCTTCGGACTTTATTCCATGGCCTCCAAAATCTCGAGACTGAGTTGGTAAACGGCCAGTGAATAAAGTGCACTACGATTATAGCGGGAAATGACATAAAAGTTGTTCCAGCCCAGCCAGTATTCCGGCCCCGCCTTACCCTCCAGTTCCATCAGCGACACCTTTTGATCGGCCGCGATGCTCGAGGGTATGACTACGCCATGCTGGCGGAGTTCCGCAACCGTGTGTGTCGGTTTGAGTCCGCTGTTGAGTAGTTTGCGATAGTCATCACCGCGTACCTGGACGCGTTGCACCACCGGTTGGCCGTGCTGCCAGCCATGGCGATGAAAATAATTGGCGACGCTGCCGATGGCATCGGCTGGACTGTTCCACAAATCCCGTTGTCCATTGTTGTCAAAATCAACGGCGTAGCTGCGAAAACTGCTGGAGATAAACTGCGGCATCCCCATGGCGCCGGCATAGGAGCCGTACTGCTCAAGGGGGTCGAGCTTCTCTTCACGGGTCATGAGCAGGTAGTGTTCCAGCTCGCTGCGAAAAAAACGGCTGCGTGGCGGGTAGGCAAAGGCCAGGGTCGCCAGCGAATCAAGCACAGGGTAACGCCCGGTGTGACGACCATAACGGGTCTCCACGCCGATAATGGCGGTAATGATGTGCGGCGGCACCCGGAATTTCTGTTCCGCCGCCTGCAGGATGTCGTCATGTTTTTGCCAGAACTTGACCCCGCCGCGAATTCGATCCTGGGTAAGAAATATAGGCTGGTACTCATACCAGGGTTTGCTCTCGGCAGGACGTGAAATTGCGTCAAGAATGCTCTGATGCAGGCGCGCCTTACCCAGTAGCGCCTCCAGTTCGTCACGCTTGAATTTGTGTTCACGGGTCATGTCATCAATAAAGGCGGAGACATTTTCTGCATTGAGGTCAAAGCCGGGCAGATTGGCGGACAGCCATGCCGGGGTGCAGAGCAGGAGCAGAGAGAACAGGAATCGCTGTGATAACTTCATGTTAGAAAAATATCCTTTTGGGTTAGCCGGCTAGTAATTTGCGATGTGTCTGTATAGACATGAGGATACCGAAAGCCGCCATCAAGGTCACTATTGACGTGCCCCCGTAGCTGACATGGCGCCGAAGCTGCCTCGGCCGCACCACGTGATCTGATCTCGCTGCGTAGTGCCTCGAGATGCGTGACGCTCTCGGACGCCATGCCCAGGGCCTGCGCCGAGATGTCCTGGAACTGGAGAGAGCGCACCGCATCACCGACTGCGGCGCCGAGCTGGTCGCCCAGCGGCCCGAGCTCGGCAATCGCCGCGCGCAACTGGGCGCGCACCGCGTCGGCGCGAGTGATCATTCGCGTGATGCGCTCTTTCTCATGCAGCGTCTCGTTCATGTCACGAGCCGCCATCTGGTTGACCTTCTGCTGCACGCGCGCGACGGCTTCGCTGGTCTCGGTGACTCGCCCGCGGATCTGCTCGTTGAACTCGGCAGAACGGATGGAGAGCTTGCGCACTTCGTCGGCAACCACGGCGAACCCGCGGCCCGCTTCACCGGCGCGGGCGGCCTCGATGCTGGCATTGAGCGCCAGCAGGTCGGTCTGGTCGGCCAGCGAAGAAGAGTTCTCCAGCAGTCTGAAAATACCGTCCAGGTGTTCAAGCATGTCTTCCATGTGGTGGGCCGATTCCACGCTCAGGCGGCTGATCTCCACCAGGATGTCGACGAAGTGCTGAAGACTCTCATCCGCCTGCCGGGCGAAGTCGCGCATGAACTGACCGATGTTCTGTGCCTCGCCTTCACTGGTGGTGATGGTGGTGTTGCGGTGCAGCAGGTCGGTCTGCTGGCGGGACAGGCCATCCAGGGTCTGGAATGTGCTCGACAGCTCCGAGACGGCGCTGTCGAGCAGCGTGTGAACCCGGTCCACTTCTTCGTCCACTTCAGAGAATTGATCGCCCAGCAGAAGCCCGGACCGATGGATGGCACCATTGTAGCGGTCCTCCGGCCCCTCGTCGGGCTCCGGCTCGGCCGGGGCGGAACGCAGCCGCTCGCGGAGCAGTGCGAGCGGGGCCATGGCGATGAGCGCGCTGATCCCGGCCAGCCACCACTGTCCCTGCCAGAGATGCCAGCCGGACAGCAGCCCGGCGGCCAGTACCCCGGTCACGGTGAGTGTCAGTGGCTGGCGGGTCGGTGTCATGGTGCGCGGGGCAGGACTCATGCGGTACGCCTCTCTGAACGGGTGGGGGAACTGTGCCGGGGGTCCAGGGAGTCCACCAGTGCGGCGGCAATGGCCGGCAGGGGGAGGACCCGGGTAGCTGCTCCGCGGCGTACCGCGTCGCCGGGCATTCCCCAGACCACACTGGTTTCCTCGTCCTGGGCGATGGTGTGAAGGCCGTTCTGGTGCATGGCCAGCAGCCCGTCACTGCCGTCCGTGCCCATGCCGGTCAGCAGGGCCGCGGCGGCGTTGTCGCCCGCGGCCTGCAGTACCGAGCGGAACAGCACATCGACACTGGGTTTG
>JAWOIE010000227.1:0-14579 GCA_046484825.1 Gammaproteobacteria bacterium | reverse complement strand
AAATCCTGCTTCAGGCTATCCAGCGTCTGCTCCCGATCCCACGGACAGCCATCGGGCGCGCGGGCCTTGCAGTCTTTTCCATCTCACGCGGTCGTGGACAAAGTCCAGTAGTGACTTAAAGTGTGTGCTCTTGATGAGGAACAAGAGGGCCACCATGAGCAGGCATGCCAGCAACACAAACGCACCATAATCACCAAACTGAAACACGGTCAAGGATGCCAGGCAGGCCATGACGAGGACGTCGAGAAAGCGTTCGCTGACAAACATGGCAATACTGTGATGATAGGAGAGGCCGTGTTGTTTTAGATAGATGGAGCGCAGCAGTTCCCCCGCCTTGGCGGGCGTGGTGGTCAGGGCAAAGCCGGCCAGATAATACAAAAAGTGCAGGCCGCGACGTAGGTGACAACCCAGGGCACGGGCATAGAGCTGCCAGCGTAAAAAGCGCAGGGCATAATTACTCATAGAGCAGCTGAGCAGCAGCAACCAGTCGAACAGTGAAAAGGCACTGACGCTTTGCAAAATGGCCTCATAACCGGCCCAGAGCACGGCGGCCAGATAAAAACCGGCCGTCAGGATGAGTGACAGGGCAAGGAGGTATTTTTGGCGGCGGGTCACGGCAGTGAGCATGGCGGCTAGTGTAGCGCAGAACGGCGAATCACGGCCCGAATTATGCATTAATCTGTGTGATGGTGAGACCACGAGAGGCAATCGGACAACATGGAATTACGCCGTTACATACGACACCCCAGCGATATTCCCATTGAATATGCGGTGTGCGATGGACAGGCGAAACGCGCCCGTCCCCTGGCGGATATCGGCATGGGCGGGCTGTCATTTCAGGTGCAGGAATACTTGACCGTCGGCCAACACCTGCAATTACGCATTCCCTCGATTCGACCGGATCTGCAAATTCAGGCCGTGGTCAGTTGGTGTGACCGGGTCGAGGCCGGTTATCAGGTCGGGATTCGTTTTCTCCAGGACCAGGATCGCTTCATTATGCGCATGGTTGAACAGGTGTGTCATATCGAGGCCTATCGCCAGAAAATACAGACAGAGGAGGGACGGCGACTGTCTGCAACAGAAGCGGCGTGTGAATGGATTAAGCGTTTTGCCGAGGATTTTGCCGAGGACTTCCCGGACGCCTGAGGCGGCGCCATTGCCTGACGGATCCGGTTTGGGCTATGCTAGCCGACATAATGACTAACTGAGAGACAGACATGGCTGCAACGGTAGATGAACTGACAATGTCGTATACGGAAGACGGCACGCTATTGGTGAAGGAACTGGACAAGGCGGTCTTGACCAAGGGCGCCTGGTCCACGGTCGTGTACAAGTATCAGGACTGGAGCAAGCCCAAACAGGAGTTTGGCCCGGTCAAGTATT
Source organism: Gammaproteobacteria bacterium (assembly GCA_046484825.1). Classification (GTDB taxonomy): domain Bacteria; phylum Pseudomonadota; class Gammaproteobacteria; order UBA6429; family Thiohalophilaceae; genus CAJYAN01. Next base: position 13,196 of record JAWOIE010000227.1, on the reverse strand, counting down.
CCATTCGTCGTTATCAAAAACGTGATGGCGAGTATCGGCCCAAGTCAAAGTTTAATATCTCCAGTACCGACCAGGCGAAAAAGTTGATCGAGATTCTGCAAAACTGGGTGGCCGAAGACGACAAGGCCGAGGCCAAATAAGATTTTGCCGGCCCGCGTGCAAGACGCGGGCGCTGGTTTGCCCCGCGGGGTCGTATGTGCGGCGGTGACAATGGCGAATGCGACCTAAGGCAGCAAACAAATCCACGCACACTCAAAACGTCGGGGCGCGCCTTGCGAGGCCAAAGACGGCCTCCTTAGGGCATCGTTATTATTGCGTATCAGAACTATTGATGTGCAGGCGCTCGGCCTCAATCCCAGTCGTTGACAATGTGTCCCTGGCCACCTGGCGATATTCCGGAAGGACATCAATATAGTAGAGTGCGTCTTCGCTCGCCCTATGTTGTGCGCTAATGGTCTCCAGGGCCTGCGGCAGACTGTTGGTCGGCGCCTTGTCTATGGCGATCACCTGATAGCGGAACTGCTCGAAGGCATCGGCCCAGGAGCGGCAGACATTATCCAGATAGTGGTGGTCCGGTTCCGAGATGAGCCAGTAGAGGTGAATGTACTCGGCAGACTCCAGGGTCACGGCATGTTCAATAAGGCTCTTGATGGCGGCAAAGCGATCATTCATGGCCACCATGACCAACGGGCGGGTATCGTGGTAATCAAGCACGAAGTCACCCTCCGGTCCCTGTAACTCAAGCTTGTCATTGTTTTTGGCAAGTTGCAGCTGCTGGAAGAATGGCTCGTCTGTATTGACGGGAACGTGAAACTCGATGTTCATGTCATCACAGGGACAACTGGCGATGCTGAGTGAGGTGGTACTGCCATCCGCCAGTCTGAGTTGGGCCGACTGGCCGGCGAGAAATCGCAGGCGTTGGGTGCGTGGGGTGCGCAGTTTCAGGCTTTGCATGTGGGGATTGATGGCCACTATTTTTTTGATTTGCGCGCTGATGTTTTGTTGCGGAATGTCGGAGGCGTGACCGGCAATCTCGGCTTCAATAATGATATCGGTCGTCGCCGTATGACAGCAGCTGAGAAAGGTATGATTTGCCTTTTCTTCGTTACTTAGTACATAGTCGTATGGCTGGACCTGGCGGACCTCACCCGAGATCAGGCGCGCCTTGCACTTGCCGCAGTTGCCATTGCTACAGCCATAGTTGATGGGCAGGCCGGCACTCAGTGCCGATTCCAGAATGGAGGTTTCACCCTCAATGTAAAATTCTTCGCCACTGGGCTGAATATGTACCTGGGCCATCATTAACCTCAATAGAGTATCCGTGGTAAACAAGTGCATGGCACTGCCAGAGTGTTGCTGTGGTGCAGGCAGTTCCTGCAGGCGCTGTTGCAGGGCGTGCAGGGCAGTGACCGCAACGCCCGGCGCATCCAGCGGGATGGACTGAATTTGCCGGTTGAGCCGCTCGAAGGCGTCCTGATAAAGCCGGGCCTTGTCCTGCAGATCGACAATCTCACGACTGAGCGAGCGTACCCGGGCCAGCAGGGTGTCGCTGTCGGGCAGGGTCAGTTCGGAGAGCTTTTTGTAGCGCGCCCGTTGCAGGGCGGTCTCGATAAAGCGGTCCATTTTCTCGCGCATGGACTTGTCTTCGATCTGCATGTCCGGGAACAGCTGGGCGAGGTCGTCAAGGCTGACGTCACCCTCGAAACTTTCCAGGTCGCCCTGGCGAATACGTTTTTGCAGGGCCCCGCGGGTGATTCCTACCAGGCGGGCCGCTCTGGAGACAGAAAGAAGTCGGGTCATACTGTTGCCATTGAGGGTCTCGTCAATCTACCAGCGACCTGACGTAGCCAGCGCCGGGTTTGTGGTCTTATGCTTCAGGGTACGCCTATGCTCCGCATCGCCTGGACAAGGCGCGCCAGACGATGGAATCATAAATTATATAAAGTACAGGTGATAGCGCCCAATTGGAAGAAGTGGCCGTTTTTGCTACAGTTGTCCCTACATATCCCACGAGAATTACCATGCGCAGACAGGTCGTACAGCTTCTTTTGGTCGTGATGTTCAGCGGCATGGGCATGGGCATGGGTGCCGTGGCGAAGCCCTTCCAGCACCTGGATTTCAGCCTGCACAAACTCGGCGACCAGGAATGGCAGCCAACGCTGCTGATTGTCGGTGGTATACAGGGAGATGAGCCCGGCGGTTTTAATGCCGCCTCCCTGCTGGTGACGGATTATCAGGTGGAGTACGGTAATGTCTGGGTGGTGCCGAATCTGAATTTCAAGAGCATTATCCGCCGCTCCCGCGGTATCCATGGCGATATGAATCGCAAGTTTTTACAGCTGGACAGCGCGGACCCGGACTATGCCGCGGTGCAGAAGATCAAGTCCATGATCCTGGACCCGCGCGTCAGTATGATCCTCAACCTGCATGATGGCAGTGGTTTTTATCACCCGGAGTACCATGATGCCCTGCGTAATCCGGAGCGCTGGGGTCAGAGCATTATTATCGACCAGGCCAGCCTGCAGGGGAGTGGCATTGATGTGTCTTTGGAGCAGGTCGCCGCGCAGTTGTCCGGGCGGGTCAATCAACGACTGAATAATCCCCGCCACAAGTTTCACGTCAAAAATACCTATACCAATGCGGGTAACCCCGAGATGGAAAAGACCCTGACCTACTTTGCCGCACGTCACCTGAAGCCGGCCTTCGGGGTCGAGGCCAGCAAGTCATTTTTGACCCATGAGCGCGCCTACTACCACTTGCAGGTCATCGAGGCGGCCATGGAGCATCTGGGTATACGTTACCAGCGACGTCTGGAACTGAATAAACCCTACCTCAAGGAGCGCATTGATAATAATGTGCAGTTATCCTTTTTTGAGAACAAGATATTTCTCGATATGCAGGACGCCCGTAAAAATATTCGCTATGTCCCTCTGAAAAAAAATTCTCCGCTGTACGTCAATAGCAACAATCCGCTGGTGGCCATTATTCGAGACCGCGGACACTATCAGGTCCGTTATGGCAATCGCCATGTCTCGCGGCTGTCGCCGGAGTACTTTGACTATGACAACAGTATTGACGGTATTGATATCCTGGTCGATGGCCGTCAGCGCTTTGTGCCGTTTGGCCGACACTTTCGTGTGGCGGAATATTTTCGGGTCAATAAGCTGGATAATTATCGTGTCAACGTGATCGGCTATTACGGTGAGGCCGGCCGGGACGAGGCGGGGGAGCTGATTCGCTACGGGGATATCAGCCAACAATTCTCCATCGATAAAGACGCGAAACGGTTTCGTGTCGAAGTCTATACAGGCAATCGTTATTGCGGTATGGTCATCGCGGATTTTCGCGACAAGCAGCTAGTCAGCGAGGATATGCAGACAGGGCTTAGGGTAAAGCACAGCGACAGCAATATTTGATGACCACGACTTTCTATACATATCCCGCCATGCTGGAGTTTACCTGCCTGGGCGATAAATGTGAGGACACCTGTTGTCAGTCCTGGGACATACGCTTTGACAAACACCACTATTCGCTGTTGCAGTCCTGCGTCGAGAAGGACCCGGCGCAAAAGGCGCTGTTTGAAGCGCACATCACCTTGCTGGAAGAAGGTGATGACCGGAACTATGCCCTGGTCAATCTTAACGACAATGGCATGTGTCCCTTCCTGGACACCAGCGGTTGGTGCGATCTGCATCGTCACTACGGTGTGGCGCCACTGAGTAACGTCTGTGCCTTCTATCCGCGCGTCATTTCACGATACAAGGACCACTACGAGGTGGCGGGCGCCATGTCCTGCCCGGAGATGGCGCGCAAGACCCTGTTGGGTGACAAGGCCTTTCGTCTGGTGCCCATGGACCCGGCCTTGTTACCCCGCCCGGATGATTTTCCGGTAACGCGTCGCGTCAGCAGTACCGAGCAGGACGAATATGCGGCGCAGTTTCCTCTGGTGCGTCAGGCCTTTATCCAATTGATCAGTGATGAGGCCTATGCGTTTGATACGCGCCTGTTTGCGCTGTCAAGCCTGGCCAACAATCTGTCGGCTTTTTATTACGAAGATTGCGCGAATCTAAATCAGGGAATATTGCAGCAGGAGCTCAGTAAATTTTCTGCCGAAGACGGCCTGGACAATATTCAACAATACTTTGACGACTATACCGCGGAAGCCCCCCTGGCGATGATCGTGGTACAGGCTGTTCTGCGCCTGCGCCTGCAGCAATTTCCCAACGAGTCCCTGAGTAAACTGGTGGCCAGGATCTTCGCCGCCTATGCGACGACCACGAGCGAGGAGGCGGAACTCTATGGCGGCAACATTCCCCCGGAGGCCCTGTGGCGGGCCTATCAGAAAAATGCGCGACGCCTGAGCGAGCGTTATCCTTTGTTGCTGGATCAGGTCTTCAGTCGCTATACGCAGAATTGTCTGTATCGTGAATGGTTCATCAGTATGCCCACGCCCTTTGTGTATGTGCATATGCTGACCATTAGAATTGCCATGCTGAAGTTTCTGGTGATGAGTCATCCGGAGATTATGGCCTTGCTTGAGGCGGATACCGGTCTGGCGGATGAGGAAGAGCGGGTACAGCAACACCTGATCGAGGTCTTTTATCAATTTTCCCGCGCCATCGATCACAACATGAATTTTCTCCAGGTGGTCTACAATGCCATCGCCGAGCAGGATATGATGTATTTCGACTATTCCCTGCCGTTCATCAAGTTCTAACCCGGGTCGGAGGCGCGACCGCCGCCTCTCGATATAACCCGTTTATGTCCTCGTAGTTTCTGTGGGCATATTTGAATCCTGTTATCAATCCCGCTAGACTCGCAGCTCAAACATTACAGGTAGTCACTATGCAGAATACCCCGCTGGAAAATCGTCTGGAATTGACCCGGACCATCATGTCCATTCTGGATGGCTGGGGTCTCAATGCCCGGCAACTCGCCTCGTTGCTGGCCTTGCCCAAGGGGACGCCGACACGCGCCTTGCGCCGTTATCGTGACGACACCCCGTTTCCCGAAACGGTTGAGCTCAATGAACGTCTGGAGCATCTCTGCGGCATTATCGATGCCCTGCGCACCACCTATCCACACAATCCGGCCATGGGGGTTTTATGGATGCGCCAGCGTAACCAGCGCTTTGATCAGCAGGCCCCGGCCGAGTGGGTGGTCGAACGCGGACTCAAGGGGCTGGTGACCATGCGGGCACACCTGGATTGTTCCTTTGACTGGTTCAACGACGGCAAGCAAAACAAGGCCTAACCGGAACGGCGGCGTTTCTTGATCTCATAGCTGACAATCCGCTTGACGATCTCATCGAAGGGCAGTGATTCCAGCGAGCCGAACGTTTCGATGGCTTGCGTGATCAGTTCGTGGATGTCGCTAATGGAGGGTTCCGCCGGCGGGCTCGCTGTAGTCGCATTGGTCAGCAGCCGCTGTATGCCCAGCAGGCCACCGTTTTGCACGCGAATTTCCTGATTATGTGGCAGGGCCGATTCGATCCTGGCACGGCCCAGGGCAAAGTTGGCATTGTGCCGGATCAGCCCTAACAAGGTAGTACAGCGTTTGTTGCCCAGGGCCAGCTGACAGGCAATACCCTCCCGATCCGCAAGACAAAAACGGTGTGACTGGCTACAGCTACTCAGGCGGCTCTGGAGTGACTTTTCGAAGACACAGCGCAGGTCATTAATCTGTGCATAGGTCTGGCGATAGTGGTCTTCATCCATGTGTGGGCTATTTCTCCCACTCGCGTACGATGGGTGCCTCACGATGCTCCTGCAGGCGCTCTTCCGCCTCGAGGGCGTTTTCAGCGAAAATCACCTTAATGATCGAGGCATCTTCTGCCGGCTGTGCGGCGCGTTGTTCCTTGGCAAAGGTCTTGGCCTCCTTGAAGTTTTCAAACTCCTTGATGGCCTCAAGCTGCTTGACCAGTTTGCTTGCTGTCGCGGCGATGCGGTAAACATAATAGGGCATAGTGTTATCCAGCGTTTGTTGTTTAAAATGATGGCATGAATTGTATCGCATGGCTGTTGTTCAAGTCATGGCATTATCCCTGAAGATCAGGGGACATTAGCGGAGTGCGCATGCAACAAGAACTGCTCGCCATCATTGAATATGGCGGATACCCTGACTTTTCAAGCCTGTACACACGGCTGGGGTTCTCGGTCGTGCAAATGAATAATATGCGCAAGGTCATTCAGTATCTCAAGCGTCGGCAGCCCGCGGTCATTGTCGCCGAGTTTAATTTCCAGTCTGATTTTCGTGACCGTACCAGCTCGCTGGAGTCCTTGCTGGCGGTGACGCAACGCTGGCCGGAGATCCGCGTCATCATTTTATACGACGCCGAGTTCCGCCCGCAGTTTGACAAGCTGGCGGCGCGCTTTGTAATTGCGCAGGCCCTGGCCTTCCCGGTCACCGAGGAGCAAATCGCCCGGGCACTGGCGTCCACAGGAGCCCCGCAGCCCCGATCCTGTTGAGTTGTGTGAAAGGCCACCGGGTCCCGCCTGGTGCGGCGCTGAAGATCTCCAGGTACACATCGCTACCTCCTTGTCGCCGTCGGACCTGGATGCTCCAGGGAATTCGGACCGCCTTGTGAGCGTATTCACTCGTGTTACCTGGGCCTGTTGGGGACGGCGTCAGCTGACGGGGCGGCATGGGCCTGGCGAGGCACCGAAACTGGCAATTTGGCCAGCAGCGCGTATGCTAAAGCCATAACTTTTATATAGAGCGTTGTATTTATCGCAAGGAAAAGGCATGCAGCAGGCGGTTCATGATTTGGTCAACGGCATTGATGAATTGGCGTCACTCCCGGGTGTGTGCGGCCAGGTGGCGGCACTGACCGAGGACCCTGCGGCCGCTAACCGGGACCTGGCACGGCTGATCGGCCAGGACCCGGGTCTGTCGTTAAAGATTCTACGCCTGGCCAATAGCGCCTTTTATGGTCGGGTTAAGGATGTCGAGACCATCGAGCAGGCGGTGAACATTATTGGTATGCAGCGGTTGCGGGACATTGTCCTGGGCACGGCGGCCATCGATACCTTTAACGGCATCCGCAATGAGCTGGTGAGCATGGAAGACTTCTGGATGCACAGTCTCTACTGCGCCATTGCCTCACGCCTGCTGGCCAACACTATGCGCCACCCGCGTGCCGAGTCGGTTTTTGTTGCCGGTCTGTTACACGACATTGGACAGTTAGTCCTGTTTCATGAACGCCCGGAACAATCCCGCGAGACACTGCTGCTGACCATTGAGGACCTCAGCGAGCCGGACATGGTTGAGGCCGAGCAACAGGTCTTCGGTTTTGACCATTGCCAGATTGGTGCCGTGCTGGCAGAAAAGTGGGGTTTACCGGAAATGTTGACCGCGGCGATTCTCTATCACCATGCTCCGGAAAAGACCAGGCAACATCAGCAGGAGGTGGCCCTGGTCCATATCGGCAATCGTCTCGCCGCCATGGCCGAGCTGGATGAAATTACGGCGGATGAAGTCCAGCGCATCCACCCCGGTGCCTGGGCGACGCTGGGGTTGAGCGAGGACATCATCCCGGAGGTGATGCGCCTGGCGCAGGAACAGTTTGTGGATGTCAGAGGGCTGTTTCTGAGCTGAGGGCCCGCGGTCGGCAGGCCGGGGCGGCAGACCTGGTCAACCGGCGGCAGTGAGTTCTTCGAGTAATTCCGTGGCGACCCGCCGGACCTCCGGGTGCGCACGCGTGGCGCAGGTGCGGATATGGGCGATGGCCTCCGGCGTGGCGATCATGGCCAGATAGTGCAGCAGATCGATGCACAGGCTGTCGGCGGCATCGGCAAGCACATTGCCCAGCGCCGTGGTCAGTGCCGCAGGGTCGCCTGTCCTGATCAACTCCTCCATCAGGGTATCCAGACCAATACGCACGCCCAGCTCAAGCGCAGTATCGCGAAACAGGGACAGCACCCCGGTAAGTGCCTCTGGGTGTTGTTGCAGCCAGGCCTGGGCGGCATCGAGCTGTCCGGTCTTTAATAATTCGTGAATATATTCCCGGTCGTGGTTGTCCGGCCCCAGCCACTTCCTGATTTCATCTGCTTTCATAAGGCCGTCAAAGCGGTACGCATTGATGAACAGGGTCGGGACCGCGCGGATGGGGGGTACGACCGCCACGTCCGGGGCGGTCTCCAGATTCACGCGCTCAATGTGTAGCTCGGGTAACTCGGCCTGGAGTTTCTGGAGAATTTTTTCCTGCGCACTACAGTTAGGGCAGTGTGTGGTGTGATAGAGCGTCAGCATAATGACGTTAGCATGCGTTAGACCTCATTATATTTCAAGGCGAAACCTTCTTTTTCAATGCGCACTACGGTGGTCCTCACCTTTTGGGTTTCACCATCGGCGAGGGTTTCGGCCAGTTCGATACAAACCTGTTGGCCCTCCTGGATATCCAGCGGTGTCTCGCAGTCGATAAACAGACCGGTGTTGCTGATATTTCTCGTGGTCAGGTGCAGCGGCTCCTCACCGTCCAGATAGAGGCGGATATTGAGTTGCAGGCCCAGCCGCGGCGAGCGGGAATTTTTCTGTGTATCAACCATGTATCTGCCTGTTCTCTGTGTGGGTCAGGTCAAGCAACCAGGCGGTGATGTCGGTCGCCGCGGCCGGGCGCTTGATGTAAAAGCCCTGGCCGCTATCGCAGTCCAGAATGCGTAACAACTCCAGGGCATCTGCGTGCTCGATGCCTTCGGCCACCACACGAAGGGAGAGGTTATGTGCCAGCTCGATAATGGAACGGACAATGACCGCATCATTGTCGTTGGTGGTCATGTTGAGGACAAAGCTCTTGTCAATTTTAAGTTCCTGCACCGGTAGTTGTTTGAGATAGGACAGGGAGGAAAAGCCGGTGCCAAAATCATCAATGGAAAACTGGATACCGAGGCGGGTAAATTCCGTAATGGTGGCAATGGCGTGGGCCGGGTCGGCCATCATGGCGCTCTCGGTGAGCTCAAACATGAGAAAATCACCACGCGTATCATGGCGAGCCAGTAGCGACTGCACCTTGGGCAGAAAGGCCTTGTCCTGCAGGTTAAAGGCGGAAATGTTTACAGAGATGCGAATGTCGAGCGAGGCCTTTTTCCAGACAAAGTGCTGGCGTATGGCCTCTTCAATGACCCAGTAGGTCAGCGGCTGTATCAGACCGGTGTGTTCCGCCAGGGGAATAATCTCGGAGGGCGGGATCCAGCCGTGTTGTGGATGTTGCCAGCGCAAGAGTGATTCCACTTCTTTAACCCGGTCACTGCGCAGATTTTGTTTGGGCTGATAAAAAAGTTGCAACTGATCCTTGCCCTCGATGGCCTCACGCAGATCGGAGTGCAGGGCCAGACGGCTAATGCTGTGCTGATCCTTGGCGGCATCGTAAATGGCGTAGCCACTCTTGTTACGCTTGGCGGTGTACATGGCGATGTCGGCGTGCTGGATGAGCCCCTGGGCGTTGTAATCATGCTCAGGATAAAATGCAATACCAATGCTCACGCCCAGGTAGAGATGCAGATTGTCGACCTGATAGGTCTGCTCAAAGGCGCTGAGAATTTTCCGGGCAATGTGGATGGCCTTGGCTTCGCTGCAATTCTCGATCAGAATTGCAAACTCATCACCACCCAGGCGCGCCACGGTATCCGAATCACGTAAGGTCTGGCTCAGGCGCGCGCCGACCTCGGTGAGCAGACCGTCGCCAACTTGGTGTCCCAGGGTATCGTTAATTTCCTTGAAACGATCCAGGTCGAGTATGTACAGCGCAACGGGCTGGTCCACGCGGCGGGCCAGCTGTATGGCCTGTTGCAGGCGATCAAACAGCAGGTGCCGGTTGGCCAGGCCGGTGAGGGAGTCGTGCAGGGCCTGATGCTCAAGGGCCTTCTGGCGGCTGTGTATTTGCGTGCACATTTCCTTGAAGGCATTGATGAGTTGCCGGGTTTCCTCTGACTTTGGCGCGGGCAAGAGCGCCTCCTGGTGACCATGGGTCTCCGCCTGCAGCGCCATCACCACTTCCTTGACCGGTCGTAGCAGTAAGCGATCGAGGACAAAGTAGACCACCAGGATAAACAACAGGCCGGAGGCAAACATGCCCCAGAGCAACAGACTCTGGAAGCGGTTGGCATCGCCCAGGGTCTCCATGTCCAGATCGGAGGAGGATTCAATGGCTATATCCAGGGCCTGCAGGCGTTCCCAGAGCTGATCAAAAAAGGGATTGATCGTGGTGCGTAACATATCGGCATCGGCGCGCCACTTATCCGTCGCGTGGATATTCACGACTTCAGCAAAATGTGTCTGCCACTGACGGACCAGCGTTTGCGCCTCTTCAAGACTGACGCTGGTTTGCAGCCCAAGGCGGCCCGTCTCCGCTTGTTGCTGTAAGCCGGTGATTTGCTGTAGCACGGCATGCAGCGTTACCTCAATGTCGTTTTGCTGTACCGGTAGTGTCTGTTCATCGAAGGACCCCAGACGATTGGCCAGGTACATCCTGAAATTGGATATGATCTGGGTCCAGAAGTGGCGGATGGTCAGGAGCTTGATGTAGACCTCGGTGTCAAGCGTGTCTGCTTCCTGTAGCTCCTCGAGGGCCAGATTGATGGCCGTGACCATTCGGGTATTGAGTGGCAGCATGGTCCGGCGTGAATAGGCCAGGGCCGGGTATTGCTGGTTGGTATTGAGACGGGTCTCGACCAGTTCGGTCAGGGCCGTCCTCAGCTGTTGCAGGGAGGCATAAAATTCTTTGAGATTGTCATGCTGGCCGAGTCGGTTGAGCCAGGGCTTTTGCTGCAGGTATTCCGTCGCCAGCAGGCTGGTGTCGATATGGTCGCGCAGGGTCGCGACGCTGTTTTCAATATGCGGGTCGAGCAGGAAGCTCTGCAGGGACTTTTCCACGTTCCAGATGGCGCTGCGCACATAGCGCGCCTGTTGCAGAAATTCCTTACGCTCGAGTATGTGGTGCGCCGTTTGTTCACGGACGTTGGTGGTAAAAAAACTGGTGAGCGTGGTAACGGCAAGCAGAACCATGGCCAGCACAACGGAGGCAATGGCATAGCGGGTGCGCAGGCTACTGTACCTGAGTTTGTCGAGGATTCTATCCGGCATGCACTTGTGACTTTATGGCCCACCACAATGTTTTTATCCCCTTGATCAGCGGCAGCGGGCGAGTCTTTCTTTAATATAGTCACGGTATGAGCAGTGACGCTATATGAATTATATGTAACTCATTGATCGGTATTGGAATTATTTCTGATTGGTTTACTTGGGCTTTTTGGGTGGGCTCAGCGAATCAATAGAGACGACCACCCGGTTGCGGGGTTCGTCGATGTAGCGGGGTTTTGCCGTCGAGGGCCGTCCGGCCTCCTGGGCCAGCTCCTGCTCGCGGGCGCTGATCAGGGCCAGGCAATCACGCATGCTCATTATGGTCTGGTCAGACAGCGGGTGCTTCAGGCCGGGTTTGGTGTAGGTGTCCTTGGCAACATCGGTGAGGACGCGCTTCACCATTTTCAGTACCTGTTCTTCTTTGCTCAGCGGGGTATCACTCATGGTCGGGTTTCTCAGGGGGGCTTGTTTAGGGTCGCGATAGCGCAAAAGCATAAAGCAAAACGCCGCGCAGGGCTAATTCAATTGCTGCTGGCGTCCGGGACTGTGCGGCACAATGGGGGAGACCATGACCCGGTTGCGACCGGCATTTTTGGCCTTGTACAGGGCCTCATCCGCCTGTGCCAGCAGGTCTTTGAGAATGTCCTGCTCACTGCTGTGGCTGGTGGCGACACTGATACCGGCGCTGATGGTGACGGCAATTTTCTGATGCTGATAGACAATGTCGCAATGCTCAATGGCGCTGCGAATCTTCTCGGCAAAGGCCTTGATGCCGTTCAGGTCATCGGCGCTGGTCAGGATAAGAAACTCTTCGCCACCAAGCCGGAAGAGGTCATCGTTGGCACGCGAGGTCTCACGCAGTTCGTCGGCAAAACTGGCCAGACAAATATCACCGGCGAGGTGGCCGTAGGTATCGTTAATCTTTTTGAAGTGGTCGATATCGATAATAATCGCCCCGAGGAGTTTATGTTCCCGGTCGGTCTGGGCCAGTCTCTTGGGGAAGACCATTTGCAGATAGCGGCGATTGTGCAGGCCCGTGAGGGAATCGGTAATGGCGGATTGCCGCAGGGCGTCATGGGCGCGCTCCACTTCTTGCTGCTTGTCCTTGAGCGCGGTGACCATATCCACAAAGTGGTTACCGAGCTCATCGATCTCATTTTGCGCCTGGGTCTTTTTCAGCTGCGGAAAATTACCCTGGCCAATTTCCCGGGTCAGGTGCATCAGGTCCGTGAGGGGGCGGTGGAAGTTGCGAATCAGGAGCAGGCCAATAAAAAAGACGGCCACAATGCCCGTGAGCAAAATGGTCAGTATGGTGGTGCGATGCTCGGTCAGCCGCGCGAGGAGCTGGGTCTCCGGCAGGCCGAGCCAGATACGGGGCAGGTCGGCGGTCTGTTCGGCGATATTCAGTTCGTGAATGCGGAACATTTCACCGGAAAGGGATAAATAGCGACCCTGCAAGGCAAAGGTCTTATTGATCGCCTCGGGCAGGCTACTGAGTATGATCCGGTCATCGTGCGAGACAAAAATGTGCCCCCCGATGCGTTTGCTGAGTTTTTGCAACATGCCGGAATTGATGTTGCGGCTGATGGCAATGTAGCCGAGCAGATTGTCCCGATAACTGACTCGGGATGTGGCCACAGACTCAAAGTGCGAGGGGTTTTTCAGGAAAAAAGAGTGCGCCGATTTTTCATCCGCGGCGGCCGGGAAGTGCCTGAGCACATAGTCATTGGAAATAGTGTTATTCCCCAGGACCAGATTTTTATCCTTGTCGACAATATAAATGTTATCAATGGGTAAAGAGGCAAAGGTGCGGTCGTAGAGTTCCTGTAATGTGCTGGCCTCGCCACCGACCTCGGTGACAATAAACATGTACTGGCGCAGGCGCAGGTCATTGGCAATGACTTCGGCGTAGCGTTCCAGTTCGTGACGTTCAACGGTCAGGGCGCTGACGCTCGATTGCGCCAGACGACTGATGTGGGTCTCGGTCTCGTCGATGACTAGGTCATAAATATACAAATAGGAATACGCCATCATGGCGGACAAAAATACCATGAGCATGATGCTGTAGAAGACCAGACGGGCGCGGTAACTCTTGAGCATGTTAGTTCAGGGGCAGCAGA
>JAWOIE010000220.1:0-16997 GCA_046484825.1 Gammaproteobacteria bacterium | reverse complement strand
GGCAGCCTGACCGTGACCATTACCGAGTCGCTCAATGTCAGTCAGCCCGCGCCGCTGGCGCAGGGGCAGACCGTGGTGGTGCCGCAGACCGATATCAATATCCAGCAGGGCAACAACCGCATGTTTGTCTTTGACCCCGGTGTCTCCCTCAACGAGATTGTCCGTGCCGTGAACCAGGTGGGCGCCGCCCCCGGGGATCTGGTGGCGATTCTCGAGGCCCTGAAAGAGGCGGGCGCCCTGCGGGCGGAACTGGTGGTCATCTAAAAGCGCCACCTGTCTGGAATCAGAACGCCGGCTCAGACCGGCGTTTTTTATGCAACCTGGCAAGCCTTTTGCATTTACTGTGTTAAGTAATTGAAAACAAGGTGTTTACATGCAGGCCCAACCCACATCCGCAAGCATATACAGCCAGTTCTCCGGACTTGCGGAGATGAAACATCTTGCCAAGCAGGACCCCGAGCAGGCGCTGCAACAGGTGGCCAAGCAATTTGAGGGGGTCTTTTTGCAGATGATGCTCAAGAGTATGCGTGAGGCGAGCCTCGGTGATGATATTTTCGATAGTGATAACAGTGACTTATATCGTGACATGTTTGACAAGCAAATCGCCCTCAACATGACGGAACAAAAGGGTATTGGCCTGGCCGAGTCGCTGGTGCGGCAAATGCGTGCCTATGTGCCGAGCAGCGAGGCGGGGGACAGGCCCGATGGCGCGGCGGCCGGACCTGCCGCGCCACCGGCAAGCGGCGCGCAGGTTTTGCCGCTACGGCCACTACAGCGGCAAGCGCTTGCAGCGCCTGTGGTCCAATCGCCACAGCCGCCAGTGGCGCCGGTGGAGGCCATACAGTCTGAGCCGACGAGCTTTGATTCCCCCCGGCAGTTTGTCCGACACCTGTGGCCCCACGCGCAGCAGGCGGCCAGCGAACTGGGGGTGGACCCCGGTATTCTCATCGCCCAGGCGGCCCTGGAGACGGGCTGGGGCAAGGCCATCAATCGTGATGCCGCCGGACGCAGCAGTCACAACCTGTTCAACATCAAGGCGGACGCTCGCTGGGACGGTCCCTCGGTTGCGGTGAACACCCTGGAATATGAAGCCGGCACCGCGCGGCGTGAAGTGGCGCGATTTCGTAGTTATGACTCATTCGCGGAGAGCTTTAATGACTATGTGCAGTTTCTAAAATCCGGCAGTCGTTATCAGGGTGCGCTGGCCAGCCGTAATGCCGGCGATTTTGTCAAGGCGCTGCACACCGCGGGTTATGCCACGGACCCGCACTATGCAGACAAGATACTGAACATTGCAGACCGCGATACGTTTCGCGCTCACTTGAACCAGGTGCAAAATGATACTCAAGTCTAAGCCACAGGCGCGCGGCGACATCACGACCACGGAGGTGCTGTATGGCCGGTGGTGACATATTAGGTGTCGGCGTCTCCGGGGCGCTGGCGGCACAACGTGCGCTGAGTACGACCGGGCATAATATTGCCAATGCCACTACCGAAGGCTTTTCACGCCAGCGCGTGGATATGGCGGCACGCAAGCCGCAAATGGCAGGTAACGGTGCGATCGGTACCGGCGTGAATGTGAACAATGTCAGTCGTGTCTACGATGGCTTTGTCGTGGGTGAGTTGCGCGACACCACGGCCAGTAGCAGTGCCCTTGATATCTATCATCACTATACCAGTCAGGTGGATAATATGCTGGCGGACCCGGAAGCGGGGCTGGCGCCTTCGCTGCAAAACTTTTTCGGTGCCGTCAATGGGGTTGCCGATGAACCATCCTCTACCTCGGCGCGGCAGGTCATGATCTCGGAGGCCAATTCACTCTCTGATCGCTTTTCCTATATCAATCGGCGTTTTGAAAATCTGCGCAACAATGTCACCAACGACATGCGGCAGATTGCTACAGAAGTGAATGACATGGCCAAGGCCATTGCGGATATCAATCATACGATTATCCAGGCGCGAGAGATTGGTGGCGCCGCACCGAACGACCTGCTGGATCAACGTGACCGTCTGGTGCAACAGCTGGCGGCCAAGACGACCGTGCGCGTCTCGGAACAGGATGATGGGCGTCTGAATGTCTTTATTGGCAATGGCCAGACACTGGTGGTGGGGGATGAACATTCCACCATCGAAGTGCGCAGTGGCGGCTTTGACCCGTCGCAGGTCGATGTGGTGATTAAAGGGACTGGCGGGGATTCCATTATCACCCGCTTTCTTGAGGGTGGTGCACTGGGCGGTCTGCTGGAATTTCGTAATGGCGTGCTGGATACCGCGCAAAACGAACTGGGCCTGATTGCCATCGGCATTAGCAAATCCTTTAACGAACAGCATCGACTGGGAATGGATTTGCAAAGTGAAATGGGCGGTAACTTTTTTGCCGAGGCGGATAAGTCGGCACCGATTGTGTTGCCCAACACCAAAAATCATGGCGATATGGAGTTTGCCACCAGGATTATCGACTCGGACAAGCTTACCACCAGCGATTATCATTTGATCTATCGGCAGGGCACTTATACCTTGTTACGTCTCCAGGACGACACGGTGATTGGTCAATACACCTCAATACCCCAGGACATCGAAAGCGAAGGATTTTCCATTGATAATCTTCGCGGCAGCACCATCAAGGATGGGGACATTTTTGAAATTCGCCCGACACGTGATGGGGCCAAGGGGTTTGATGTCGAGATCAATAATGTGATTAAGATTGCCGCGGCCTCCCCCCTGCGCACCGAGGCCTCGGTCAATAATCTGGGGAGCGCGGAAATATTGCCCGCCGACTCTCTGGACAAGTCCATGCCGGCATTTGCCCTGGCTACCGACTCGGCGCTGAAGCCCCCGTTTGTGATTCGCTTTGTCGATGAAAACAATTTTGAGGTGCTGGACAATACCGGCAAGGCCATTCCCGCCTCGCAGGTTACTCGTGCCCCCAATGATGAGCAGCTCGAGGTCGCGCAGAGCGCCCTGCAACGTCGTGGCGCGACGCCGGCGATACCGGCCACCGAGACCGAAGATGGTCGCGCCATACCGGCGGTGCCACCGGGCAAAGGTCTGGGTAAACCGGATGAGCGCCCGGAAGATGGCGTGCCGGTACTGAAGACCGCGATTGCCTATGACCGGGAAAAGGGGGTGGACCTGTTTCCCGGTCTGGCCGATACCGATTCCAAGTTTCGTATTCGGATTGCCGGCGACCCGCGCAAGGGCGATATGTTTCGTGTGGAGTTTAATAGCAATGGTGTGGGCGATAACCAGAACGTCCTGCGTCTGGCCAGTTTGCAGGATAAACCGACATTGGCAAACGGTACCTCGAATTATTCGCAGGTCTACGCGCAGCTGGTCTCCCGTGTCGGTAGTAAAACCCATGAGCTGGAAGTGAACAGCAAGGCACAGAAGTTGTTGCTGGATCAGGCCACTGAACGCCGCGAGTCCATTTCCGGTGTCAATCTGGATGAAGAAGCAGCGAATATGATTCGCTTCCAGAATTTGTATCAGGCCAATGCCCAGGTACTGGCCACGGCCAACAAGATGTTTGATGTCCTGATAGGGGCCTTCAGGTAATCGGTATGCGCGTCTCATCCAATCAAACTCAACTCACGGCCATCAATGCCATGCTGGAACAGCAGGCAAAATTGAGTGCCGTGCAGCAGCAGGTGGCGACGGGTAAACGAATTTCAAAGCCTTCGGATGACCCGGTGGCCGCATCAAAAATTGTCAATCTCAAAGACGTGATGAGCACTACCGAGCAGTATCAGTCGAATATCGACGGTGCACGTTCCCGCCTGACTATTGAAGAAGGCGTGCTGGCCAATGCCGTCGAAGTCCTGCAGCGGGCGCGTGAACTGGCGGTGGCGGGTAACAACGGCTCACAAACCAATGAAACCCGTTCTTTTATCGCCGAAGAAGTCGATCAGTTGGCTGAAGAGTTGCTGGGGCTGGCCAATACCACAGACAGTTCGGGTGAGTTTCTGTTTGCCGGTGCGAAGAGTAAATTCAAACCCTTTGTACGTAATGAGCAGGGGGCCTTTGAGTATCATGGTGATGACACGCAACGCTTTATCCAGATCGGCCCCAAGCGTCGGATTCCGACCAATGACTCGGGTACCGATACCTTTCGCGCCATTCGTGAAGGCAATGGTAACTTTGTCGCCCTGGACTATCAGCATAACCGGGGTTCGGGGGTGATTGACCCGGGCAACATTTCCGGCCACTACGATCAGCAGACCTATGCCATTGTCTTTGACCGGCAGCAATCCATCGACCCCAATGAACCCTTGACCTATACGGTGATCAACGCCAAAGGCGAGGCGATTACGGAACCGCGGATCTATGTGGACAGCGCGGCCATTGAATTTCGTGGTGTGCACACCTTTGTGAAAGGCGAGCCGGCCGCGGGTGATTTCTTTGTCATTCGCCCCAGCTACAGCCAGGACATTTTCACCACCCTGGATCGCTTTACCCAGGCCCTGCGTGAAGGCCGCGGGACACCGGCGCAACTGGCCAATCTGCACAACGAAATGAATCGCGTCATTACCAATCTGGACCAGGGACTGGGACGCCTGCTGGAGACACGCTCCAACGTCGGTGCGCGCCTGAATGCCCTGGACAGCCAGGAAAAGATCAACGAGGCCTACAAGCACCAGATCAAGGAGATTCTCTCCAACGTCGAAGACCTGGACTACGGCGAGGCCGTCAG
This sequence comes from Gammaproteobacteria bacterium, assembly GCA_046484825.1. Classification (GTDB taxonomy): domain Bacteria; phylum Pseudomonadota; class Gammaproteobacteria; order UBA6429; family Thiohalophilaceae; genus CAJYAN01. Next base: position 12,307 of record JAWOIE010000220.1, on the reverse strand, counting down.
CAGGCTCAATCTGCGACTCACCGGTCTGGAGGCCTCGCAGAAGGCCTTTACTCGGGTGCAGGGAATATCACTGTTTAATTTCTTGTAAACACAGTTGCGCGGGCCGGGTTTCGAGGGACCAGGCCTTTTGCGCCTCGCACTTAGAACCCCTGCGCCACCCAAAGAACCTCTTTGAGTTTCGTTATGGGCACCTTCGCCTTCGACTCCAGGCGTCATCAAGTCATCTCATAGAACACTTTCAGCGCGCATCATGAGTACCCTTGGCCCAAAGAATCCCTTCGGGCTCCATTATGGGTACCTCAACTTTCGTTCCGGAAGTTCTAGGCAACCTCCGGTGTGAGGGCAACCTGCGCTTCGCTACGGCATCCGCCGTTTCTAGCCCCTCAGCGCCCCGATGTTCCTCGTAATTTATAAAAAATCAATAAAAACAGTAAGTTGAACGAACTGTCTTGTTCGGCAGGGGCGGCAATTTATTTCAGGGGGGTGTCTAAAGTTTGCCGTTTCCCGGACGCAAATGTTCATGGGAGCGGTAAATATTTGCCAGTTTGCGACGAATATATCCGCTAAGGTTAAAACCCCTACCCGCAGTAGCGACGCGTAGGGCGAAATTAGGAGTGCGACAATGGCTCAAGTAATCAACACAAATATTATGTCGCTGAACTCGCAGCGTAACCTGAACTCTTCTCAGGAAGCGTTACAGGTTTCATTGCAGCGTTTATCGTCCGGTCTGCGTATTAACAGCGCGAAGGACGATGCCGCGGGTCTAGCGATTTCCGAACGATTCACTTCACAGATTCGTGGTTTGAATCAGGCGGTGCGTAATGCCAACGATGGTATCTCACTGTCACAGACCGCTGAAGGTGCCCTGGCGGAAGCCGGCAATATCCTGCAGCGTGTTCGTGAACTGTCGGTACAGTCGGCCAATGCCACCAACAGTGCCTCTGACCGTCAGGCCCTGCAGGCGGAAGTGGGCCAGCTGGTCTCGGAACTGGATCGTATTGCGACCGCCACCGAGTTCAACGGCCAGAAACTGCTGGACGGCACCTTTGGTACCGCCATCTTCCAGGTCGGTGCCAATGCCAACCAGACGATTCAGACCACAACCAACAATTTCCGTACTTCACAGTATGGTAACTACCGTGTTGAAGGTGCAAGCTCCTCAGCCGCTGGCGAGGCCCGTACGGCTCAGGGTGAAAAACTGACCGTCAACGGTTATCTCGGCAGCCGGGATCTGGATATCGACCCCAATGCCAGTGCCAAGGATATCGCCACGCTGGTCAACTCCAAGAGTAGCGAAACCGGTGTCGAGGCCTTTGCCTCAACCGAACTGAGTATGGAGTTCAGTGCCGCAGGTGCCTATGCGCTGAATATCCAGTCCGACAATGATGAGTCCTCCAATATCTCCTTTACCCTGAGCGGTGTAGAAGGTAATGATGGTCTCGCCGGTGCGGTCACCGCCTTTAATGACGTGGCCTCCAAGACGGGCGTCACGGCCCGGGTGAGTGATGACGGCAAGAGCCTGTTGCTGACCAACAGTACCGGTAACAACATCTCCGTGTCCGATACGGTCAATGCCAACGCCGGTAATGTGATTGTTGGTGGCGCCGTGACCCTGAATGCCGATGCTGCGGCGGATACCGCTGTTATTACCGGTCAGGTAACCTTTGACTCCATCAAGTCATTTGGTGTCTCGGGCACGCCCAACTCCACCCTCATCAATGGTCAGGAGGCTTCTAATCTGAACTCCGTGCAAAACATGGATATCAGTACGGTAGATGGAGCGAATACCGCTCTGGCCACTGTTGATGCGGCTCTGGCGACGGTGAGTAACCAGCGGGCGAAGTTTGGTGCGATTCAGAGTCGATTTGGTTCTACCATCTCGAATCTGCAGACCAACTCCGAAAACCTCAGTGCAGCTCGTTCACGTGTCCGTGATGCTGACTTCTCGCAAGAGACAGCCGAACTGACTCGGGCACAAATCCTGCAGCAGGCGGGTGTTGCCATGCTTGCGCAGGCCAATGTGGCTCCGCAGAACGTCCTGACCTTGTTGCAATAAGCGCGATAGTGGGGGCGGGTCTCTAATAGTGGAGACCCGATTCCTTTACCGCATGAGGTGACATTATGGCCACAGACATGATGAGCAGTCTGAATTCGCTGGCCGCCCAAGGCAATGCAGGAAGCAGCCCTCGTACGATGACACGGGAAACCAGTGTCAGCGTAGATACCGGGGGGCAAGTTGTGGCCACCGAACGGCTTGCCGCTGTTCGTAGCGCTACGGCCGAGCGTGTCGAGGTCTCCCAGGAGGCGGTCGAACGCGTGGTAAGCGAATTGAAGGACTATGTGCAGAATTCACGTCGAAACCTGGATTTTCAGGTCGATGACGTGACCGGCCGCGTCGTAGTCAAAGTTATTGATTCTAATAGTGATACGGTGATTCGCCAGATTCCTTCCGAGGAGCTTCTGGCCTTGTCCCGCCGCCTGGCGGACAGCCTGCAGGATGCCCGCAAGGGGATGTTGCTGGAGATTAAGGCCTGAGCTGGTACTGGAATTGCATATTGTCAGTATTAATGCCGCTGGCGTGCGCCTGTCGGTATGTCAGTAACCAAGGTAACGAGGTAGCCAACAATGATCGACCCGACTTCTGCGGGGATAAGCAACGGACTCGACGTCAAGGGACTCGTCGAGAAGCTGGTTGCCGCAGAAGGTAATCCGGTAGAAATGCGTCTGGCCCGCAAGGAAGCGGCCATCCAGACTCAACTCTCAGCCCTGGGCATGTTCAAGAGCGCCCTGGCCGAATTTCAGAGCACCACCACCGCCTTACGTGACCCCCAGACCCTGCAAAGTATTAAGGCGTCCTCGAGTAATGACGAGGTATTGGGCATTGCCGCCCGACCCGGCGCGCAACAGGGCAAATTCACTATCGAGATTCAGCAACTGGCACAGGCGCAGCGTCTGGCCTCGGATGCCTTTGACTCGGACGTGAAGTCTATCGGCACAGGCAAGCTCACTTTTCAGTTTGGCACTATCGACCCGGCGACCAATGGCTTTAGCGCCGATGTCAGCCAGCTGCCGCAGAGCATCACCGTAGATGAAAGCAATAGCACCCTCAAGGGTGTGCAACGTCTGATCAATCAGGCGGACCTTGGCATACAGGCCTCCATTATTAATGATGGCGTAGGTCATCGACTGGTACTGACATCAGAGCATACCGGTGAGAAACGCGCCCTGCGTGTCCAGGTGGAAGATGCGGACGGCCAGAACAGCGACGTTTTTGGCCTCTCCAGTCTGGCCTTTGACCCGGCCGGCAGTTTGAACAATGGCCGCAACCTGAATGTGACCGCGCAGGCACAAAATGCCCGCCTGGTGATCGATGGTATCGATGTCGAGAGTCCCACAAACGAAATCAGCAGTGTAATTGACGGCGTCACACTCAGCGCCAGGGCCGTGACTGAAAACGGCCCGGTGAGCGTTGAGAGCGCCTTTGACCGTGCCGCGGTGAGCGACTCTATTCAGAAATTTGTCCAGTCGTATAACGTCTTGCTGGAAAGCATTGATGCCCTGACTGGCTATGACCCGGAAAGTGGGGAGTCCGGCCCGCTGTCCGGGGATGCCTCGATCCGTGGTATTGCCAGTCAGATACGCCGCCTGCTGGGTACGGACTTTTCCAGCGTCAACACTAGCCACGCCACACTGGCCAGCATTGGCATTGAGACCGACCGCAGCGGGCAACTGAATCTGAATCAAAACAAGCTCAATGCCGCCGTCGAATCCGAGCTTGACGAAGTCATGCGTATGTTTGCCCGCTTCGGCAACACCTCAGATCCCCTGACTCGATTTGTTGGCGCAGCAGAGGATAGCAAAATGGGCAGTCATGCGCTGGTGGTCAATGCCACTCCGACACGGGGTTACTATGCCGCGGCGTTGCCGCTGAATTTTCCCGTGGATATTGAGGCGGACGATAATCGTTTTCAACTGGCAGTCGATGGCACAAAAACCAGCGCCATCCGTCTGCGCGAAGGCCGTTATAGCAGCCAGGAGGAATTGTTAAAAGAAATTCAATTTCAGCTGGATGCGGACGCTAATCTTTTACAGAAAGGCCAGGGCGTGACGGCCAGTATTGAGAATGAACAACTGGTCTTTGAATCGAAGGCCTATGGCAGAGTCTCCAGAGTCGATGTCGTGGACGCCTCGCCCTTGATGCTGTTTAGCCTGGGCCTGATCAAAGGTGAAGGTACTCCCGGTGAAGACATTCAGGCGAGACTGGGGGGGCGACAGGCCGACGGTTCGGGCTGGAAACTGACGGGCCAGGGCAATGCCGCCGGTATTGAAGTCGAAGTACTGGGTGGTAGAGAGGGCCAACGTGGTGAGGTGTTTTTCTCACAGGGTATTGCCGAGCAGTTATTCAAGTTGGTGGAAAACTATCTGGGTAATAACGGTATTCTCGATGCCCGCTTTGATGGCTACAGCAAACGCATTGACGATATCGATTCCCAGCGTGAGCGTTTGCAACGCCGGCTGGCTACAACGGAACAGCGGTATTTAACCCAGTTCACCGCCCTGGACGGCATGCTGGGTAAAATGAAATCGACAGGCAAGTATCTGGAAAATCAACTGGCGAATTTACCAGGTGCGGCAAAAGTGAAAGGTGGCAGATAAATTGCATTTACCGGCCAACAGACAAACCACATTAAGGTTCAACCTTTATCATCTGAGGAGTTGAGTGATGAATATGGCAAAGTTGCACAGCGCAGTTCAACAATATAATCAGGTTGGCGTTGCCTCCAGTGTGGAGTCGGCCAGCCCGCATCGTCTCATTCAGATGTTGATGGCCGGGGCGCTGGAAAAGATCGCAATTGCCAAGGGCTATATGGAGCGGCAGGAAATTGCCAAGAAGGGCAGCCATATTAGCTGGGCCATTTCCATTATTGATGGCCTGCGTGCCAGTCTCAATCTGGAACAGGGTGGTGAGATCGCCCAGAATCTGGATGACCTGTATGATTATATGACCCGCCGACTGGCCCGGGCCAATGTCGAAAACAATACCGACCTGCTGGACGAGGTCGCCTCATTGTTGCGCACCATTAAGGGTGCCTGGGATGAGATCCCCGATGACATTCGCCACATGGCGCACAAGTCCTGAAGCCAGATTCCGACGCATTGTGTGATATGGAATTTTTATCTCTGCAACAGACCGCGGGCAAGATCCTGCGCCTGACACAGGCCATGCGCAAGCTGGCCGAAGCACAGTCCTGGCAGGAGTTTGCGCGTCTGGAAACGGAGCGTCAGCGATCACTGGAATACCTGTTCAAACACCCGGATATTTCCACGGCCCTGCAAGATGTCGCCGAAACCCTCCATCAGGTCATCCAGCTGGACCAGGAGAGTATTGCCCTGGGTGAAGCCGCCAAGCGCCTGCTGGCCGAGAAACTGAACCTGCAGACACCTGCTGTCGGCGCAATTAAGGCCTATAAGAACACCTCCAATCTAGGCTGAATCCTCCGGCCGCGCAGGCTGGTGTTGCGCGGACAGCCAGGCGTGCGCGTCAGCCGCATGCTCAATAGACGATCCCCATCCCAAGTGCTCCTTCACACGTACTGCCGGACTCAGGACTATCGCATTCCCGTAACGGCGTGATAGAGCGCACGCCCTTAAGAAAAAGACTGCTGCCTTTGCTACGGAGGGCTTGCTTGTCAGTGCCCCGTAGCTCAGATTACCCCCAGGGAACCTCTGAATAAGTCCCTGAAACGGCGCTGGCGGCGTTAAAATGAAACTCAAAATGCTCATTTATCACATATAAACTGCGCTTTTTCGTTCCATTTTGCCTTGCCTACAGGGATGTAGGTAAGGAGCGAGAGCAGGACGCGGAAGCTTTGCTATGCCCAAGGCGCTTCGCGGGGCAGGCTCTCATCCGTTTGATGAACTTATTCGGATGTTCCCCAGGCGGCCTTGCCCCATGCAATGTGTAACGCCGCGGCGCAGAAGACTAGCGGCGGGCAGCCCATTAATAGCACATGGCGCACAGTGCGGCAGGGTCAATGAGACACGAGCGATAGAAGGATTGCGACGGCAGATATGCGATTGAGTCAACGAATACGAGTGCTGCCCTGGCTGCTGTTTGCTGTGGTCGGCGGCGGGGCAGGGAGTGCGCCGATACTGGCCGCTGATACCGGCCTGCATACCTATTATATAGATGAGCCCGTCTTTGGCGGTCAGGCCTACATCGCCGAGGCGGGGCAGCGCGGCAAGCCGACCCTGGTGCTCGTCCACGGTTTAAACGACAGCATGGAACTATGGCGTCCCTTTATCCCGGCGCTGGCCCGACATTTTCACGTTATTAGCTTTGACCTGCCCGGATTTGGTCGCTCAACAAAAGCCAACAAACTGTATTCACCGGAAAACTATGTGGCCTTCATCCGGCACGTGCTTGAACGTTATGCGCAGCCGCAGATACGCCTGGTGGGGCACTCACTGGGGGCCAATATTGCCCTGCACTATGCAGGCACCTACCCGGCGCAAGTGGAGCGTCTGGCTTTGGTGAGTGTCGCCGGTGTGTTGCATCGCCTGGCCTACACGCAATTTCTCACCCACTTTGGTATTCGCCAGTTGCCGGAGTTTTATGGGGGGCAGGGCCGTGAACTCAAAGGGCTGGCGGACCGGGTACTGGGGGTCCTGGCGGATAACGCCGCGCTGATCGAATTGGGTGAGCAGTATATGCTGTCACAGGCGCCCTGGCGTGAACACGTCCTCGGTGGCCACCCCAGTGCCATTGCCGCGCACGCCATGATGCTCTCCGACGTTACCGAGAGTCTGTCTCGCCAGTCGGTGCCGACGCTGTTGATTTGGGGCGCTGAAGACCGGGTCACGCCCCTGCGCACGGGAAAACTGCTGGCGGCCACCCTGGCGAATGCCGGACTCGCCGTGATCGAAGGCGCCGCACATGTTCCCCTGCGGGATCGCCGACAACAGTTTGCCCAATTGCTCTTGCCCTATCTGGTCTCTGCCGCAGCAGAGCGCGACGCCCTGCTTGCAGGGCATCGTTATCAACGCGCAAGCAGCCAGGGGGCCAATGCGGAACGGGTTGGCCGTTGTCAGCATGAGCGTGACAAGGTATTTCACGGCACCTATAAACTGATCGTCATCGAACATTGCACCAATATCAGGTTGGAGCAGGTGGTTGCCGACAGGGTGAGCATTTTGCACAGTGATGTCACCATAGAGGCCTCGGTGATCGAAAGCACAGGCACAGCGCTTTCCCTGGAAGCCTCCGAGGTTATCGCCACGGCGACACAGGTGCAGGGACAGCCGGCGCTACGACTGCTGGATTCAAGCCTGGACATGGCGGGCGGCCGGTTGCGATCAGCGGGCGATGCAGTGTTGAGTATGGCAGGCCCGCAGACGCCGTCATCCACAACAACGGGAAGTCGGATCCTGTTTTCCGTCTCCAGACTCGATTCAAAACATTCTCAACGTTATCTGCACGGTCCGGTACTCCTGTCTGCGGGACAGGGTCTATAGTCGTAATCGATTAGCGAGGTTTGTACATTTCCTCAGCGGTGTAATAGACTTTAACGCATGTTTCCCCGAAACTGGTTTCCCCGCCGACATGTTGACTACCTGAGCCATACCCTGTCCTCATTGGTCAAGGGGCGTTTGTGGCTCAAGGTCCTCATTGCCATGTTCTGCGGTATTCTCACCGGTATTCTGATCGGCCCCGGTGTGGGCTTCGTGCCTGCGGACACCGCCATTACCGTGGGTAACTGGCTGGCCTTGCCCGGGCAATTGTTTCTTACCCTGATCCAGATGATTGTCATGCCGTTGGTGTTTGCCTCGGTGATACGCGGACTCACCGCCAGCGAGAGTATCGACACCCTGAAAAAAATGGGCGGTGGGGTCGTCGTCTATTTTGTTCTGACCACGACGGCCGCCATCATTATCGGCCTGTGGGTCGCGTTTTTACTCAAGCCGGGTAATTTTGTCGATGCCGAACAGTTACGCGCCACGGCACCGCAGGCCCCGGCAGCGGTGGTGCAGAACGATGTGCCGGTCACGCCGAGCATGAGCGAGTTACCGGAACAAATCATTACCCTTCTGCCGACCAATCCCCTCACGTCCATGGTGGAAGGGCAGATGTTGCAGGTGGTGTTGTTCGCCATGATCATGGGGATTGCCCTGGTCATGATGAAGCCGGCGCAGTCCAAACCGTTGCTGGATTTGATGGTCTCCCTGCAGGAGGTCTGTATGACCGTCGTGGGCTGGGCCATGCGGCTGGCGCCCATCGCCGTGTTTGGCCTCATGGCACAACTGGCGACCAAGATCGGTCTGGCGGCCATGCTGGGTATGGCGGTCTATGTCGGTACGGTGTTGCTTGGCCTGTTGATTCTTCTCGCGATGTATCTATTGCTGTTATTCGTGGTCGCGCGCGATCGCCCGTTAGTCTTTTTGCGCGCGGTACGCGAGGTCATGTTGCTGGCCTTTTCCACGTCCAGTTCCGCGGCGGTCATGCCCTTGTCGATCAAGACGGCGGAAGAAAAACTCAAAATACATCCAAGCATTTCGCAATTCGTTATCCCCCTGGGCGCCACCATTAACATGAATGGTACGGCCCTGTACCAGGGGGTGGCCACCGTCTTTCTGGCGCAGGTCTTCGGTGTGGATTTGTCCACCGGCGTGCTCTTGCTGGTGGTCGTCACGGCCGTCGGTGCCTCCATCGGTTCGCCGGGAACGCCCGGTGTGGGTATTGTCATTCTGGCCATGGTGCTGGAGACGGCCGGCATCCCCGGGGCTGGCATCGCCCTGATCATCGGCGTGGATCGCCTCCTTGATATGAGTCGCACCTCGGTCAATGTCTGCGGTGACCTGGTGGCCGCGCGGCTCATGCATGTCTGGCTTATGCCAAAGTTGCAGGCAGACACGGCGAAGGAATAACGCAGGTGCTTGCTGGGACAAGCCGTCTTATGCTTCGGTATAAAAAACTCAGGGAATGCTTTAAAATGTATCACCAGTATTGGAAACAATCCCGATAATCGTTGTCTTTGTTTTGAACTTTAGGGTGATAAAAATGTCTCTGTCGAATTTTCGCGGCCTCGCTGTCTTACTCTTTTTTGGAACGGCCTCACTGGCCTGGGCTGCGCCGCCGGAAGGTTACGACTTTGTTGCCTATGATGAAGGCATGCAGCGGGCACAGCAGGAAAACAAAAAGGCATTTTTATATTTCGGACGTTATGGTTGCGGTTTTTGCCAAAAGACCAATGTCGAGTCCTTTTCTGACAAAAATGTTCGTGAGATATACAGCAAGAACTATGTCCTGATCTATGTGGATGCGGAGAGTGGCAGGCGTCTGCAGTTACCGAATGGTGAGTCTATTACGGAAATGGAGCTGGGGGCGAGATTGAACGCGTTTGCCACGCCGGTGTTTCTGTACCTGGAACCCGATGGCCAGGTGGTCATGCGGGCGCCCGGGTTCAAGACCGTTGAGGACTTCATCAATCTCGATAAGTATGTCCAGGGTGGTTTCTACCGCCATATGTCCATTAATGAGTTTCTCGCCCAACAAGGGCACGCCAAATGATGCGGCAACTAGGTCTATTCGTGGCGGTGCCATTGCTGTTGCTCAACGCACCGGTAGCGGCCATTGAGTTTGGCCAGGTGCGCACGGTCGCCGCGGCCGGGCAGGGCGTGTTCCATCATCTGGAGGGCAGTGGTCGACGCTCCATGGCCATGGCCAATGATACGCTGGCCATCACCTGGGAGGATAACTCCAGCGGCACGCCACAGATCTATGTCGCCTTTAAGCACGCCAGGGCGGAGGGCTTTAGCAAACCCGTACAGGTGAGTGCGCAGGGTCCGGCCTATGAACCCGTGATCGCCTCTGTCGAAGGACAGTTTGTCATCGGCTGGGAGGCGGCGGAACGGCTCTGGCTGCGTCCTGTCAGTCCGACGCAGCAGGGCGAGATTGTCCGCTTGAGCGAACGCATGGCGCGACACCTGAGTCTGGCGAGCACACCTGCGCAGGGTATCGTCGCCGTCTGGGGTGAACAACATGGCCGCCATTACCATATTGCCCACGGCCACATCGAGCTGCGAAAAAACCAGCTCACGGTGCAAGCGGCGGGTCTGGTGGATGGGGCGGCCGACAAGACGGAGCAACTCTATCCTGCAGTGGCCGCGACCCAGGCGGGGCTACTGGTGGGCTGGGAGGATCGACGCCAGGGCGCGACCCGAATCTATACGGCCTTCGCCCCCAGCGGCAAGGGCTTTAGGCCGGCGCAGGTACTGAATGAGTTTGTGGCCTCACCGAATGAAGTCTACGGACGAGGCACCGGCGCCATGCGCATCGTTCTGGATAGCGACCTGAACCGGCATGTCGTGGCGGTCTGGCTGGACAAGCGTCACTTCGAAGGTGGCTACGATGCCTATGCTGCCTATAGCCGCGATGGTGGGCGCAGTTTTGGCAAGAATGAGCGCATCTACGACCTGCTGGGCGAACATACCCCACAATGGCACGTTACCGTGGCCATGAATACTCAAGGCGATGTGCTCGCGGCCTGGGATGATACCCGGGACGGTAGTCCGGACATCTGGTACAGCCGGCGCGTCGACGCCCGCTGGAGTGACGACGAAATCTGGCCCGCCGGTGGTGGCGCAGGGGCACAAACCCTGCCGGTATTGCTGTTTGCGGGCAAAGACCTGCACGCCGCCTGGCTGCACCGGGATGGCGAGGTCTCTGAGATTCGTTATATTCAGGCACGGTTTGACTAGGTCGCCAGCACCCCTGGCCCCCGGGGTGCGTGCCAGGTGCGGCACCGCGCCCCGGGGCCTCGACCACCATTACCCCATACCCCATACCCCATACCCCATACCCCATACCCCATACCCCATACCCCATACCCTGTGCCCGTGCAGCGTTTCCCAGCTATATAACCTGAGTTGCCATCGTCATTACCCATGAGCACGCCCGCCGCCGCCTTTGCATCCTACTCACAGCGGTGGCAACGCAAATTGGTGGTGTTTTCCCTGATAATTGCGTCAGACGACCCTGGCCCTTTCTTTTAGTCATGTTTTTGTGACAATATTTTGACTTTACCCCCGTAACTGTCTAATCTTTCAAGCAGTTTTTAAGTAAGGGTGTTAAGCCATTCTTTCATAAGCGGCTTTCCTGTTTCTCGTATCCTGGTCGGCCCATGATACTGATTACTAAATAGCCAAAAGGTAGTGCTATGGCAGTCTTTTTGATTGACAATGACAAGTCCCGCCAACAACAGCTAGTGCAACTCCTTGATTTTATTGATTCTGATGTCATCGCGGCGCTCGAGTACGGCCAGTGGGACGGGGTGCTTGTCGAGGATACGGTGCCGGAGGCAATCATGCTGGGCGAGGCTGTCGATGATGCGGCCACGCTGCGCGAGATTGAGGCGCTCAAGGCTGTGCTCGGTGACCAGGTGCCCATACTGCTGATTTCCAGGCGGGTTCGCAAAGACAACCTGCCCCCGGAGCTGGCCGCCGAAATCGTTACCCTCATCGAGCAGCCGTTTAAATTCCGTCAGATTACCCATGCCCTGCACCTGGCCCAGGTGTTTAGCGCCTCCCACCAGAATGTCGGCTCGGCGGCGCAAATGCTATTCCGCAGCCTGGTCGGCAATAGCCGAGGTATTCGTAGCGTACGCAAACTGATCGAACAGGTGGCCGATTCTGAGGCCAATGTGCTGATCCTCGGGGACTCCGGCACCGGCAAAGAGGTAGTCGCACGTAACCTGCACTATTATTCCTCGCGTCGCGATAAACCCTTTGTGCCGGTCAATTGCGGTGCCATCCCGGCGGACCTGCTGGAGAGTGAGCTCTTCGGCCATGAAAAGGGTGCCTTTACCGGCGCCATCAGTTCACGCCAGGGACGCTTTGAGCTGGCCGAGGGCGGCACCCTGTTTCTGGATGAAATTGGTGACATGCAACTGAACATGCAGGTCAAACTCCTGCGGGTGATACAGGAACGCATTTTCGAACGCGTCGGCAGCAACAAGAGCAACAAGACCAATGTGCGCATTATTGCCGCGACCCACCGCGACCTGGAAGAAGAGATTGCCGAAGGCCGTTTTCGTGAAGATTTATACTACCGCTTAAACGTCTTCCCCATCGAGATGCCGCCCCTGCGGGAGCGGGTGGAGGACCTGCCCTTGCTGATCAATGAGCTGGTAACCCGTCTGGAGCATGAACAGCGCGGCTCGGTACGCCTGACCCCCATGGCAACCGCGGCTTTATGTCAGTATCCCTGGCCGGGCAATGTCCGTGAGCTGTCCAATCTCATCGAACGCCT
>JAWOIE010000198.1:0-12535 GCA_046484825.1 Gammaproteobacteria bacterium | reverse complement strand
TTTGTCGACCTGCTTGCTGGCCAATTCCGCCATATGAAGGAGTTCAGCCAGTTCAATCCCGGCAAACTCACATAATTTTTCCAGTCGGGGCAACGTAAAGCTCTTGTCCGCAAATAGCCTTTTAATACTTGATTCGGATAGCCCCAGAGATTCCGCTGCCGCCTTGTACGATAGGCCCCTGGATCGAAGGGTCCGTTTAAGCGCGGCCAATAACTGGTCTGTTACCATGTAAAATCACCTAAGAGTATTATTATACGGTCCTTTATAGACCATTAATTGGTACTTTGCACGCAGTAGTTGTGTATTACGGTACTCTTGACAATACTTTCTCTCAATGAAGCCGGCAACACCAAGTGAGAGAAATCATGACTGAATTTGCACTACCGATGGTCTACCTGAGTGCCGCGATATTGTTCCTAGGCGAACACCTGTTCCCGGCACATAAGACGAAACCACAGCTCACGTGGTATATCCGATCTGTTTCAATCAACAGCGTAAATCTGCTGGTATTTTTTCTCATGGCGATGCTGATGGAATCAGCCCAGCTACCCTCGTTATTCCATATTGGTGAAGGGCTGCCGCCGCTAGCGGGGGCTTTCGTGGCTTACGTCATCTTCACCTTTGTTGTGTACTGGTGGCATCGCCTAAGACACCACTCTGCATTTTTCTGGAGAACATTTCATCAACTTCACCACAGCCCGAAACGTATTGAAACACTGACAGCATATTACATCCACCCCTTGGACATGCTCGCAAATCTCATCATCAGCAACACGATTGTCTTTGCATTACTGGGGCTGGGGATGGAAGCAGCGGCATGGTACACCGTGATCACAGGCATCGCAGGATTTCTCATTCACGCCAATATCCGTTTACCCCGCCAGGTCGGATATGTATTTCAGACCCCTGAAATGCATCGTCTTCATCACCAATCCAGTCATCATGCCAATAATTATAGTGACATTGTTTGGTGGGACATGCTGTTTGGTACCTACGCGAATCCCAGGGAAAGTATCGATCACTGTGGTTTTGATGAAGCCTCAGAATCAAAGGTCCTTGCCATGCTCATGACCAAAGACATCCGGCCTGAGTACTGAAAACTTCACCAATAGCCTATCAGACGCAATAAAGAGGAAAATATGATGAACATGCAGACACAACACACCTATATCGACTTCAATAACTTTGAAGCACTTGCGCAACAACAAGATATCCTTAACAGTCTAACAAGCAACTATTGCCGAATATTTGGTGAACCCGATGTCTGGAATGAAACGTATGACCATGATGAAATACGAGAAAAATTACAACAGGAACTTTCTGGTACGTCAGCCCTAAGAGTTTGCCTGGATACCGAGAGCAACGAGGTCATCGGTTTTTGCTGGGCACAACTACTGGATGCAGCAGAGATTGTAACAGCCGTTCAATCCGTCCATTTTTATACTGCCTATGGTGCGCCTGATGTTGATCAGGCCTTGCACAACATTATTGGCAAAAACGCGGTAATTTACGTCCAGGATCTTGGCATCAACAAAGCCTATCGTGGCTCGATACCTTTGGAACAACTCATTTGTCCCGTAATCGAAAACGTCTCGAAACGGGCACAGACACGCAATGTATTTTTTTGGAGTGTCGCTGATACATGCATTGGCTGGTTGGCAGAAAAAACGGGGATACGTACCGCGCTAACCATTGGCAAAATGCAGTTTTTTGGTGGTGAATTTCCTGAGCCAGAATTCATCCAGTCCCTTGTTAAATAGTCAATCACCAACCGAAAAAGCCTCGGGAATCACTCAATCGCCTGTGATTGATATTCTTCCAGGCGGACATTCACTTCTTCAAGCTCCGTGTCGGATAGGGGTTTATAGCCTCTCAAATATGGCCAGCCATATCCCCAGCGATAGTCAGTGAGAAAATAAGGTGAGCCCCCAACGCGCACCCCGGTATGCATCAGGATCGCAACCTTCGGTTCTCCCACCGACTGTACACAGGCTTGCAGGCCAAGGTCCGCCGCTTCACGCTCTTCAAAACTGCCGCCCCTCCAGTAAGCCAGATCGTGAGCAATACAGCATTTTTGCCAGAGCGTTTTTTGTGTAAGCGTACCATCGGGAAATGAACTACAGCCATCCGAGGTAAAGGCTTTAAGTTCACCGGCATCAACCCCGGTAGTCGCAATCGCCAGCAGCAGGATAGAAACTATACGAGTCATCGCAATAGCATAAAACGACTCTCACCCTGTTGCAAAACAAATCATTCCACCCTCGATGTCAATTGGCACATCCATTCAGGTGCAGCGTTTGTAGTCTAAAATTTTTAACCGGACACCTATAACGGCCCTGGTCTGCATTTTTCGAGGAGTGGGGTCTTGACTAACTGCCACAAGCAATTAATGGCTATTGGTCAGCCTGGCCCCTTAGCTAGAATCATCGGGAAGGACCGCCGTACCTCCCAGGCGCTAGCGGACGGATGAACCTTTTATCAGAGTCCACTTATTCCCCCACATATTCGAGTACATACAGCAGATAGTCGTACATGTGGCCAGGGTTAAATTTCAGCATTCAGCATCTGATCCATATCTAATTTCACAGCAGCGGTTTATGGTATTAAACTAGTAGTACGTCAATCATCGCATGACTTTCACATGGAGGTGACGATGGTGGAGCCAGTAGCAGCCGCGCAACAATCGCAAACCGAGATCTCCGCAGAGGATCTACCTGAACACAGTGCCGACATTCGCGTTGGCAATGAATTGGTGCAGGCCACCAAACCTTTCATTGAAGAATCCCGGCTGAAAAGCGCGCAGTTGGTGGCGCTGACCTTCATCCTGATGATCGCTGCCCTGGTGGGCGCGGGCATGGCCGGCGCCTGGCCGCTACGCCTGCTGTTATCGGTGCTCGGTGGCCTGTTGATGGTGCGCGCGTTTATTACCTACCACGATTATATGCATGGCGCGATCCTGCGCGATTCACGCCTGGCAAAATGGCTGTTTCAGGCCTATGCGGCGTTTGCCCTGACACCGGCCAGCTCCTGGAAAAAAAGCCACAACTATCATCACGGCCATGTAGGCCAGATCAGTACGGCCAGTGTCGGGGCCTTTCCATTGATGACCACCAAAATGTGGCAGGCGGCAAGCCGTGCAGAACGTTTTAGTTACCGTTTTCAACGCCATCCGCTGGTGGTTCTGTTTGGCTATATTACGATCTTCGGTTTTAGTGTCACACTGCTACCGCTGTTGCACGAACCCGGAAAACATCTCGACTCCGCCGTGGCCTTGCTGGTGCACATAGGTCTGATTGCTGGCCTGTGGGTGTTCGCGGGTTTCGATGTTGCGTGGTATGCGGTGATATTGCCCATGGCAATTGCCTCGGCGCTAGGCAGCTACCTGTTTTTTGCCCAGCACAGTTTTAAACGCATGCATGTCATGTCCAGCGAGGCATGGACTTTTTATCGTGCCGCGCTGGAGTCATCCAGCTATATGCGACTCAACCGGGTCATGCAATGGTTTACCGGTAACATTGGCTACCACCATATACATCACCTCAACGTGCTCATCCCGTTTTACCGCTTGCCCGAAGCCATGGCCGCCATACCCGAGCTGCAATCTCCGCAGAGCACCTCCTTAAACCCGCGTGATATTCGCGACTGCTTCAAATCGAGTTTATGGGATGAAGACCAGCAACGCATGGTTTCATACGCTGAGGCCAGAACGGTGGTGTAAATTCAGGGTTTTGAATCTAAAGAACTAAAAGTTAGCGGAGGGTTTAAAATTCATACCAGCGGGTTCCATCATGGGCTCTTTCGCCAGGCCAGATGGGCTAAAACCTCTTGGCCAGGATATATCTGACTGTTCATTTCGAGAGGTGGTAGCCTTGATTAACTGCCACATGCCGTTAATGGCTATAGGAAAAGACTTGACCAATGAACTTCTTAACTTCTCAGCTCGGGTGGAACCGCTGCGCTTGTTCCACCCTACATAGAGTGATCAGGTAATAGGGAATTTTATTTAGCCAATCCTGTAAGTCATGCAGGCTAACGCCTGCGTGACACCCCTGCCGATTCGGAGAATGTCTGTTAGCGCCCCCACAAACTGACATGGGCCTGAGTGGCGTGGACCAAGGCGCAACACCTCGGCTCCAGGTTTTCCGGTTCTGGTCCAGACCTGTCGCCCAAGAACCGTGCCCGATGCGGGCACAGTTTCCTGGCAGACTGGGTTTACCTGGCCTGAGCCTTTTCCAGGTAACGGAAGAAGTCTGAGTCGGCTTTGAGCATGAGGGTGCTGTTCTCACCCAGGGCCCGGTAGCTTTCCAGCGTACGGAAGAAGGAATAGAACTCCGCGTCGGCGCCGAAGGCCTTACCGTAGATTCGAGTCGCTTCGGCGTCGGCTTCGCCCCGGATCTTCTCGGCATCACGCGCGGCCTCGGAGCGGATGCGCCGAAGGTCACGCTCCATGTTGCCGAGGATTTCCTGGCTGCGGCCACGACCTTCAGAGCGAAAACGTTCGGCAATGGACTGGCGTTCGGCGATCATGCGGCTTTCCACCTGGCGGCGTACGGACTGGATGTAATTGACCCGCTTGATACGCACATCGTCCAGCTCGATCCCCAGTGCAGGCATGGAATCCCGTGCCCGCTTCAGAATCCCGGCTTCCAGCAGTTCACGACCCAGCTTGGGCTGTTTCTGCAGGTTGACGTCACTGCGTTCAGCCAGCGCGGGGTCATCCAGTTCCGCGACATCGACTTCCCAATCCTTGGAGCGCACGATCTCTTCCAGCTCGGTGGACGAGACCATGTCGCGGACCACCGAGTCGATGATGTCATCGAGCCGGGTGCGTGCGCCGGCTTCATCCCGGACGCTGGTCAAAAACAGCAACGGGTCAGTGATGCGCCAGCGCGCCGTGGTATCCACGAGAATAAACTCACGCCCCAGTGTGGGGATCTGGGTCACGTCCCCATCCCAGACCAGCAGACGCTTGTCGAAATAACGCACGTCCTGCCAGGGCAGCTTGAACTTCAGGCCCGGCTCGTTAATCACATCGCCGATAGGCTCGCCGAACTGGACCACGATGGCCTGTTCGGCCTCATCCACGGTGTAGAGGGTGACGTTGCCGATAATGATGGCAAGCACGGCCACGATAGCTAGCAGAGTGGTTTTCATCGCTCACCTCCGGCGGCACGTGCGGCCTGACGTTTGACATCGAGCAGGGGCAGCGGCCCCACCTGGCCGTCCTGTACCACCAGTATCTGACCGATATTGGGCAGAACCTCGTTCAGGGTTTCCAGATACAGGCGTGCGCGCGTAACCCTGGGGGCCTGCTGGTATTCGTGCAGCACGGCACTGAAGCGTGTGCTTTCACCAATGGCCCGGTTCACCCGCTCCGTGGCATAACCTTTGGCTTCGGCGACGGTGCGCAGGGCGGCGCCCTCGGCGTTGGGGATCTCCTGGTTAACCTGTTTTTGCGCTTCGTTGATCATGCGTTCCCGTTCCTGACGTGCCTCGTTGACTTCATTGAACGCCGGCTGCACGGCCGGGGGCGGCACCACGTCCTGCATTTCGACGGTGCTGATGCGAATTCCGGCATCGTACTGGTTGAGGATTTGCTGAATCTCCTCGCCGGCCTTTTTCTGAATTTCCACCCGACCGATGGTCAGCACCTCGGAGCCAAGCATGTTGCCGACGATACGGCGCATGACCGACTCGGAAATATCGCGCAGGGTCCGGGTAGGCTCGCGCATCCGGTAGAGGAACTTGATGGGGTCTTCGATGCGGTACTGTACTACCCACTCCACGTCGATCATGTTGAGGTCGCCGGTGAGCATCAATGACTCGTCTTCGAATTGAGCATCGCTGTAGGTCGAGCGTTCGCCCTGGCGGGTGCCCTGGGTGCGGAAGCCGAATTCCTGCTTGAGCACACGCTCGGTCGCCACCAGCTGGATCTGGTCGATGCCGAAGGGAAGCTTGAAATGCAGACCGGGATCGGTAATGCCCGTTACGGAACCGAAGCGTTTCACCACGCCCCGTTGCTCAGGCTGGACCGTGTAAAATGACGTCATCGCCGCCCAGACCAGCAGGATGAGCACCACGACGCCGATAATGCCGCCGAACCGTCCGCGCGGCGGTCCGCCGCCAGTGAATTTTTTCAATATCTCAAACAGGTCGGGTGGGCCCGACTGCGCGCGACCATTGCCATTTACGGATTGGATCATACCTGGTCTCCCTTAAATAGAATCAACAGTCTACTCTTCAGAACCGCTTTTGTACGCAATCTGCGCGAAAAAAAACGCTGATCAATCCGATCGTAGCCATCGTTGATGGTGAGTCCCTGTGCGATTCGAATACCTCGCTGGAGAAATAAGAAAAAGATTATGCAGCGATCGTAATTTTCTCTGGATCACAGAGCGCTCAAATATTGTCAAATAAATCGAAATATTAGCGTCTGCTTATTACCAGAGGCGATCTTTTATCGTTCGTGGCCAGCTGCGCTTTTTTTACGTCGGCTGCAACGTTTCCTTTGAGGCTGTTTATGCGCCTCAGCGGTGCAAACATCTAAGAGACCGGGCAGTAATTATCTATACCAAAGTGCTTCCATGGTAACCCAGAAAATTCTTTACAGAAATCAGCGTCACGCCCAGGATTTCAGCATCAGATATTACACCAGGTCAGATGCACCAATACTATCTCTGCCAAAGAAGCGCTACGCCTGTTGCAATCGTATCTGGCCCTTTTGGTTGAGGGTAATGCCCTAGGCACGGATACCGATGCGGCGGATGCCTTGGTTAGCGCTGTTCATGTGGTGTCGCCTTTTAAACCCAGGCGGCGATACAGGGTCGCGCGGCTGATGTCGAGCACCTGTGCTGCCTGTCGCTTGTTGCCGCCGAGGCGCTCGAGCACAAACGCCGTATAGCGGTTGGCCATGTGATCCAGGGTTGGCAATGCACCATCCGTTACCAGCTCGGGGAATAATGCGTCATGGCCATTACCGCGTTTGTATTTGCGGATACGCTCGGGCAGGCTGCCAGGCGCGATCTCCTTGCCGCTGCTGAAGGCGATGGCGCGCTCAATGGCATTGCGCAGTTCACGCACGTTGCCGGGGAAGGGGTAGGCGTGCAGCAGTTCGAGTGCGGCGCTGCTGATACCCTGCACCTTGCGCCCCATCTGCGTACTGATCTGATCGATAAAGCGCGCCGCCAGCAGGTCGATATCGTCACCGCGCTCGCGCAGCGGTGGCACGTGCAGGCCGAAGGTCTCCAGGCGAAAATACAGGTCCTCGCGAAATTCACCGTCTGCCACCAGGGTTTCGAGGTTGCGGTTGCTGGCGGCGATAATGCGCACGTCGATGGCCGTCTCGCGGTTGAGTCCGACCGGACGGACACGCCCGTCCTGCAGGATGCGCAACATCTTGGCCTGTAATTCGACGGGCATTTCACTGATCTCGTCCAGGAACAGGCTGCCGCCCGCGGCCTCGGCAAACAGTCCCTTGCGCGCGCCACCGGCACCGGTGAAGGCGCCGGCGGCATGGCCAAAGAATTCGCTCTCCTGCAACTCGGCGGGAATGGCGGCGCAGTTAACCGCGATGAAAGGCCCGTCGCGGCGCGGGCTTTCCTGGTGTACGGCGCGTGCAACAAGATCCTTGCCGGTACCGCTCTCACCGGTGATCAATACCGGGCCGTTGGCGCGCGCGACCTGCTTAAGATTGGTAAACAGTGTGTTCATCACCGGGCTGTTACCGATAATGCCGTGAAAATCATTGCTACCGAGAAATGCGCGAAAGCGCTGCACATCCTTGCGCAGCCGGCGGGTCTCGAGCGTGCGTTGCACACTGAGCAGGAGATGATCGAGGTCCAGCGGCTTGGTAAGAAAATCGTCCGCACCCTGCTTGAGTGCCTCAACGGCCTGCGCCACCGTGCCGAAGGCCGTCATAATGATAAAGCCGGGCGGTAACGCGAGTTCACGCACCTGTTCGAGCAACCACAGGCCGTCGTGACCGGGCAGGCGCAGATCACTGACCACCACATCCGGCGGCAAGGCCTGTACTTGCCGCCAGGCGCTGTTCGCATCAGCGGCGCCGTGCACGCTGAAACCCGCGTCACTAAATTCATCCACGATCATCTTGCGCAGGGCGGTGTCATCCTCGACTACCAGAATATTTTCACCTTGTTCAGCCGCCATCTTCATACCCGTGTTGTAAGGGAAACCTCATAACAAAAAGCGCGCCACCCGATTGTGATTCGCCAATCTCGAGTTGCCCGCCATGATCGCGCACCACTGATTGCACGACCGACAGGCCGAGTCCGGTACCTTCACCCACCGACTTGGTGGTAAAGAAGGGTTCGCACAAACGGTTACGCAGTTCTCCTGGTATACCCGGGCCATCATCAGCGACCTGGAAACCCACGCTGTCCTCCTGCACAAACCATTGCAATGCAATATTCCCACCCTGACCCGTCGCCTGAATGGCATTACGCAGCAGGTTGGTCAATGCCTGCTCCATGCGTACGGCATCGGCCTGCATCCGTGGTGCGACGCCTGGGCCTTCGGTGGTCACCTGTACAGCTTTGTGTTGCGCCTCATCGCGCACATGTGCCAGGGCGCAATCAGCAATGCTGTCCAGGGTATGCGGTCGCAGGCGCAGACGATTGCTGCGGCCGAAATCGAGCAGCTGGCGAACAATAAGTTCCATGCGTTGCACGGCCTCGCGGATTTCGCCGAACACCTCGGCGACCGGCGCGGGCAGCTCTGCTTTGCGCAGCATGCGCTGGGCCTTGCCCGACACGACGCTCAGTGGCGTGCCCAGTTCGTGCGCCACACCGGCCGCCAGCTGGCCGATCGCGGCCATTTTCTGCGACTGCTGCAACTGTTGTTCGAGCTCTCGTTTCTGGCGCTGTTGCTGGTTCAGTTGTGCGCGCGATTGCTCGATGTTATCGAGCATGTCGTTCATCCCCTGCGCCAGCATGCGTATCTCGCGTGGACCCGTGAGCGCTGCACGGTGAGTGGTATCGCCTTCGCCGATACGCGCCATGCTGGACACGAGCCGGCGCAGATTGCGCCCGAAGACATGGTGGTGGCCATACACGACGATCGCAAACAGCACCAGCGCGAGCAGGACCAGCAAGGCGAGCGCCTGAATTTGTACGCCGGCGATGTAGTCCTTGATATCGCTGCCGTCACGCGTGACCTGCAACAGGCCCGTGTTGCGCCCGATGGAATCGGTGAGCGGCACGAAATAGGAATAGACCTGCTTACCCGCGGTCTCCTGGTATTCGCTGATGTGATCGCTACCGGCAGCGAGCTCGGACAGGTGCCGCCCGCGCAGGGCGGGCGCCTGCGCACCGCTGGCGGCGATGCGCCGGCCCTGCCCGTCATAGACATAGGCGCCATATACCCGATCAAACTGAAAGGTGGTGGCCAGGGCCTGGGCGACACTGCCTGC
Source organism: Gammaproteobacteria bacterium (assembly GCA_046484825.1). Classification (GTDB taxonomy): domain Bacteria; phylum Pseudomonadota; class Gammaproteobacteria; order UBA6429; family Thiohalophilaceae; genus CAJYAN01. The sequence goes on along the minus strand of JAWOIE010000198.1, from coordinate 3,108 downwards.
GCGTCCCAGCTCCAGGGAATATTCCACGGGGCCGCGCAAAGTGCGCGCAATAAGCTCGATGTCTTCCTGCATGCGCAGTTCCGTGTCCCGTTCCAGGCGTTGCAGACTGAGATAACCGATCAGGCTCAGGGCCGCAATCAGGGGAAGCACCAGGAACAACAGCAGGGATAAGCGCAGACTGAGGCCCTGTGCAAATGGCCAGAAGGTCATAGCTTAATTCTCATATTTTAAACATGTCTCATAATTGCACATGTTTGCGGCGTACTTCAACCCGGCACAGGAGGCGGTTTTTGCATAATTTTCCATGCGATAACAATGAGATAAATCATATTTCCTACTTTCGGTGTCGGTTGGCAAGCTGCTTGCTCTACTGTACGTGACCACGCTATCTGGTCCTCAGTCCGCCCCACTGACGTTTCGTGGGCGGCCAACGCAGGGATTGTGATGGATTGTTGCGTTGTTCTCGAAACAATCACTTGATGGAGGTAACGAATCTATGCAAACCACTACCAAACCGACTCACCCAGCATTGAAGTACACCGCCGTTGCAGCCCTGTTGGCCCTGTTGGCCGCCCCGGTCATGGCGCAACCCTATGGCCAGGGTGATGCCGCGCAGCAAAGTGCCCCAACTACACAGGACTTTGATAACAAGACCCTGCAGATGTTTGCAATGGCTTCGGTAGAGTTGGACGACATCCAGAAGGATTACACCAGCCAGTTGCAGGGCGTACAGGATCAGGAAAAGGCCATGGAACTCCAGAAGCAGGCCAATGAGCGCATGGTAAAGGCCGTGCAGGAAACAGGACTGGGGGTCTCGACGTATAACGCCATCGCTCAGGAACTCACCAAGGACGCGCAACTGCGTGACAAGGTCGAAAAACTTATCGAACAGGAGAAGTAACCATCGGGGCTTAGCGCCTGGCGAAACAGCCAGGCCGTGCCCTGATTCTGTGTAGTTAAACCCTGGCCCACTTGATTAAACGAAAAAGAGATCAGGCGCCAGGGATTCTTTTATATCCAGGTGAATTTCTTCCAGACGATCGCCTCGGGAAGTGATGTGATATAACACACCGGCAGATTCATTCCGGTGTAGCCTGGCCATCTAAGGGGTCACTACTAAGGGGTCAAATCTAGTTTTATTAAGTTAATACTTTTATCAAAAAAGTTTATTTTCGATTTTCTTCCCTCTGACTTTGTATATATTCTGACACACTGCACCTCGATTCATCACGTGGTACCAGGCTCCAGGGTGGTCTATTCTCGGAGGTCTAGACATAGGCGAAAGGGTAACGCCTATTACTATATATTACTTGATTTGGCCCCATCACCTCTTCACCTGACCAAAACAGAGTCGCTGTATTTATATCGGCCTATTTTACCGGATATTAATTATTTGTAATTAATAACGGAACTTAATGAAGGAAATTCAAAACGACGTAATCGGAAGAAAACCGGGCTCTGTGCCTGAGGTAGCCCACTTTTTGTACTATAGTTGATACTGACTGTTGAAACAGGGACGGATAGTCGCCGCTATGGAAGCACTGCATACTCACCCCGCTAAGCCGGCCGTATCCAGCCGGAGCTACTGCTTCACCACGCATTGGAACATCGACACGCCGATCGAACCGGTGTGATCTTTGCTGTCCAACCCGCAGGACTGGCCGCAATGGTGGCCGGGTTGCGAAAAGGTCACCCGAACAAAGACGTCGGGACGCGCTGATTCCGACCCGCGTTACTTTTTTATCTGGCGCGGCCGCCTGCCGCACCGCCTGAAGATCGAAATGGCTATCGAAAAGGAAGACCCCTTGCAGTGTCTGTCCGGCAGCGTCACCGGAGAGTTGATTGGTTGGGCCGGATGGTGTCTGACTGACGTCGGTGGAGGCACGGAGGTGCGCTTCGATTTTGAAGTGGATGGTCCCAAACCCTGGATGCGCCGTCTGGCACCGTTGACGCGTTCGCTGTTCTACTGGAACCACCGGCAGATCATGGAGCAGGGGCGCATCGGGTTGAAACAACGCCTCGAAGGTCACCAGAGAGAATGAGCTGACAGTGAAGGTACTGGTGGTCCTGGGGCATCCCCGTCCGGCCAGCTTTGGCTCGGCGATATTCGACGCATTTTGCGCTGGACTCGACGACGCAGGGGTGTCTTACCGGACACTTTCGGTGTCGGCGCTGGACTTCGATCCGGATGTCCGCGATGCCAATCCGGCCGAGCAGTCCCTGGAACCGGACCTGCAACAGGCGCAGCAAGACATCGCCTGGGCCGATCACCTGGTATTTATCTATCCCACCTGGTGGGGAACCCTACCTGCCCGGCTGAAAGGGCTGCTCGATCGGGTTTTGACACCGGGGTTTGCCTTTGCCTACCGTCCCGGGGGGAGTGGCTGGGATGCGCTGTTGGCGGGGAAAACCGCCGAGTTGGTCACGACCATGGACACCCCCGGGCCTGTTTATCGATGGATCTATGGCGCCCCCGGACACCGTGCCATGGCGCGGGCCACGCTGGGATTTTGCGGGGTGAAGACGGTTCATACCACGCGGTTTGGCCCCATGCACGGGTCAGGCGACGCGCAGCGCTACACGTGGCTGCAACAGATCCGCAAACGTGCCCGGTGTCTCGCCACCGGCCCGCGTACGCCGGTGCGTCACCTTGGGTTCAAACTGGGGTTCAAACTCGGTGCATGGTTGCGTGCCCTGCGCCTGCAGTTTTACCCCATGACGTGGATCGCGTATGCGGTCGGGTCCCTTCTGGCCGTTTCTTCCGGGATGAATGTAAGCCTGTTCTGGATCGGCTATCTGGCATTGTTTGCGCTGGAGGCGGCCACGGTGTTCAGCAACGAATATTTTGATTTGGAAAGCGACCGAAATAATGACCACCCCGGACCTTTCAACGGCGGCTCCCGCGTACTGGTGGATGGCAGCCTGAGCCTGGGCGAGATGCGCGCCGGTTTCGGCGTCGCCATGGCGGTCTTCATCGCTGCCAGTGGATGGCTGCTGGCAACGCCCACCACCGGTGCCGACTCTTTTGCCGTACTGACTATCCTGACCCTGATGACGCTGGGCTATACCGTTCCACCGCTGAAGTTTTCTTATCGCGGCCTGGGTGAA
>JAWOIE010000286.1:0-6919 GCA_046484825.1 Gammaproteobacteria bacterium | reverse complement strand
ATCCACGTTGGCGCAGACGAAGCTGACCGTCGATCTCGTCAATCTCGGGGTTCAGGCCCGCCTGGCGCAGGACGTCTTGCCACTCGTCCATTTGCGTCCGCGCCACGGCGGCAATCCAGTAGCGGCCCTGTGCGTCGCCCGGTCCCAGGGCAAAGTGCATGGACTCCACGTCATCGATAATCTGATCTTCGAGGGCGAAGGGAATGGCCTTGAGCAGGCGCTGGCGATTCTTGCTGGGCAGGTGCTGACGGGTCAGATAGACGCGCTCGGCAGGCACAATGATCAGCACCCGGGCGCCGGCGGCCGCGATGGCGGCCTCGGCCAGCGTCCCCTGCACGACATCACCCTCGACCTGATGATTGTCCAGCACCAACCAGGAGACACGCGTATCCACTTCGGGATGTGCGCTGGTGATCTGTATCAGCAGTTGTCTGGCCATACGCTAAAGCTATCAGTGCTCTACGGGTCGGCGCAAGCGCACGATGATGTCACCGTCGTTACCGCGATAGAGCAACGACTCCACTTCCTGACGGGCCCGGCCAATCATCACCCTGGAGGTGAGCAAAAAGTGCTGGCTGGAGAGCGACAGGCCCTCCGGCGACAGGCCCTTGCCGGCAAAGACACTGTGCTGGGTAAACTCGCTCAGGTTGCTAAAGCCCCCGCGCTCCTGTTCCTGGAGTAGCGGCTCGACGTCACCGTCGGTCAGTCCCTGGGCCAGGGTCAGGATGACTTCCTTCGGGGCGGTGTTGATGTTGATGGCGGTATCGGCATTAATGGCGCAGACAAAGGGGAGCAGCCGTTCATAGGCCAGCCGGTCAAAACCCTGGATCAACAACAACTCGGAGACGTGCGCCAGGGGGCGGTTGGCGGTGCGATAGGCCTGCTGGCCCCGGCCAAGATATTCATTGTCCTCGGCGCCATCGGGCAGGGTGACATTGCCATCCGGGTCCAGCCAGTCGATCAGGCTATCGGCCAGGCCCTTGTCCAGGCCGAGGTGATCGAGCAGGCGTTCAAAGCGTTGTCGGGCCAGGGGACGATTAGCGCTCAGGATCAGGCTGTTGAGATTAAAGCGCGCCTGCTGGTCCTGAATAAAGCCGCCAATCTGGCCACCCTCCACCGGCACCGGTGGCAGCACCGTGGCCCAGTTGTCGCCGCGGGTATCGATGCTGTTATTTTTCAGGTCCGCACTCAGGATCCGCCCCGCCCAGGCCTCGCCGCCATAGACATACATGCTGGCCTGTTCCATGTTGAGGACGTTGGCGGTGCGCCGAATATCGACCTGCTGACGCGTGGCCATGGCCACGGCGGCGATGCTGGCCAGGGTCACGGCAAGAATGGCCATGATCAGGGCGACGCCCTGCTGGCCCTGTCCCGGTGCGCGGGGCAACACTAGTCCACCTCCGGCAACATAAACAGGCGGGTCAACTGACCCCAGTCCTTGAGGGTCAGACTGACTTCCACGGCACGCGGCAACGGGCGCCCACCATTGGCCACTGGCCAGACGGGGTGCCATTCGCCATCATCGTCCAGGGCGCGAATACTGAAGTCCTCGACATCCTCCAGCAGGGTGCGCCGCAGACTCTGGGTATCCGGCGCCCGATCCAGCACCGGCCAGCGAATACGATACAGGGTGTTGTCGACCATCGCATAGGCCACGCGCTGCAAACTGCTGCGCGGCAACCGCGCCGGGTTGCGGTAACCATCACGACTCAATTCCAGCGGGTACAGACTGTTTTCATCCAGTTGAAAGGCCGCCTGCACGTCACCGTACTCATCGCGGATCTCGCGCGGGCTGATAAACATCAGGTCGCGCTGCAGCATTAAAAACGCCATCTGCACCGTCTGCAGGCGCCGGGACTCGGCATCGGTCTGCTCCCGCGAGGCAAACACCGCCTGCATGCCCTGATAGGCCATGAGCGACATGATGGAAAATATCGCCATGGCCACCAGCAGTTCGACCAGGGTAAAACCGCGGGCCGCGGCAACGCTGTCAGGGTAATGTTTCATCGTGGGCGGGCCACAAAGGCGCTCAGGACCACCAGCGGATCGCCGTTGCGGCCGGTCTCCTGCTGCACGCTGACCTCGATGCGACGAATGTCGCGGTCCTGGGTATTCAGGGTCTTGACCTGCCAGTACCACTCCACCTCCGCGTAGAACAGCCGCCCGGATTGCGTACCGGTGGCAGGCCACTGCCGCTGAATCTGGATCTCGTTGACCTTGTTGGCGGCCACCCACTGGGCGAAGGTCTTGCTCTTGAGATAGGCGGCATTGGAGACGTTGTCACCGGCAACCCGGACCAGGGCGGACATCCCCACGGCCAGTATCGCCAGCGCCACCATGATCTCCAGCAGGGTGAAGCCCCGGCTGCGCCGCTGCGGTCGGCCTCGCATATCAGCGGACCGTGGCATCCAGCGGCCCCTGCCAGGTGACTTCGCCTTCCTCATCGGCCGTGACCCTGAAGCGGACGCCGTCGAGCACATCGTCGTCCTTTATATATAGTGTGAACGGCTGGACCTCACCGCTGGAGAGGAGGTAGACACGAAACTCCGCCTGCTCATCCACGTCGGCGCCGCCCTCCGCCTCCGCTGACGATTTAAGCTGGGGCGGATGGACAAACGCCTCCAGCGCCAGCTCCATGGCGAGGCCCGCAGGCATGGCATGGCGTGTCAGGATGCGGTCGTCGTCGAGGGGCGCCCACTGCTTTTCGCCCAGGCGTTGAAACTCATACTCGTGATTCCTGAAAACGATCGAGAGTTCTTCAGACATCAGCACGGCCTCGTCACGCGCCAGCTTGACCACGGCGACCAGGCGGCGCGCCTCATTTTCCATGTGTTGCTGGCGGCCACCGTCACCGACACTGGTGACGACCAGTGTCACCATGACACCAATCAGGGCCACCACCACGAGGATTTCCAGCAGGGTAAAACCGTGGCTATGGCCTCGCCGTAGTGATCGCTTCACGACCGCGCCGGCGCTTACTGGTCCAGATTCCAGTTACCGATATCATCCTCACTGGGGGTCTGGTCCGGGCCGAAGGAGTAGATGTCGGTATCGCTATGCGTGCCCGGCCGTAAATACTGGTAGGGATTGCCCCAGGGGTCCATGGGTAGCTTTTTGATATAGCCGCCCTGCTTGTAACGCTTGGGTTCAGGCGCACCGGCGGGTTTGCTCACCAGGGCCTCGAGCCCCTGGTCGGTTGTCGGATAGCTAAAGTTGTCCAGGCGATACATGTCCAGGGCATTTTCCAGGGCGCTGATGTCCTGCTTGGCCTTGTTGATGCGGGCATCCTCATCGCGGCCGATCAGGTTGGGCACGACCATGGCGGCCAGCAGGCCCAGGATCGCGACCACGACCATAACTTCGATCAGGGTAAAACCCCGGTGACGTTGCGCTTGTGTTCTCATCATTTTTTCCATCCGTTCATTCAATCTCACCGGCGACAGTGTAGCAAAGTCGCTGTGACGTTTTTGTGGTCGGTTAACCAATTAACTGGTTCATATCAAAAATCGGTTGCAGGATGGCCATGACAATCAGCAACACCATGGTGCCCATCACCACCAGCAGCAGCGGCTCCAGCATGCCCATTAACATATTGATACGCGTCTTCATTTCCCGCTCCTGGTTGACCGCCGCCCGTTCGAGCATTTCATCCAGGTTGCCACCGCTTTCACCACTGGCAATGAGATTCACGACCATAGGGGGAAAGTAGCCCGCCTGATCCAGCGACTTGGCCAGTGAGGCGCCCTCGCGCACCCGCACCGCCGCCGTCTCGACGGCACTGCGCATGGGCAGGTTGCCAATGACCTGGCCGGCAATCCGCAGGGCCTCCAGCACCGGCACACCACTGGCGGCGAGAATGCTCAGGGTACGGGTGAAGCGTGCCGTGTTGCTGCCCTTGACCAGGGTACCGATCAGCGGCAGATGCAGTAAGAGGCGATGCACCCGGTAGCGGACCGGCGGCCGTTTGAGCAGCATCGAAAAGACAAACAGGCCGAGCAGCAGCAGGACAAAGAGCGCGGCGTAGTAGTCGCGTAAAAAATCACTCAGGCCGATCAGCATGCGGGTCAGCAGCGGCAGCACCTGATCGGTGTTCTCAAACACCTGAATAACCTTGGGCACCACATAGGCCAGCAGGAAGGCCACGATGGACAGCGCCATGACGCTCAGGATCACCGGGTAGAGAATGGCCTGCATCAGACTCTGTTGCAATTCCTGGCGCGCCTCGGTGTAGTCGGCCAGACGCTCCAGCACGACATCCAGATGGCCGGACTGCTCCCCGGCGGCGACGGTGGTGCGATAGATTTCCGGAAACACATGGGGAAACGCCGCCAGGCCCTCGGCCAGGGAATGGCCCTCGACAACGCGATTGCGCACCCCCAGCAACAGGCGTTTGATGCGCGGCTTTTCCGTTTGCCGCGCCACGGTAGCGACCGCCTCGGCCAGGGGCAGACCGGAACGGGACAGTGTGGCCAGTTGCCGGGTCAACAACGCCAGGTCGGTGGCGCTAATGCCACGATGCATGCGAAAGCCCCGACCGCGAACGGATTCCTTTTGCGCGACCTCATCGACACTGAGGGGAAACAGTTGCTGCTCGCGCAACAGCTGGCGGATCTGGCGCGGCGAGTCGCCCTCGAGGACGCCCTTTTGTTCCCGCCCGGCGTTATCCAGCGCCGTGTATTCAAAGGCGCCCATGCTTATTCCTCATAATGCCACATCAGTCTTCATGGGTGACCCGCAGGACCTCTTCCAGCGAGGTCAGGCCCAGCAGGATACAGCGGCGGCCATCCTGGCGAATACTGGCGGAAGATTTGCGCGCGTGGCGCTCCATTTCCTGTTCGCTGGCGCCGTCATGGATCATGGTGCGCAGTCGATCATCGATCTCAATCAACTCATAGATACCGATACGACCGCGATACCCCAGGTGATTACAGGCGTCGCAGCCCACCGGCTCATAGATCACCGGTGGTGTGTCCATGGGCAGGTCGAGCAGCAAACTCGTCTCCGTGCTCGGCGCCTCGGTGACAATACCCATGACGGCGCACTCGGCCGCATCGGGGGTATGGGGTCGTTTGCACTGGTCGCACAGCACGCGCACCAGGCGCTGGGCGAGCACACCGATGAGACTGGACGACAGCAAAAAGGGTTCAACCCCCATGTCCCGCAAACGGGTAATCGCGCCCACCGCGGTATTGGTGTGCAGGGTCGACAGCACCAGGTGTCCGGTCAGACTTGCCTGCACCGCGATCTGCACGGTGTCCAGGTCGCGGATTTCCCCCACCATGACCACGTCCGGGTCCTGGCGCAGGATGGCGCGCAGGCCACGGGCAAAACTCATGTCGACCTTGGTATTGACCTGGGTCTGGCCGATGCCGTCGATGTAGTATTCGATGGGGTCCTCGACGGTCATGATGTTGCGCTTGCTATCGTTGAGTCGCCCCAGCCCCGCATAGAGGGTAGTGGTCTTACCGGAACCGGTAGGGCCGGTGACCAGGATAATGCCGTGGGGCTTTTTGAGTAGCCGATCCATGCTCGCCTGGGTCTCGAGCGCCATGCCCAGCTGATTGAGGTCGAGACGTCCCGCCTGTTTGTCCAGGAGTCGCAACACCACGCGTTCACCGTGTCCCGACGGCAGGGTGGAGACACGCACGTCGACCGCGCGCCCGGCAATGCGCAGGGAAATACGCCCGTCCTGGGGCAGGCGCTTTTCGGCGATGTCGAGTTTTGCCATGACCTTGATGCGGGAGACAATAATCGGCGCCAACTGACGCGGGGGTTGCAGGACCTCACGCAAAATACCATCGACGCGCAGACGCATGACCAGTCGATTCTCAAACGGTTCGATGTGAATGTCTGAGGCATTTTCCTTGACCGCCTGGGTCAACAGGGCATTGATGAGACGGATAATGGGCGCATCATCCTCCGTCTCCAGCAGGTCTTCCGGCTCGGCCAGTTCCTCGGCAATGCTGTTGAGATCGAACTCGTCGCTAAAGCCTTCCATGGCATGCATGGTCTGATCGGATTGATTCTCGTACATGGACTGCAACAGCCGATCAAAAGCCTCGGTGGAAACCGTCTCCAGGTGCAATGGCACCTCGAAGTGCCGCCGCAGCTCACTCAGGACCGAGAGCGCCACACCGGGTTTATGCGTAATACTGGCGCCCTGCGCATCCAGTCGGGTCAGGAGGACACCATGACGGCGGGCAAAGGCAAAGGAGAGTGATGCCTTGGCGGGCTGTGCGTCACGGACCACAACCACGGGGTCCGGACTACTCACCGGGCGGCGCCTCGACGTCAGTGACCGTGCGGTAACTGGCGGGCCGCAGTTCGCCGCTGGCCGCTTCCGTCTGCGGGCGGGCCCCAGTGCTACCGGCGTCACGAGGCGTTCGCGGCAGATTCGACTGCACCTCCTCGTAAGGCGGCGGCAGGGTGAGCCAGTCTTTCATATCCTGCAGGATCGGCACCTCGCGTGAATTCATCAGGTCGAGACCGTCTTCGCGCAGCTTGAGTTGTTTGGCACGAAGATAACTGTATTTTTCATTGGTCATGGCCAGGCCAAGACCATCGTCCTTGAGAATGACCGGATGGATAAAGACCATCAGATTGTTTTTGACCTTGTTAACTTTTTTGTACTTGAACAGCCAGCCGACAATCGGGATGTCCCCCAGGCCGGGAACGCGCTGTTCGCTCTCCAGCAGGTCATCGGTAATCAGGCCGCCGAGCACCAGCACCTCGCCATCGTTGACCATGACACTGGTCTTGATGGAACGCTTGTTGGTAATCAGATCCACGCCGACGGTGCTGGGCGCCAGGCTGGAGACTTCCTGTACCACGTCCAGCTTGACGGCATCGCCTTCATTGATCTGCGGCTTGATTTTCAGGGTCAGCCCCACATCCTGACGCTCGACCGTGCTAAAGGGAT
>JAWOIE010000280.1:0-3562 GCA_046484825.1 Gammaproteobacteria bacterium | reverse complement strand
GCCCTCTATGCCAAGCTGGAGCAGGTGGTACTGCCGCTGTATTACCAGGACCGTGACGGCTGGATCAGGGTCATGCAGGGGGCCATTACCAAGAACGCCTCGTATTTCAACAGCCACCGTATGATGCGCCGTTACGCGGCGGAGGCCTATATCAGCTAGCGAAGGCGTGTCGCTGTGCCGGGCATGAGGTTCCCGGGGGGATCAATAAGGATCGGGACGAAGTAACTTGCTGGGCGAGGCCGTGTCGTTCTGGCGCCAGCCTGTTTTCCCGCGGGAGCGGCCGCGCACACACGGCTCCCTCGGTCCGGTCACAGTAGCTGCCCCGGTATCGCGACATTCAGCGCCTGGGGCCTTGTTTTCGCCGGGCCTGGCCTCGACATACGGTGGAAATCAACGATTTAAACCTTTAAGATTGCGTCCCCTGTTTAATCAGTAACCAGATTTAATGAAAAAGCTATTTATCCGCACCTTTGGCTGTCAGATGAATGAGTACGATACGGCCAGGATGGCCGATGTACTCAAGGCCTCCCATGGCCTGACCTTGACCGAGAACCCGGAAGAGGCGGATGTACTCTTATTGAATACCTGCTCGGTGCGCGAGAAGGCGCAGGAAAAGGTCTTTTCCCACCTGGGTGTCTGGCGGCCCCTGAAGGAGGCCAAGCCCGACCTCATTATCGGCGTCGGCGGCTGTGTCGCCAGCCAGGAGGGCGAGGCGATCCTGGCGCGAGCGCCCTATGTGGACCTGGTGTTCGGCCCGCAGACCCTGCACCGCCTGCCGCTCATGCTCAATGACGTGCTCACCCGGCGCCAGCCGGCCATCGACATCAGCTTTCCCGAGATCGAAAAGTTTGACCACATGCCCCAGGCCGAGGCCGAAGGCCCCAGCGCCTTTGTCTCCATCATGGAAGGCTGCTCCAAGTACTGCACCTTTTGCGTAGTGCCCTATACCCGTGGCGAAGAGGTCAGTCGGCCCTTTGACGACGTCATTGCCGAGGTGGCGAACCTGGCCCGGCAGGGTGTGCGCGAGGTCAACCTGCTGGGGCAGAACGTCAATGCCTATCGCGGTGACATGCACGATGGTGGGGTCGCCGACCTGGCGCTGCTGATCCACTACGTCGCCGCCATCGAGGGCATCGACCGTATTCGCTATACCACCTCGCACCCCATCGAGATGAGCGACAGCCTCATTCAGGCCTATGCCGAGGTGCCGGCGCTGGTCTCGCACCTGCACCTGCCGGTACAGTCCGGTTCGGACCGCATCCTGGCGCAGATGAAGCGCAAGCATACGGCCCTGGAATACAAGGCGACCATCCGCAAGCTGCGCGAGGTGCGCCCGGATATCAGCCTGTCCTCGGATTTTATTATCGGCTTCCCCGGCGAGACCGATGCCGACTTTGAGGCCACCATGAACCTCATCGCCGAGGTGGGTTTTGACCTGTCGTTCAGTTTTATTTACAGCCCGCGCCCCGGCACCCCGGCCGCCAGTCTGCCGGATGATGTCCCGCCGGCCGTCAAGAAGCAGCGCCTGGCGATCCTGCAAGACCGCATCAACCAGCAGGCACAGGCCATCAGCCGCCGCATGGTGGGCGGCGTGGAGCAGGTCCTGGTCACGGGGCTGTCACGGAAAAATCCGGGCCAACTGGCAGGCCGCACCGCCAACAATCGTGTGGTAAACTTCGACGCTACCCCTGAGCTGATAGGTGAATTCGTCAACGTGACTATTACTGAAGCCCTGCCCAATTCACTACGCGGCCAGTTGCTTGATGCCACCGCGCACTGCGCCTGATTCCAACGCCCATCCCCGACCCGATTTGAATACCCCAAATACCATGGAAGTGATTCTTGAGCCTGCGGACAATCAGCGCCTGGCCAATCTGTGCGGGCAGTTTGACGAGCACCTGCGTCAGATCGAGCGACGCCTGGGGGTCGAGGTGAATAATCGCGGCAACCACTTTCGCGTCATTGGTGAGCAGACCTCGGTCAAGGCCGCCGAAGAGGTGTTGCGTCAGCTCTATGACGATACCGCAAACGAGGTCCTCGACCCCAGCAGCATCAATCTGGTGTTACAGGACGCTGGTGTGGAGGTCCTGGTGGCCAGGGGTCCGGGGGCCGATGCGGTGGTCATCCACACCAAGCGTGGCCTGATTCGCGCCCGCGGTCTGCATCAGCAGCAGTACCTGCAAAACATCATGGACCATGACCTCAACTTCGGCATCGGCCCGGCGGGCACGGGCAAGACCTATCTGGCGGTGGCCTGCGCCGTGGATGCCCTGGAACGCAATCAGGTGCGCCGCCTGGTGTTGACGCGCCCGGCGGTGGAGAGCGGCGAGCGCCTCGGTTTCCTGCCCGGTGACCTGGCGCAGAAAATCGACCCCTACCTGCGCCCCTTGTACGACGCCCTCTATGAAATGCTCGGTTTCGAGACCGTGGCCAAGCTCATCGAACGCAGTGTCATCGAAGTGGCGCCACTGGCCTTTATGCGCGGCCGCACCCTCAATGACGCCTTTATTATTCTCGACGAGGCGCAGAACACCACCGTCGAACAAATGAAAATGTTTTTGACCCGCATCGGTTTTGGCTCCACCGCGGTGGTCACCGGCGACGTCACCCAGATCGACCTGCCGCGGGGCCAGCAGTCCGGCCTGCGCCAGGCGGTGGAGGTGCTCTCCGAGGTGCAGGGCATCAGCTTTGCCTTTTTCACCGCCCGGGACGTGGTGCGTCACCCCCTGGTGCAGAGTATTGTCACCGCCTATGAGGCCATGGACAGCGCGCGGGAGCGAAAATGAGCATTCACGTTGACGTGCAGCGCGCCCTGCCGCAGGCCGAGCCCACGGATCAGCAGCTCGAGGCCTGGGTCGTGGCGGCGTTGCAGGGTCGCCGTGACGCCGCCGAGTTGACCGTGCGGATTGTCGATCGCGACGAGAGTGCCGCGCTCAATCAAACCTATCGACACAAGGCGGGACCGACCAATGTCCTGTCGTTTCCCTTTGAGCTGCCGCCGGGGCTCGACCAGGACACGGTGGCGGACCTGCTGGGCGACCTGGTGATCTGCGCACCGGTTGTCGCGGCGCAGGCCGGCGAGCAGCATAAATCCCCCGAGGCACACTGGGCGCATATGGTGGTGCATGGCACCCTGCACCTGCTGGGCTATGATCACCTTGAGCCGCAGCAGGCGGAGGCCATGGAAGGCCTGGAAATTTCCATACTCAACCAACTGGGATTTGCCAATCCCTATGCAGAGGAACGACAAGAGCAATGAGCGAAGATCGATCGAGTCAGCCAGCCAGTGACACCAAGCGCACATGGCTGGAACGCCTGGGCCAGCTCCTGCAGGGAGAGGTCAAGGATCAGGAACAACTGGTGGCGTCTCTGCGCGCCGCCGAACAAAACAATGTCATCGATGCGGATGCCCTGTCGATGATCGAAGGCGTCATGCAGGTCTCGGACCTGCAGGTGCGTGACATCATGATCCCGCGTTCACAAATGGTGGTGGTCGAACGCGATGCCGGGCTCGATACCATTTTGCCCATGGTGATTGACTCGGCGCATTCCCGCTTTCCGG
>JAWOIE010000186.1:0-7437 GCA_046484825.1 Gammaproteobacteria bacterium | reverse complement strand
CAACTTGGGGTGGAAATCTTGTTGATATGGTCAGAGCTACGAAATACCTCGAAATCATCGAAGAAGAAAAGATGCTCAATAATGTAAAAAATATTGGCACTAAATTATTGAAAAAGCTAAACGATTTTACAACTGAATTTTCTGACAAAGTCAGTAAACCGAGAGGTCTGGGTTTATTCTGTGCTTTCGATTTGGCAAATATGGAAATGAGAAAGGAATTTATTAAAAAAGCATGGGATGCAGGATTAATTATATTGCCCTGTGGTGAAAAATCCGTCAGATTCAGACCTGCTTTAAATATTAAAGAAAAACAATTGAATGAGTGTTTGTATTGCAACAGTGACTGCCACATGCGCTGGTAAAACGTCGGGTCGTGTCGCCCGGAGCGCAACAGGGCGGGCGTCTGCCCCATGACTTCGGCAGCACGGAAGCCGGTCATGCGTGTAAAGGCGCGATTGACGCGCAGGATGGTGCCATTGGCGTCGGTCACCATAAGCCCTTCCCGGGTTTCGAAGGCAATGGCGGCAATGCGCAACTCTTCCTCGGCGCGTTTGCGTTCCGTGATGTCGAGCAGGGCCATGCGCACGACTGGCTGGTCGCCGATTTTGTCCAGGCGCAGATAGTCGAGTTGTGCGTGGAAGCGAAAACCATCAGGGCGTTGCAGTTGTACCTCACAGCGCTGACTGTCGCCGTGCAGGGTGGCGTGGTGAAAATCCCGCCGCCAACGATCCTGGTCGGTGTTTGTGATAAAACGCACAAAACGCTGGTTGAGTAGTTTGTTGCGATGCTCACCCAGTAAGGCGACGGCCGTAAGGTTGATTTCGATAATGGACCCCGCCGCATTGAGGGTGAGGTAACCTACGGGAGCGATGTCATACAGGTCTAAATAGCGGTCCCGCGACGCTTCCAGAATGGCCTGCGTCTCACGCAGAATTTCATTCTGATCTTCCAGCTTGAACTTGTGTGCCTGGAGCTCGTGCAAGAGTTCTTCGTTTGAGTGTTCTGTACGGGCAGGGGGCGGGTTGTCATCGCTGGGGGCGTGTGGCTGGCGATGACGCATCGTTGGTCTGGATTTATCACGTCCTGTCATGTCTTCATCCTGAAGTGTTCGTCCATGGATAACACTCTACTTTTACTAAGTGTTTGACGGTTGGTTGGAGTCTTAATGAAGAATCGCGCACAACCTCATGATTATAGGACAAAATCATAAGCTGTTTTTTATGGAGGGTCAATTTATGAAGCTAGTGACATCCGGGTAATGAATGCCTTGAATATTTTAAGGCAACACAGATGCAAGCAGGGCCACCTCTGGATCCGAAAATATACTATGTAGGAAATACGTCATTGTCCTGTGCGGGTCAGGATATATAGATAAATGTAGTCAGGACCTCGCCAGGACGACAAAAGATGCTAAGACCTAAAGTCATATAAAAATGCTTTGCCGCAGGATGCTGTCCGGGGCTTGCCCGTGCCAGCGCGGCGTGTTGTGTGTATACCGATGACGTAAAGAAAAGGTACTCGTTTGGTAACAGGACAGCAGCATTTCGAAAGGTATTGTCGACAGGGATTGGCGGCTGATGCACCGACCGCCGCTGAGGAGAAGCTTTATCGCATCTATCTTTATTGAGCCTGTCACCCCTCCCCGCTAAGGGGTTTGACGCAATAGCGGTTGCAGCCCCTGCCAGACGTTTTGCAGAATGCGCGCCTGTGCCGCCTGTGTGGGGTGAATGCCATCGGCCTGCATGAGTTCAGGGTGATCGGCGACATCGTTCAGGATCCTGGGGACCAGTGCAACATCATACGCGTGCGCCAGTTCGCGATACATGTTGGCGAACTGTTGGTTGTAGGCGACGCCGTAATTGGGTGGCAGCCGCACCCCGACCAATAATATCTGTGCGCCGGCCTGTTGTGCGCGCTCAATAATGCGGGCAAGACTGCTCTGGATCTCAGCAAAGGGCAGGCCGCGCAGACCATCATTGCCGCCCAGGGCAACGATAACGATTTCGGGTCGATGGGCGCGCAGGGCGTCTTCGAGGCGGCTCAGGCCGGTGCGGCTGGTATCGCCGCTAATGCTGGCATTGATAACCGTGTAGGCATAACCGCGCTGCTGAAGGGTTTGCTGTAACAACGTCACCCAACCCTCCTGGCGATCGATACCATAGGCGCCACTGAGGCTGTCGCCCATGACCAGAATATTTGGCGGTGTTTTGTCAGCCGCAAATACGGTATGGTGGAATGCCGCCGACAGGCAGAGCAGTGTTGCTAACATCAAGCGCGAGAATATATTCATCATGTCCGAAAAAAGTTCCAATGCCTTTGTGGAGACCCGTCAGTTGGGTAAACAGGTGAGCACCCGTGATGGCGTGCTGACCTTGCTGGATGATATCAACTTTCGCGTGGCGGAGGGGACCTCGCTGGCGATCCTGGGCGCGTCCGGCTCGGGTAAGACGACCCTGCTGGGGTTGCTCGCCGGTCTGGATACGCCGACAGAGGGTGAGGTTATCCTCGATGGCCACCGGCTGAACGACTATGACGAAGACGGCCGCGCCCAGTTACGCGCCGCCCTGGTGGGTTTTGTGTTTCAGAATTTTCAGTTGCTGTCCGGCCTGACGGCCCTGGAAAACGTCATGCTGCCCCTGGAGCTGGCGCAGGCGCCGCACCCACGCAAGACAGCGGAGGAGATCCTGGCGCGCGTCGGTCTGGGCGAGCGCCTGCGGCACTACCCCAATCAATTGTCCGGTGGTGAGCAGCAACGCTGTGCCATTGCCCGGGCCTTTGCGACCCGTCCCCGCTGCCTGTTTGCCGACGAACCCACCGGCAACCTGGACAGCAAAACCGGTCGCCGGATTATTGAATTATTGTTTGAACTCAATAGCGAGCATGGCACGACCCTGATTATGGCCACCCATGATGCCCGCCTGTCGCAACTGTGTCAGCGCCGCCTGCAGCTTGAGGCGGGCCGGGTCGTGGCGGATGACGCGCTGAATATTCCGGCTGATGACCATGACTGATAAGGCGCAACAGCACGGCAGTCTTTTTCTCTGGGGAATGTCCTGGCGCATGCTCTGGCGTGACTGGCGCGGCGGTGAGCTGACGATCCTGGCCATCGGTCTGGTGATTGCGGTGACCAGCATTACCGCCGTGGGTTTTTTTACCGATCGCATCGAAGGCGGTTTGCAGGCACAGTCCGCTGAACTGATCGGCGGCGACCTGGTGATCACCTCGCGTGAGGCGGCGGTGACGGACTATCTCGAGACGGCCCGCGCCCGACAGTTTGACGTGGCACTGACACAACAGTTCCGCAGTGTGGTGTTGGCTAATGACCGGCCACAACTGGTGGAGGTCAAGGCCGTATCCAGCCTGTATCCCTTGCGCGGTGTCCTGCGTACCAGCGATACCGCGTTTGCTGCCGATGCCGCCACTACCGGTATCCCGGCCGCCGGCGACCTCTGGGTCGAGGCGCGTCTTTTACAGTTGCTCGATGTCGCCATCGGTGCGCGTATCAGTCTCGGGCAGAAGAGCTTTACCCTGCGCAAGGTATTGCGCTATGAACCGGATCGCGGTGGCGATATGTTTAACGTGGCGCCGCGGGTCCTCATGAACCGTACCGACCTGGAGGCCACCGGTCTGCTCACACAGGGTTCGCGGGTCGACTACCGTATCCTGATCGCCGGGCCGCAACAGCAGATTGAGGAGTTCCGTCGCCACCTCAAGCCCACGCTGCGTCAGGGCGAACAGATATTGACGGTTGAAGACGGTCGCCCGGAACTGAATCGCGCCTTGCAGCGGGCCCGACAGTTTCTCGGTCTGGCCGCAATGATCAGCGTCCTGCTCGCCGGTGTGGCCATTGCCACGGTGGCCTACCGCTTTACCCGGCGGCATCTCGATACCAGCGCCATGCTGCGTTGTCTGGGCACGACGCAGCGCACCATTATTCAATTATTCAGTCTGGAAATGCTCTGGCTGGCCCTGCTGGCCAGTAGTGTGGGTTGCGCCCTGGGCCTGTTGACCCAGTACGTGATTACCAACCTGCTGGACCAGTTGCTGCTTGTGCGGCTGCCACCCCCTTCCTATGGAGCCGTGTTTCTGGGCTATGCCACGGGGATTGTTTTGCTACTCGGTTTTGCCCTGCCACCGCTGCTGGCGTTACGCCGTGTCCCGCCTTTGCGCGTGCTGCGCAAAGACGTCATTACTCAGCCAGTAAGCGCCTGGGTGTTATACCTGGGCGTGGTGTTGTGCATGGCGCTGATACTCTACTGGCAGGTCGGTGATCTAAAACTGGTGACGACGGTACTGGGTGGGATGCTGCTGACCCTGGCGCTGCTGGCGCTGGCCGCCTATAGCATGATTTATCTGCTTAACCGTTTGCGCGGACAGGTCGGTGTCGCCTGGCGTTTTGGCCTGGCCAATATTGCGCGGCGGCCCGCCAGCAGTGTCATTCAGATTGTGGCCTTCGGTGTCGGGATTATGGTGCTGTTGCTGTTGTCCACCGTGCGTACGGATCTGTTGCAGGACTGGCAACGCAGCCTGCCGGCGGATGCGCCGAATCACTTTGTGATTAATGTGCAGCCGGACCAGGTCGAAGGTGTGCAACAGTTCTTTCGCCAGCAGGGTGTGGCCAATTCCCGTCTTTACCCCATGGTGCGATCCCGGTTGCTGGAGATTAACGGCAAGCCGGTACAGGCGGCGGACTATAGCAGTGAACGCGCACGGCATCAGGTGACCCGTGAATTCAATCTCTCCTGGGCGGCATCACCGCAAGTCGATAATACTCTGGTGGAGGGGCGCTGGTGGCGAGAGGAAGACCATGGCAAGCCGCTGCTCTCCCTCGAGGCGAAAATGGCCGAGACCCTGGGGCTAAAGATAAATGATGTTCTGGGTTTTGATATCAATGGCACGCTGATGCATTTCACCATTACCAATCTGCGTGCGGTGGACTGGGACAGTTTCAATATCAATTTCTTTACCGTGGTGCCGCCGGGGGTGCTGGAGGAACGGCCCGCCAACTGGCTGACCAGCGTCTATCTGGATAGTGAACAACGTCTGCAGCTCGGTGCGCTGGTGCGTCAGTTTCCCAATGTCACCCTGATCGATATTGAGACCATCATGCAGCGGGTGCGCGGGATTATGGATCGGGTCGCGTTGGCGATTGAATTTATTTTTCTGTTTACCCTGCTCGCCGGCCTGGCGGTCCTGTATGCGGCGATTCAGGCCCATCAGGACGAGCGCCGCTTTGAAAACGCGGTCTTGCGCACCCTCGGTGCCAGGAGCCGAACCCTGTTGCTGGGCCTGGTCGCGGAGTTCACCTTGCTGGGCGCGCTCTCCGGTTTGTTGGCCGGCCTCGCCGCCACTTCACTGGCCTGGTTGCTGGCCGAAACCATTTTTAAATTCACCTACACGTTCAATATGGGGGTGGTCCTCGTGGGTATGCTCAGTGGCACCGTGCTGGTCGTGACGGCCGGTCTGCTCGGTACGCGCAGCGTGTTGACTCATCCACCGATCACAACCCTGCGCCAGGGTTCCGCCTGAGCGTGTGATACGATGGTTGTTGCGTTTCATGACCCGCGGTATGCCACTTGATTAATGGGTGATGCTGCGCCGTGGGCGTGTTTACAACGGGTGATTAGCCCGATCATTGTTGCGCATTCTTGCGCATGCGCGGATCAACCCCTGCTGCACTAACCGCACTGGCCTGAGCGTGTCGGTGTTACGTGTTATGATGGATGCAGTGGGTCAGTCATCTGGCCGAAAAAATGAAGGAGGTTCTGTATGAAAACCAAAGTCGGTCTGTTGCTTCTGTGTTTGTTCTTGCCCGTGGCCCCGTTGCTGGCCGCGGACACCCAGGCCCCCTGGGGCGGCGCCAAACTGGACCCGGTAAACTATAAGCCGCAAAAGGTGGTTTATGATGTTGCCGTGTCCAGCGTCCCCACCATGACCAGCGTGCTGGACCGGGTCAGCTTTCTGAATAATCTCTATCTTGCCGATCCCTTCGCCTCTTCAATTGTGCTGGTGCTGCATGGAGATGAAATCGAATTTTTTGCCCATAAAAACTATCTCCAGTACAAGGCGCTGATGGACCGTGCCCAGAGTCTGACCAATAATGGCAATATACGTTTTCGAATGTGTAAGGTTGCCGCAGAGGGTCGCGGCTTCAAGTCGGCGGATATCCATGGCTTTGTGGAAATGGTGCCCATGGCTGATGCGGAGATCATTCGTCTGCAACAGGAGGAACAGCATGTCTACATGCAATAATAATTATCGCCTGAGTGGCTGTCTGTTGGCCGGTGTGTTGGTGTTGCTGCAACCGGCCGCGGCGGCACTGGTGGACACCCCCTATAGTGCGGTGAGCCTGCCGTTTGAACTGCATCAGGTGCCGGGCGCCCCGGTGTATTATATTATTGGTGAATCGGGCGTGCCCGGTTCCGATAATGAGGGTCATACCTCGAACGCGGGTTTTGTCGTTACCACAGAAGGTGTCGTGGTCTACGATGCCCTGGGCACACCGGCGCTGGGTTATCGCCTGTTACAACGCATCCGCGAAGTCACCGACCAGCCGATCCGTAAAATCATTGTCAGTCATTATCATGCAGATCACATTTATGGCCTGCAGGCCTTCAAGGAACATGCGGGCAATCCCGAAGTGGTGGCCCAGCAACTGGCGCTGGGATATGTTGGCGGTGATCGGGCCAGTCAGGGCGAGGCCGGACAGCGACGCCTGGAACAACGCCGGGTGGCCTTGTTTCCCTGGGTGGACCAGGACACCGTGCTGGTGCCACCGGATACCACGTTCGAAAGTGAATACCGTTTTACCCTGGGGGGCCTGAGCTTTGAGGTGCGCCATCTCGGCCCGGCCCACGCCCCAGGGGACAGTATCATGCTGGTCAAAGAGCATGGTGTCTTATTCAGTGGCGATGTGATCTACAAGGGGCGGATTCCCTTTCTCGACAGTCCTGAGACCGACGTGCGTCACTGGCTCGAAGGCCTGGCCTACCTGACGCAATTGCAGCCCAGGCCGCGCTTTATTATTCCCGGTCATGGCGAGGGCGAGGCCGATGTAACCCGTGCCCTGGGTGCTGCGCTCTCGCAGGCAGCACGTACACCACCCGCGCGCCGTCGCGCCCCAGCGTCACCGTCAGCCGCAGCCGATTGCCGTCGACTACCTCCCAGGCGTCGGCGCCCACCACCTCGCCCAAGTGATCCAGATCGAGCGGCTGCGTGTCGTGAACGAAGGCCCCCGGCGCCACCGTGAAGAAGACCACGATTCCCGCTGCCTGCTCGGGATCCACCTTCTCGTACACCTCGGGGCTGCTGCCGGCGAAGCCCCGTCGCCGCGGGAAGGCCCGCGTTACGGCATCGCCCACGCGCTTGTAGAACCCAATCTGCTCAGAGAGGTAGGCGACCTCCTCCTCAGTCAGTCCGGGCAAGTCGCCCCAGAAG
>JAWOIE010000219.1:0-12718 GCA_046484825.1 Gammaproteobacteria bacterium | reverse complement strand
ACTTTTCCGTGCTCGAGCCACAGGCCGGTGACGAGCCGGTGCCGGTGTTTTCCTTTATGGGCTCGGCGCAGGAGCACCCGCGGCAGATCGCCTGTTACATCACCCACACCAATGAAAAGACCCATGAGGTGATTCGCCGCGGTCTGGACCGCTCGCCCATGTATAGTGGCGTCATCGAGGGCGTCGGCCCGCGCTATTGTCCTTCCATTGAAGACAAGGTGGTGCGCTTTGCCGATAAGACCTCGCACCAGATCTTTGTCGAACCCGAGGGCCTGACCACTACCGAGGTCTACCCCAACGGTATATCCACCTCCCTGCCCTTTGATGTGCAATACGAACTGGTGCGCAGCATGAAGGGTTTTGAGCAGGCACAGATTACCCGTCCCGGCTATGCCATCGAGTACGATTTTTTTGACCCGCAGGATCTGAAACACTCGCTGGAAACAAAATACATCGACGGCCTGTTCTTTGCCGGTCAGATCAATGGCACCACCGGTTATGAAGAGGCCGCCGCTCAGGGGCTGCTGGCGGGTTTGAATGCGGCGTTACAGGTGCAGGACAAGGACGCCTGGACGCCACGGCGTGACGAGGCCTATCTCGGTGTGCTGGTCGATGACCTGATCTCCTGCGGCACCCGTGAGCCCTATCGCATGTTTACCTCGCGGGCGGAATACCGCCTCTTGTTACGTGAGGACAATGCCGATCTGCGACTGACGGAACAGGGGCGTACACTGGGTCTGGTCGATGACGCACGCTGGCAACGGTTTTCACAAAAGCGCGAGGCCATCGAAAAAGAGCAACAGCGTTTGCAAAGTACCTGGCTACACCCCGATAAGCTCGATGCCGAGCTACAGCAGCAACTTCTGGGTAAGATGCTGTCACGCGAGGCCAGCCTGTACGAACTCCTGCGCCGGCCGGAGATGGATTATGTAAAACTGCATCAGTTAGCGGGAACCACTGCGCCGCTCATCGTGTCGGAGGTGACGGAACAGGTGGAAGTCCAGGCAAAATATTCCGGTTATATTGCCAGGCAACAGGAAGAGATCGAAAAACAACGCCGTCAGGAAGACAAACACATTCCAGCGGACTTTGCCTTTGATCAAATCAAGGGTCTGTCGACAGAGGTGAGTGAAAAGCTCATGCGGGTCAAACCGGCCACGGTCGGCCAGGCCTCCCGAATCCCCGGCGTCACGCCTGCCGCGATATCCATTTTAATGGTCTATCTAAAAAAGCGTGAGTACCTGGAGACAGGTAACGCTGTCTGCAAGTGATCTTTTCAGAAAACTTAACGAGGAAGGAACCCTACCATGTTACGACTATTTGTATTTGTACTCGCCACGATGTTATCTCCCATGGCCCTGGCCGCTGATGATGGTTTGATCAAAAAGAAAAGCCCCCATAGCGTGAGCCAAACCATCGATCGCCTGGAGGCCGCATTAAAAGAAAAGGGCATTACCGTAGCGCTCCGCTGGAGCCACAGTGACCGCGCCAGGGACGTCGGCATTCCGCTGCGGGATACCGAGTTGTTGATTTTTGGTAACCCCAAGCTGGGCAGCCACATGTTTACCGCCAACCAGGCTTCCGGGATCGACTTCCCCATGAAGGCCCTGGCCTGGGAAGACCAGGAGGGGACGGTATGGCTGACCTATAATGACCCGGCCTTTTTCGCCAAACGGCATGGCATCAGCAATCGTGATGAGGTCCTGAAAAAAATGACCGGCGCACTGGACGGTCTGACCAACGCCGCGATTGCCAAATAGCCCTTGCAAGTCTCGGAGACGTTCGCCAGGCTCACGCCTGATTTAGAGTCGGGCCTGGCGGCACTGTCTCTACCGACTTCGCTGGGCACGCCGGCACTGGCGTACCTGAGCTTACTGAGTCACTGGAACCAGGCCTATAACCTGACCGCCATCCGTACACCGGCGGAAATGGTGCGCCTGCATCTGCTCGACAGTTTTAGCGTCCACCCCTATCTGCATGGTGACCGGGTCCTCGATGTGGGCACCGGCGCAGGCCTGCCCGGGATCCCCCTGGCGTTGGCAAACCCCGAACGGGACTTCACCCTGCTGGATAGCCTGGGGAAAAAGACCCGATTCCTGCAACAGGCCGTGAATCATCTCGAGCTGGAGAATGTGACTGTGGTACAGTCACGTATCGAAGACTTTCAACCTTCCCTGGGTTTCAGCACGGTGATTTCCCGCGCCTTTGCCAGTCTGCAGGACATGGTGCACCACAGCCGGCACTGCCTGGCCAGGGGGGGACACCTGCTGGCCATGAAGGGCCAGTATCCGCACGCCGAGCTGGCGGCGCTAGGGCCCGAGGTGGAGGTCCTGTCCGTGGAACAACTTGAGGTGCCGGGCTTGTCAGCCGAGCGACATCTCGTCATTATGGCAGCACGTTAAGGATGGGGAGATAGGGGCATGGGCAAGATCATTGCCATCGCGAATCAAAAGGGCGGTGTCGGCAAGACCACCACCTGCATTAATCTGGCGGCCTCGCTGGCGGCGACCAAGCGCAAGGTGCTGCTGGTCGATCTCGACCCCCAGGGCAACGCGACCATGGGCAGCGGCACCGACAAAAATGCCATCGAACTGACCTCTTGTGACGTGCTGCTCGGCGATGCCAGCCTGCAGGATGCCCTGGTCCGCCCACAGGGTATCGACTACGACATCCTCCCCGGCAATGCCGACCTGACCGCCGCCGAAGTGGCGCTGATGCAAATGCAGGACAAGGAGCTGCGCCTGCGCAATGCCCTGGCCGATGCTCGTGAGCAGTACCATTATATTCTCGTCGATTGTCCTCCCTCACTGAACATGCTGACCGTGAACGCCCTGGTGGCGGCACAATCGGTCATGATCCCCATGCAGTGTGAGTATTATGCCCTCGAGGGGCTATCGGCCCTGCTCAACACCATTGAGCAAATCAAGCAAAGCGTCAATCCCGAACTGGAAGTGGAAGGCCTGCTCCGCACCATGTTTGACCCGCGCAACAACCTGGCCAACGACGTCTCCGGTCAGCTGATTATGCATTTCCCTAAAAAGGTGTATCGCACCGTGATCCCGCGCAATGTGCGCCTGGCCGAGGCGCCGAGTCACGGTCTGCCGGTCATCAGCTACGACAAGGGTTCACGCGGCGCCCTGGCCTATCTGGCGCTGGCCGGTGAGATTCTGCGCAATGAAGAAAATACCCACCTGCTGGGTGCAGTTACTCGTTAGGATTCGATTCAATGGCAAGTAAAAAACGTGGTTTGGGCCGGGGTCTGGACGCCCTGCTGGGTGGCAGTAATCTCAATCCGGTCCCGGTGGCAGAAACCGCCGCACAGGCGGTAACCGCTGCGGGCAAGGACAGTATCCACTCCCTGCCCGTGGACGTGATTCACCGCGGCCGCTATCAGCCGCGCCAGGATTTTAATCCCGAAGCCCTGCAGGAACTGGCGGACTCCATCTCCGCACAGGGCGTGGTCCAGCCGGTGGTGGTGCGCCCCCACCCCGACAAGGCCGGACAGTATGAGTTGATCGCGGGCGAACGTCGGTGGCGCGCCACCCAGCTGGCGGGCCTGCATGATGTCCCCGTCGTCATCCGCGATGTCAGTGACCAGACCGCCATGGCCATGGGGCTGATCGAAAATATCCAGCGCGAAGAACTCAATCCCATGGAGCAGGCCTTTGCCCTGCAACGCCTGATCGATGAGTTTGCACTTACTCACCAGGAAGCCGCCGAGGCCGTTGGGCGCTCGCGGGCGGCGGTTTCCAATCTGCTGCGCCTGTTAGCACTGCAGGACGAGGCGAAAAAGCTGCTGGAGCGCGGTGAGATTGAAATGGGCCACGCCCGCGCCATTCTCGCCCTGGAAGGCGGCGAGCAGATCCAGGCCGCACGCCAGGTGGCCAAAAAGGGTCTGTCGGTACGCGAGACCGAGGCGCTGGTGCGTAAACTGCTCAAGCCCAAACAGCCACCGGCGAGCGGCCGTATCGACCCGGATACCCAGCGCCTGCAGGATGAGCTGTCGGAAAAGCTGGGTGCCAGGGTCGAGTTCCAGCACGGCGCCAAGGGCAAGGGTAAGCTGCTGATTCACTATAACAATCTTGATGAACTCGAAGGGATTTTGGGACATATCAAGTAGTGCCTGCACCCATCCTGTGCAGCCGCACAGCGGCCGACGCAAGCCAACAAAAAGCCCGCCTTCGGTGGGCTTTTGTTTGCCCTGACCTATGGAAACGATTATACTTCGCGCCCGTGTGAATAGTGGTTTTAGCAGCCCACAGGGCTTTGGATAGTACGAATATGCCAAACCGCGATACCACTTTTGACCGAACGCTGCGCAGGATTTTATGGGTGCAATCCGGGACCCTCGCGGTAGCCGCAGTGTTGTTCTCCCTCTATCGGGGAAGTGATTTTGTCATGGCGTTACTCTACGGAGGCGCGGTGACGATCGTCACCACGCTCTACAGCGGCTGGCGATTGAAGGTCGCCACGAGCGGCGACGAGCATGGCCCCGGCCTGAACATGACCGAGTTCTACAAGGGTGCCCTGCTACGATTTATTTTGGTAATTGCCTTACTGGCGCTCGGCCTTGGTGTGTTCCGGCTTGAGCCCGTGGCCGTCATTATCGGCTTTGCAATTACCCAGACCGGCTATTTATTTGGCCGCGGCTATGCCCCGAGACGCCGCGGCTGAACACCGATTTTTAAATATTTTTAGGTTTTAACGAAAATGGCAAGTGAAGCACTGACCTCGACGGGTTATATCAAGCACCATCTTCAGAACTGGACCTATGGCCAACACCCTGACGGCAGCTGGGGTTTCGCCCATAGCGCCGCCGAAGCCAAGGCAATGGGTTTTATGGCGATTCACGTGGACACCATGTTGTGGTCCATTCTTCTCGGCGCCATCTTTCTGTGGCTGTTTCGCAAGGCCGCCGCGAAGGCCACGGCCGATACCCCCAGTGGTCTGCAAAATTTTGTCGAATGGATTGCGGAGTTCATCGACACGAGCGTACGCGGTTCCTTTAGCGGTAAAAACCCGCTGGTGGCGCCCATGGCCCTGACGATCTTTGTCTGGGTGTTTCTCATGAATCTCATGGATCTCGTCCCGGTAGACTGGTTACCGAGTCTGGCCGCCTGGATCGGATCGAGTTTCTTTGGTGCCGACCCGCACCACGTCTATTTCAAGGTCGTCTCCACCACCGATCCGAATGCCACCATTGGTATGGCCCTGGCGGTATTTGCCCTGATGATTTTCTACAGTATCAAGGTCAAGGGCTTTGGCGGTTTTACCGCAGAACTGACCATGCACCCCTTTCACTCGCATAACAAAGTGGTGATGGCGATCTTTATTCCCATCAACTTTTTTCTGGAATTCGTCTCACTCATTGCCAAGCCGATTTCTCTGGCGCTACGACTCTTTGGCAACATGTATGCCGGTGAGATGATCTTCATTCTCATCGCCATTATGTTCAGTGCCGGTCTGACTATGGGTGTGCTGGGCGGATTTCTGCAGCTGGGCTGGGCCATTTTTCATATCCTGATTATTACGCTACAGGCGTTCATTTTTATGACCCTGGCGATTGTCTATATGGATATGGCGCATAGTGAACACTAAGCTTTCGTTTTTTTAATTTTTTAACTTTTAAATATATAGAGATAGGAGACAGAAATGGAACAAGCACTGCTTTACATTGCTGGCGCTTTAATGATGGGTCTGGGTGCACTTGGTGCTGCGGTAGGTATCGGTGTCCTCGGGGGTCGCTTTCTGGAAGGCGCTGCACGTCAGCCTGAGCTGATTCCAATGCTGCGTACACAATTCTTCATCGTAATGGGTCTGGTTGATGCGGTACCAATGATTGCCGTTGGTATCTCCATGTACGTGCTCTTCGCAGTTGCTGCCTAAGGCAGGCCAAGAGCGTAACCACTCAACGCAATAAGAGAAAGGTTCGCAAATGAATATCAACTTAACCCTCATCGGCCAGTCGATTACCTTTGCGGTATTTGTCTGGTTCTGCATGAAGTTTGTCTGGCCGCCGATCATGGCCGCCCTGAACGAACGCAAGCAGAAGATTGCCGATGGTCTGGCGGCCGCCGAACGCGGTGCCCACGAGAAGGAACTGGCGCAGAAAAAAGCCGCCGAGACCTTGCACGAGGCAAAGCAGCAGGCGCAGGAGATTATCAATCAGGCGCAGAAACGTGCCAGTGAGATTGTCGACGAGGCAAAAGAAGGTGCCCGCACCGAGGCGGCGCGTATCGTGACAGCGGCCAATGCCGAAATCGAACAGGAAGTGAACCGTGCACGCGAGCAATTGCGTAGCCAGGTGGCTTCACTGGCGGTGGCGGGCGCAGGCCGGGTGCTGAAGCGCGAGATCGATGCAGCAGCGAATGAAGACCTGCTCAAAGACCTGGTCGCTGAGTTGTAAGGACGAAATTTATGGCAGAGAAAAGCACTATCGCCCGTCCCTACGCACAGGCAGCGTTTGATCTGGCACAGCAGGCGGGAGAATTAAAACAGTGGTCTGAGATGCTGCAGTTTGCCGCCAGTGTGGCGACAGACAAGCAAATGAGTTCACTGTTTGACAGCCCCCGACTGACACAGGACGAGCTCGTTGAGCTGTTTTTTAGTGTCTGTGAAGGTCAGCTGAATGCTGCAGGACAGAATTTTATTCGCGTCCTGGCGGATAACAAGCGTCTGAATGTGCTGCCGGAAATCGCTGCGATGTATGAAAAGCACCGCGCAGAGGCCGAAAAACGTGTCGATGCGGAAGTGATTTCTGCCTTTCCCCTAAGCACAGCACTACAGCAACAAATTACCGATGCATTAAAGAATCGGCTGGGGCGTGAGGTAAGCCTGGTGACTCGTATCGATGAGTCGCTCATAGGTGGCGCAATTATACGAGCTGGCGATCTGGTCTTTGATGCTTCTGTCAGCGGACAATTGGACAAACTGACTCATGCCCTTGCGCATTAAGCCCAGTGTATTGAGTTAGTAACGAGGATACAAAAATGCAATTGAATCCATCCGAAATCAGTGATCTGATTAAGAAACGAGTAGAGAGTTTTGAGGCCAAGGCCGAGGCGCGCAACGAAGGTACCGTTGTCAGTGTTGCCGATGGTGTTGTCCGTGTACACGGACTGGCCGACGCCATGTACGGTGAAATGATTGAGTTCCCTGGCAATGTCTTTGGTATGGCATTGAACCTGGAGCAGGACTCTGTCGGCGCCGTGGTATTGGGTGACTACGAAAATATCTCCGAAGGCGACCAGGTCAAGTGTACCGGCCGCATTCTGGAAGTGCCGGTAGGTGAGGGCCTGCTGGGCCGCGTCGTTGACGCTCTGGGTAATGCCATCGACGGCAAAGGCCCGATTGCCGCACAGGGTACCTCGCCCATTGAAAAGATTGCCCCCGGGGTTATCGCCCGTAAGTCGGTTGACCAGCCGGTGCAGACCGGCCTGAAGTCCATCGACTCCATGGTGCCCGTAGGTCGCGGTCAGCGCGAACTGATTATCGGTGACCGTCAGACCGGCAAGACCGCAGTCGCCATCGACGCCATCATCAACCAGAAGGGCACCGGCGTTAAGTGTATCTATGTCGCCATCGGCCAGAAGGCCTCTTCAGTGGCCAACGTGGTGCGCAAACTGGAAGAACACGGTGCCATGGCGCACACCATCGTGGTGGCCGCCTCGGCGGCAGAGTCCGCGGCGATGCAGTTCATTGCCCCGTATGCCGGTTGCTCCATGGGCGAATACTTTCGTGACAAGGGTGAAGACGCCCTGATCATCTATGATGATTTGACCAAGCAGGCCTGGGCCTATCGTCAGGTTTCCCTGTTGCTGCGTCGTCCGCCGGGTCGTGAAGCCTATCCGGGTGACGTTTTCTATTTGCACTCACGCCTGCTGGAGCGCGCCGCGCGCATCAACGCCGACGAAGTGGAAAAACTGACCGGTGGCAAGGTCAAGGGTCAGACCGGTTCACTGACCGCGTTGCCGATTATCGAAACCCAGGCGGGTGACGTATCGGCCTTCGTACCCACCAACGTTATTTCCATTACCGACGGTCAGATCTTCCTCGAGTCCGATCTGTTTAACGCCGGGATTCGTCCCGCGATCAACGCCGGTCTGTCGGTATCCCGTGTCGGTGGTGCCGCGCAAACCAAGATCATCAAGAAGCTGGGTGGCGGTATTCGTCTGGCCCTGGCGCAGTATCGTGAGCTGGCGGCCTTCGCCCAGTTTGCCTCCGACCTCGATGAAGCAACCCGCAAGCAGATTGACCGCGGTCAGCGCGTTACCGAGCTGATGAAGCAGTCACAATACGCGCCCATGGGTGTTGCCGAGCAGGCCTTCTCGCTGCTGGCAGCCAACGCCGGTTACCTGGACGATGTAGAAGTTAAAAAAATAGTCGATTTCGAAAGCGCCATGCAGGCCTATATCAAATCCAACAACCAGCCGTTGTTAGACAAGATCAATGCCAGCGGTGATTTCAATGACGAGATTGAAGCGGAAATGAAAGCGGCAATCGAAAAGTTCAAAGCAACCAGTACCTGGTAATCGAGGCAATTCATTATGGCCAGCGGTAAAGAGATACGTACCCAGATCAAAAGCGTGCAAAACACGCAAAAGATCACCAGTGCAATGGAGATGGTGGCGGCGTCGAAGATGCGCAAGGCCCAGGAGCGTGTCGCAGCATCACGCCCCTATGCGAACAAGATTCGCAACGTCATTCATCACCTGGCCTATGCCAATGCCGAGTACAAGCATCCTTACCTGGTAGGCCGTGACGAAATTAAACGCGTCGGTTATATCATTATCTCCACAGACCGCGGTCTGTGTGGTGGCCTGAACACCAATATGTTCAAGAAGGCCGTCACCGATATGCGCCAGTGGAGCGGTAAGGGTGTCGACATTGATTTTTGTACCATTGGTTCCAAAGCCGGCGGTTTTTTCAAACGCATCAAAGGTGATATCCGCGCACAGGCAAGTCACCTGGGTGACACGCCGACGGTGAACGACATTATCGGCACGGTCAAGGTCATGCTCGATGCCTATGATGCCGGTGAGATTGATCGTCTGTATCTGGTGTTTAACGAGTTCGTCAATACCATGACCCAGGAGCCACAGGTAGAACAGTTGCTTCCCGTGGAGGCCAGTGAAAAAGAGGCCGAGCTGGAGCATCACTGGGATTATATCTACGAACCCGATGCCAAGGCGGTGCTGGACGGACTGCTGGTACGTTACATTGAGTCACTGGTTTACCAGGGCGTTGTCGAAAATGCCGCCTGTGAAATGGCCGCACGTATGGTGGCCATGAAGGCCGCCACAGACAATGCCGGTGAGTTGATCGATGAATTGCAGCTGGCCTATAACAAGGCGCGTCAGGCTTCAATTACACAGGAAATATCCGAAATCGTTAGCGGTGCCGCAGCGGTATAGCGCAAGAATTTAAATTGAAATTGAGAGGAACTGGGAAATGAGTTCTGGAAAAATTGTACAAATTATCGGTGCGGTTATCGACGTGGAATTCCCACGTGAGGCGATGCCCAAGGTCTATGACGCACTCAAGGTGGATAGCACGGACCTGACGCTGGAAGTACAGCAGCAGCTCGGTGACGGCGTGGTGCGGACCATCGCCATGGGTTCCACCGACGGCCTGCGTCGCGAACTGGAGGTATCCAATACCGGCTCGCCGATTTCGGTACCGGTGGGTCAGAAGACCCTGGGTCGCATCATGGACGTGCTGGGTAACCCGGTAGACGATGCCGGCCCCATTGGCGAAGAACACCGCTGGCCCATCCACCGCAAGCCACCCGCCTATGCGGACCAGGCCTCTTCGGTAGAGATCCTGGAAACCGGTATCAAGGTGATTGACCTGATCATGCCCATCGCCAAGGGTGGCAAGATTGGTCTGTTCGGCGGTGCGGGTGTGGGTAAGACCGTTACCCTGATGGAATTGATTCGTAACATCGCCGTGGCGCACAGCGGCTTCTCGGTCTTCGCCGGTGTGGGTGAGCGTACTCGTGAGGGTAACGACTTCTACCACGAAATGACCGAAGGCGGCGTTATCGACAAGGTGGCCCTGGTCTATGGCCAGATGAATGAGCCTCCCGGCAACCGTCTGCGCGTGGCGCTGACCGGTCTGACCATGGCCGAGTATTTCCGTGACGAAGGCCGTGACGTGCTGATGTTTGTCGACAACATCTACCGCTACACCCTGGCCGGGACCGAAGTCTCCGCACTGCTGGGTCGTATGCCTTCCGCGGTAGGCTATCAGCCGACCCTGGCGGAAGAAATGGGTGTCCTGCAGGAACGCATTACCTCCACCAAGACTGGTTCCATCACCTCCTTCCAGGCCGTATATGTGCCGGCGGATGACTTGACTGACCCGTCACCGGCGACCACCTTCTCGCATCTGGATGCGACCCTGGTACTCTCGCGTCAGGTAGCCGAGCTGGGTATCTACCCCGCGGTGGACCCGCTGGATTCCACCTCACGTCAGCTGGACCCACACGTCATCGGCGAAGAGCACTACAACATTGCCCGTGCCGTACAGGGTAACCTGCAGAAGTACAAAGAGCTGAAAGACATTATCGCCATCCTGGGGATGGACGAACTGTCTGAAGAAGACAAGCTGACGGTATCCCGCGCACGTAAGATTCAGCGCTTCCTGTCACAGCCGTTTTTCGTGGCCGAGGTGTTCACCGGTGCGCCGGGTAAGTATGTTGGTCTGAAAGACACCATTCGCGCCTTCAAGGGTATCGTCGATGGTGAGTATGACGCCCTGCCCGAACAGGCGTTCTACATGGTCGGCACGATTGAAGAAGCGGTAGAAAAAGCCAAGACGCTTTAACCCGGAGGTAAGGTATGGCCATGACCATGCATGTTGACATCGTTAGCGCAGAGCACGAGATCTTTTCCGGCACCGCCGAAGTCGTCGTGGCGCCCGCGGTAATGGGTGAAGTCGGGATTTACCCGCGTCACACCCAGATGCTGACACCGCTGAAGCCGGGTGAGGTGCGTATCACCAAGCAGGGTGGGGAGCAGGAATCCATTTATGTCTCTGGCGGGATCCTGGAAGTGCAGCCGCATGTGGTGACGATCCTGTCGGACACCGCCGTGCGCGCCCATGACCTGGATGAAGCGGCGGCTATGGAAGCCAAGCAAAAGGCCGAACAGGCGCTCAAGGATCGTTCCGGTGAAATGGACCTGGCGGAGGCGCAGTCACAACTGGCCGAGGCCGTGGCACAATTACAGGCGATTCAGCGGATACGCAAAAAGATCAGCCGCTAGGAAATGCCGAAAATAAAGTAGTCAAAAAGGGTGGCTTTGTGCTGCCCTTTTTTGTCAGGACGAAAAATGGAACAAAGAGTAGAGCACCAGAAAGTTGTCACCTTTATCTATTCCATTCTCGACCAGGATGGCAGCATGCTGGAACAGTCGGACCTGCCACTGTCGTATCTGCATGGCGTCGATGGCCGCATGTATGAAAGGGTCGAGCAGGCGCTGACGGGTAAAAAAATTGGTGACGAGGTGCGGGCCGATGTCCCGCCGGAAGAGGGCTTTGGCCCGTATGACCCGGAGCTGACCTATAGCGATGCGCTTGAGAACGTGCCGGAGGAGTTTCGTCAGATCGGCGCCGAGGCGGAATTTGAAGACCCGGAGGGTGAACGCATTACCATGGTGGTGACCCGCATCGAGGACGGTCGTATCACCCTGGATGGCAATCACCCCTTTGCCGGGAAAACCGTAACCTTTGTCATTCGCATTACCGATATCCGTGACGCCAGCCAGGAAGAGATCGACAGAGGTGGGGTGGAAGACAGCGAGAAGCCTCAACATTTACACTGAGTGTGAGTGCAGCAGGGCGTTTGAATCGAAATTGCTATTGTCGCGGCGCAGGCACAGAATAGATTATGGATGCGCGCCGCACGTTAACCGAGTAAGGATGTAGTCATGTCAGGCAACAATCACCTGAGTGTCGTGATCCTCGCCGCAGGGCAGGGCTCACGTATGAAGTCGTCACGGCCCAAGGTGTTACACCCTCTGGCCGGCAAGGCACTCTTGCAGCATGTGCTCGACAGCGCCGCCGAACTGGCGCCACAGAAACTGGTCGTGGTGTACGGCCATGGCGGCGAACAGGTGCGGCAGGCCATCCGTGATGAAGCCATTGTCTGGGCCGAGCAAAAAGAACAAAAGGGCACCGGCCACGCGGTACAGCAGGCCATGCCGGCGGTGGCCGATGAGCACATGGTCCTGATCCTCTATGGCGATGTGCCGCTGACCAATGCCACGACGCTGGCCGAACTGGTGCGGCAGGTCAATGACAGGCAAATGGCCCTGCTGAGCGTCCACCTGGACAATCCCAGCGGTTATGGTCGCATTGTCCGTGACGGCCACGGCAAGGTGCAGTGCATCGTCGAAGAGAAAGACGCCAGCGATGCGCAGCGTGCCATTAGCGAGATCAATACCGGCATCCTTGCCGTCAGCGCGCGCCACCTCAAAGGCTGGCTGGGGCAGTTAAAAAACAATAATGCTCAGGGCGAGTATTATCTTACCGATATCATTGCCATGGCCGTGCGCGATGGTATCGAGGTCGTGACCGCACACCCGGCCACCGAAGAAGAGGTTATGGGCGTCAACAGCCGCGCCCAGCTGGCGCGACTGTTGACACCCATGACCTCTTCTTCGGTAGCGGGGTGCGCGGTCACGACGTCGATACCCTCCTGCACGGCCATGGCAAT
>JAWOIE010000108.1:0-7346 GCA_046484825.1 Gammaproteobacteria bacterium | reverse complement strand
GCACGGACATGGCGCTGGCAAAAAAGTGGCGAGCATTGAACAGGTAGAATATCTCGAACATCACCAGGGTATTGACGGCAACGGTACGCGCCAGTTCCAGCGAGGCGCCGGCTTCGCGATACCAGACAAACAGGCCATAGGTGCCACTGACCAGTATGAGCGAAACAAAAATAATGCGCCAGATGATGAGTCGGGAAAACAGGGGTTCCGTAGGCCGGCGCGGTTTGCGCTGCATGACGTCCTGTTCCGCCGGTTCGAAGGCCAGGGTGAGCCCCAGGGTGACGGCGGTCACCATGTTGATCCAGAGGATCTGCACCGGTGTGATGGGCAGCATGCTGCCAAAGGCAATCGCCGCGAGAATACTCAAGGCCTCGCCACCACTGGTGGGCATGATGAAGAGGATTGATTTCTTCAGGTTATCGTAGACGGCACGGCCCTGCGCCACGGCGGTGGCGATGGTGGCAAAGTTGTCGTCGGCCAGCACCATTTCCGCAGCCTCCTTGGCCACTTCGGTGCCTTTTTTGCCCATGGCCATGCCGACATCGGCACGCTTGAGCGCGGGCGCATCATTGACGCCGTCGCCGGTCATGGCCACGACCTGGCCGGCGGCCTGCAAGGCAGTGACCAGGCGCAATTTGTGGCCGGGCGTGGTGCGGGCAAAGACATCGACCTCGGCAATGGCGCGCTCTAGTTGCGCATCGTCCAGGTCGTCCAGTTCCTGACCACTTATCGCATGAGTGCCATCACCGATGCCCATGGTCAGGCCAATGGATCGCGCGGTGATCAGGTGGTCACCGGTAATCATGATGACGCGAATGCCGGCGGCATGACATTGCGCCACCGCCTCGATGGCCTCGTCGCGTGGCGGGTCCATCATGCCGACGATACCCAGTAGTGAGAGGCCGTCCTCCACATCGGCAAAGCGCAGCTCGTGTTGCTCGGCCGGGACAGTCTTGCGGGCAATGGCGAGCAGGCGCAAACCCTGTTCGGCCATGACCTCCATTTGTTCGTGCCAGTAGGTTTTGTCCAGTGCCTGGTCTTCATCGGTACTGTGTTGGGTGTCACACATGTCCAGGACTTTCTCGGGGGCACCCTTGAGATATATAAGGGCGTGACCGCTGTGGTCATGGTGCAGGGTCGCCATAAAACGGTGCTCGGATTCAAAGGGAATGATATCCGTGCGCTGCCACTCCTCGTGGACGAAGCCAGGCTCATGGCCGGCCTTCATGCCCAGGGCAACCAGTGCCCCTTCGGTGGGGTCGCCGTTTAACTTCCAGTCGCCTTCTTGCCGGTGCAGGTTGGCATCGTTACACAGGAGCGCGGCACGGGTCAGTTCCTGCAGCAGGGGATAGTCATCCACGTCAATGGCGTTATCCTGTAGTGAAAAAACGCCATGCGGGTCATAACCACTACCACTGACCTCAAACCGTTCGCTTACGGTGGCCACGGCACGCACGGTCATCTCATTGCGGGTCAGGGTGCCGGTCTTGTCCGAGCAGATAATGGATACCGAGCCGAGTGTTTCCACTGCCGGCAGTCTGCGCACAATCGCCTTGCTCCGGGCCATGTTCTGCACACCGATGGCGAGGGTGATGGTCATAATGGCCGGCAGGCCCTCGGGGATGGCGGCGACGGCCAGGCCGACAGTGGCGAGCAACATGTCGGCCGCGGTAAACCCCTGTATCAGCATCCCGAACGCAAAGGTCAGGCCGGACACTACCAGTATGACCAGGGTTAGGCCGCGGGCAAAGTGTGCCACCTGCTGGAGCATGGGGGTGGTCAGGGTGTTCACTTCACCGAGCATCCGGCTGATGCGGCCGATCTCGGTCTGTTCCCCGGTGCTGACGACTACTCCGGTGGCCTGGCCATAGGTGACCAGGGTGCTGGTAAAGGCCATGGAACTGCGCTCGGCGAGCGGCGTGTCTTCGGCCACCGATGCGGCCGCCTTTTCCACGGCCACCGATTCACCGGTCAGGAGTGATTCGTCGATACGCAAGTCCTTGACGTGGATCAGGCGCAGGTCCGCCGGCACCTTGTCGCCCGATTGCAGATAGACGATGTCTCCCGGTACCAGTTGTTCCGCCGCCAGTGTCCGAGTCTGATGATCGCGCCTGACCATGGCCTGCGGTGTCAGCAGATTGCGAATGGCGTCGAGCGCCTTTTCCGCCTTGCCTTCCTGGATGATGCCGATGAGGGCGTTGATAAAGACGACGCCCAGAATGACACCGGTATCGATCCAGTGAGCCAACAGCGCGGTCATCAGTGCGGCGCCAAGGAGCACATATATAAAGATATTGTGGAACTGTAATAAAAAGCGTTGCAGAAGATTCTTGCCTTGTGGCGGGCGCAGAATATTCGGGCCGTACTCCTTTCGGCGCTGCGTGGCCTGTGCCTCGCTCAGTCCCTGCGCATCGACGCCCAGGGACTCAAGGGTCTGGGCCTGAGTATAGTGGTGCCAGACGGTTGTTTGCTCGAGTTGTTCAGTCATTGGGGTGCATCCTTGTACCGCTGCGTTCATGGCTTGGTTTGATGATATGTACGATTGCCGATTTACCCGGCAGGCGCAACGCACAATGGCTGACTGGCGCGGTGGTCATCAGGTCGGGGCGTGTTCCTGTTCCAGCAGGACGCAGGTCTGCTGGGCAATCAGCGAGTCTTCCTGAACCTTGATGGTCCATACCTCGACCTGGCTGTCCGCCTGGCTGATACAGCCATCGTGGCCGAGAGTTGCCGAATTTTTAACGTTGTCCAGTTTAATGCCGCACCAGGTCATGTCCTGCAGTACCCTGGCGCGGATCACGGCGCTGTTCTCACCGACGCCGCCGCCAAACACAATGCCGTCCACACCGCCGAGCACGCTGAGGTAGGCGCCGATGTATTTGCGCAGACGATAGCAATAAATATCCAGCGCCAGTTTTGCCTGCGCATCAGTTGCTTCGAGTAACGCGCGCATGTCGGCGCTCTGTTGCGATACCCCCAACAGGCCGCTGTGTTGATTCAGCAACGTATCCATCTCGCCGACGGAATAACCCGCCACCGTTTGTAAATAAAGTGCGATGCCCGGGTCGATGTCGCCGCTACGCGTCGCCATGACCAGACCCTCCAGCGGCGAAAAACCCATGGAAGTATCCATGGCGCGGCCATCCTTGATAGCGGCCATGGAACAACCCGAGCCCAGCTGCAGGGTGATCACGCGACCGCGCCCTGAGGTGTTGCCGGTCAGCTGGCACCACTGCTGCCACATGTACTCGTGCGCCAGCCCATGAAAGCCATAACGATAGATGGCATGTTTTTGACTCACCTCGGCGGCGATGGCATAGGTCTTGGCCACCTCAGGCAGGTTGTGAAAAAAGGCGGTGTCGAAGACGGCGACTTGCGGAGTGTCGGGCGCATGTGTCTCCAGTGTGCGGATCAAGGCCAGCGCGGCGGGATTGTGTAGCGGGGCGAGCGGGATCAAATCCGCGATGTGTTGTGTCACCCCGGTGTCGATGCGCACGGCATGCTTGAAGCGCGCGCCGCCATGCACCACGCGATGGGCTATGGGGACGTCGGACGCGATCCCGTGCGTCTCCATGAACTGGCGTAGCTGCGTGTCCGCGTGTTCTGGATCCGCTTCAAAGCGCTGCGCCGCCACTCGCTGTAAGCGGTTGTCCTGGTGCTGGAACAGGGTCAGGCGCAGCGAGGAACTGCCGGCATTGACGACCATGATTTCGTTGGGCGTATGGTTTGTCATGGAATCATCATTAAGGCGAAACATATTGGATAGTACTCTAACAAAAGATCTGCCGGGGATAAAAAATTTCTGTGCTTGCGTCCTCGACGCGATTATGTGTGTTCAGGTGGCATTCTAATAAATTTGCGTGTAGGTTTAAGATATGAGTGTTTTTCTGTAGCGCACGTCTGCCGGGTATTTATAACCCTCAGTTAATTCAGTGGACGCCTCTATTACTGAAATGTTGTCGCTTCAGTGTTTACCGTCAAAAAGTTATCACAATAAGGTTATGCGATGAATCAGACAGACAAGCCATCGACGCCCGCCCCGCTGGATGCCGCTACCCTCGATGCCATGCAGCGTTTCTGGAATGCCTGCAATTATCTGGCCGCCGGTATGATCTACTTGCAGGACAATCCGTTGTTGCGTGAACCTCTCAAAGTAGAACATATCAAACAACGCCTGTTAGGCCACTGGGGGGCGAGTCCCGGCCTGAGTTTTGTCTATACACACCTGAATCGAATCATTAAGCAGCACGACCAGGACACCATCCTGCTGGCCGGGCCGGGCCATGGTGCGCCGGGCATACTCGCACCGGTGTATCTGGAAGGCAGCTATTCCGAGGTCTATCCTGACAAGGGCGAGGATAGCGACGGGCTGCGCGCCCTGTTCAAGGTATTTTCCTTTCCCGGTGGCATCGGCAGTCATTGCACCCCGGAAACGCCGGGTTCCATCCACGAAGGCGGGGAGCTGGGGTACAGTATTTCACATGCCTTCGGCGCCGCGTTTGACAACCCCGACCTGCTGGTTGCCGTGGTGGTCGGTGACGGCGAGGCCGAGACCGGACCGCTGGCCACGGCCTGGCACTCCAACAAGTTTCTCAACCCGCAGCGGGATGGCGCGGTGCTGCCTATCCTACACCTCAATGGGTACAAGATTAATAATCCCACCGTGCTGGCGCGCATCAGTCACGAGGAGCTCGAGGCGTTGTTCCGGGGTTATGGCTGGACACCGTACTTCGTCGAAGGTGATGACCCCGAAGACATGCACCAGAAAATGGCCGCGGTCATGGATGAATGTGTCCATAGTATTGCGCAAATTCAGCAACAGGCGCGGCAGCCGGGGGCCGAGGTGACGCGGGCGCGCTGGCCCATGATTATCCTGCGCAGCCCCAAGGGCTGGACCGGACCTAAAGAGGTCAATGGCCATCAGGTCGAGGGCAGCTGGCGGGCGCATCAGGTGCCCCTGGCCGACGTGCGTAAGGACAAGGCGCAGTTAAAACAACTCGAGGCCTGGTTGCGTAGCTATCAGCCCGAGACCCTGTTCGATGAACAGGGCCGTTTAGTGCCGGAATTGCGGGCGCTCACGCCCACGGGGCCGCGGCGCATGGGCGCCAACCCGCACGCTAATGGCGGTGTCCTGCGTCGCGCCCTGCAGTTACCGGATTTTCGTGACTACGCCGTCGCGGTCCAGCAGCCCGCGCAGGACGAGGTGGAGAATACGCGGCCCCTTGGTGAATTTTTGCGTGACATCCTGCGTCGAAATCCG
Organism: Gammaproteobacteria bacterium; assembly: GCA_046484825.1. Taxonomy (GTDB): domain Bacteria; phylum Pseudomonadota; class Gammaproteobacteria; order UBA6429; family Thiohalophilaceae; genus CAJYAN01. Next base: position 2,086 of record JAWOIE010000108.1, on the reverse strand, counting down.
CACAGCTTTCGCGTCTTCGGTCCCGATGAGACTACGTCCAACAAACTCAATGCGGTATACGAGGCCAGCAAAAAGACCTGGTTGGCCGACTACCTGCCCGAGGATGCCGACGGCGGCGAACTGTCCCCGCAGGGCCGCGTTATGGAAATGCTTTCCGAACACACCCTGGAGGGCTGGCTGGAAGGTTATCTGTTGACCGGGCGGCATGGCTTTCTTTCCTCTTACGAGGCCTTTGTGCATGTCATCGATTCCATGTTCAACCAGCACGCCAAGTGGCTGGATATTGCCGAGGACATCCCCTGGCGTGCGCCCATCGCCTCGCTCAACCTGCTCATCACCTCCACGGTCTGGCGCCAGGATCACAACGGCTTTACCCACCAGGACCCGGGCTTTCTCGATATCGTGGTCAACAAGAGCCCGAGCGTGACGCGCATCTATTTGCCGCCGGATGTGAACACCCTGCTGTGTATCGCGGATCACTGCCTGCGCAGCACGGATGATGTCAATGTCATTGTCGCCGACAAACAAAAACACCTGCAGTATCTGGATATGGATGCGGCCATCAAGCACTGCGCCAGGGGACTGGGTATCTGGGAATGGGCCAGCACCGATCGCGGCAGCGAACCGGATGTGGTTATTGTGGGCTGCGGCGATATCCCCACCCAGGAGGCGCTGGCGGCGGTGGCCCTCCTGCGCGACTATTTTCCCGAGCTGAAGATTCGGTTTATCAACATCGTTGATCTGTATACGATTGCCCCGGCCAGTGAGCACCCGCATGGCCTTAGCGATCGCGACTTCGATAGCCTGTTTACCTGCGACAAACCCATCATTTTCAATTTCCACGGCTACCCGTGGCTGATTCACCGGCTCGCCTATCGGCGCACCAACCATCGGAACCTGCACGTGCGTGGCTACAAGGAAAAGGGCAACATCAACACGCCGCTGGAACTGGCCATCGACAACGAGATCGACCGTTTTAGCCTGGCCATCGACGTCATCAACCGCGTACCTGGCCTGCTGGTGGCCGGCGCACACTATAAACAGAACTTGCGTGACATGCAGATCGGGTGTCGGCAGTACGCCCATGAACACGGTATTGACTTGCCCGCGCAACGCGACTGGCGCTGGCCGGCTCACTAATGCCGGCCATCTGACGGTCCCAACCGCATGACCATGGCCACCGGTGGTTAAAAAATAGCGCTCACGGCGGCCAAGCCGCAGCGGCGGGAAAAAAGGGTGTTTATTTTTGCCATGCCTTTATAATGCACAGCCGGACGCGTGGCGGGTGGTATATCGCCTGGCCCAGCACCGCCAGAAGCGTGTGTAGCGTGGGGTAGTCCTGCTCGCGCCGCGCGAGGCGACTCCTGTGTGCGCCCACTGTCCGGACGGACCGCGACGAGACGACAGGCGACTGACCCCGCCCATTTTTTCAGCACAGCGTCCATGCGTTATGGTGACCTGCATTGGTCCCCTCGCGACAATAAACCGTGAACCCGGTCAGGCCCGGAAGGGAGCAGCCGCAGCGGTGGACTTGGGCGCCGGGGTGTGGCTGGTGCAGGTTGCCACCTTTTAAAGACAGGCTCGAGGGACTAGGTGCCAGGGCCGCGGAAAGGCGGTATCTCCTGGTACCTAGTACCTCGCCCCTTTGCTATGTAGAATGTCACTTCTGATGTTTTCGGGTAACATAAAAATTCCATGAGTTATCAAGCACTTGCTAGAAAATGGCGGCCGCGCAACTTTGCCGAGATGGTGGGGCAGGGTCATGTGCTGCGGGCGCTGATCAATGCGCTGGATAATGACCGTGTCCACCACGCCTTTTTGTTCACCGGCACCCGCGGGGTTGGCAAGACCACGCTGGCGCGGATCCTGGCCAAGTCGCTCAATTGTGAGCAGGGCGTCAGCTCCACGCCCTGTGGCCAGTGCAGCGCCTGTCAGGAGATCGATGCCGGGCGCTTTGTGGACCTGATCGAGGTGGATGCGGCATCGCGCACCAAGGTGGAAGACACCCGCGAGCTGCTGGATAACGTGCAGTATGCGCCGACCCGGGGTCGCTACAAGGTCTATCTCATCGATGAAGTGCACATGC
>JAWOIE010000064.1:0-3620 GCA_046484825.1 Gammaproteobacteria bacterium | reverse complement strand
CCCGGCGCCGGGAAGCGCCCGCGCCCCCGGCGTGCAGCCGGTCGAATCCGTTCCCGGAGGTCCGCAGACGCCGGAGTACGACCGCCTGCAGGGGCTGGCCGACGCCTCTCGGGCTCACCTGGCCCACGAACGGGGCGTCAGCGCGGTTCCCACGCCGCCGACGTTGCAAGCCCTGCGGCAGTCATCAGGTCCACCTCATGACCCTGCATGCCTGCAAGGGCCTGGAGTTTCCCCATGTGTTTCTGGTCGGCATGGAGGAAAACCTGTTGCCGCACCGCAGTAGTATCGACGAAGACAATATCGAAGAGGAACGCCGCCTCGCCTACGTAGGCATCACCCGCGCGCAACGCACGCTCACCCTGACCTTGTGCAAAAAACGCAAACGCTTCGGTGAGGTCATCGACTGTGAACCGAGTCGCTTTATTGAAGAACTGCCGCAGGAGAGTCTCAAGTGGCAGGGCCAGGGCGTGGAAGTCCCGGAAGAAGAACGCCAGGAGCGTGGCCGCGCGCACCTGGCCAACCTGAGGGATATTCTGGCCAGGTAAACCCGATGCCGCTATTTTGTAGGATGCTCTGATTTATTCATGGATGAATTAATCAGGGCACGAAGAATAAAAACGCGATTTTTATTTTTCTCACATTTTTGATTGCCTGGCGCGATCAAAAATGGCGGAGTCGGCCACGTCACCGGCTCACACCGTCAGATATTCCTTCACCTGTGCATCGCTCAGGGACGCCATGTCACCGGCGGCCACCTGGCGACCCTTGTCCATAATGACAAACTGCTTGCCGACCCGACGCGCGAACGGCAGCTTCTGTTCCACCAGTAATACGGTCAGTCCCGCCTCTTCGTTGAGGCGTAGAATAATGTCGCCGATCTCATGCACGATATTCGGCTGAATCCCCTCGGTCGGTTCATCCAGAATGAGCATTTTCGGATTCAGGGTCAGGGCACGGCCGATGGCGAGCTGTTGTTGCTGGCCGCCGGACAGGTCGCCGCCACGGCGGTGCAACATGCTCTTGAGCACCGGAAAGAGTTCAAAGATCCGTTCCGGCAGGGGCGCGCTGGCCTTGCCGACGGTGGACAGGCCGACGCGCAGGTTTTCCTCGACCGTGAGCAGAGGAAAGATCTCCCGCCCCTGTGGCACATAACCGATACCCAGGCGGGCGCGTTGCTCTGCCGCTTGTGTGCGCAGGTCATGGCCATCAAACACCATGCCGCCGCTCTGTACCGGCAGCAGGCCCATCACCGCCTTTAACAGCGTGGTCTTGCCCACACCGTTGCGGCCCATCAGACAGACACAGGCGCCCTCGGCGATCTCGATGTCCAGATCCCAGAGGGTGTGGCTGCCGCCATAAAACTGATTGAGTTGTTTGACGTTTAACATACGCGTTTATTCACCCAGATAGACCTCGATCACCCGCGGATGGTTTTGCACCTCATCCATGCTGCCCTCCGTGAGTACATGGCCCTCATGCAACACGGTCACCTTGCGCGCGATGGAACGCACAAAGGCCATATCGTGTTCCACCACCACCACCGAGTGCTTGCCGGCCAGACCGGTCAGGAGTTCGGCGGTTCGTTCGGTCTCCTGATGGGTCATGCCGGCGATAGGTTCGTCCACCAGTAACAGGCGGGGCTTTTGCATCAGCAACATACCGATCTCCAGCCACTGTTTCTGGCCGTGGGAAAGTTGTGCGGCATGCAGATAGATCTGCTGTGTCAGGCCGATGGTCTCCAGCACCTCATCCAGCTGGTCACGCTGCTCACCGCTCATGCGCGCCACCAGGGTCGACCAGACACGCTTGTCGGCCTGCATGGCCAGTTCCAGATTTTCAAACACCGTGTGTTGCGGGAACACGGTCGGCTTCTGGAACTTGCGACCGATGCCGGCGGTGGCAATCTCGTATTCGGTCATGCGGGTCAGGTCCAGGGTCTGGCCAAAGAACACCTCACCGCTATCGGGGCGGGTCTTGCCGGTGATCACATCCATCATGGTGGTCTTGCCCGCGCCGTTGGGGCCGATAATGCAGCGCAGCTCGCCATCGTCGATATACAGACTCAGGTCATTGAGCGCCTTGAAACCATCAAAACTGACACTGACATTTTCCACATACAGGATCGGTCCATGGCGGGTATCGATTTCACCGGGGGTAATGGTATGCACACCCGGGCGAACAAAATCGAACACCTGATCGCGGCGCATGGTCTCGCGTAGGGCATTCAAGGCCTTCATGCCGCCGGCTCCCGGCCCCGCCTTTGTTTGTACTGCTGATACAGGCCGACCACACCCTTGGGAAGAAAGATCGTCACCACAATGAACAGGGCGCCGAGGGCGTAGAGCCATACCTCCGGCAAGGCCCCGGTCAGATAGGTCTTGCTGTAGTTGACCATGAAGGCCCCCATGACCGCTCCGTACAGGGTTCCGCGCCCGCCGACGGCCACCCAGATCACCATCTCGATGGAATTCAGCGGCGAGAATTCGCCCGGATTGATAATGCCCACCTGCGGCACATACAGCGCGCCGGCGATCCCCGCCAGCATGGCCGAGAGCACAAATACCCACAGCTTGTAGCTCTCCACTTTATAACCAATAAAGCGGGTGCGGTCCTCGGCGTCACGGATGGCGACCACCACGCGTCCGAGTTTTGAGGAGACGATATAACGCGCCAGCAGATAGCCCAGCCCCAGAGCAACGGCCGAGGCCAGAAATAGGCCGGCGCGGGTGGCATCCGATTGCAGACTAAAACCAAGGATGTCCTTGAAGTCGGTCAGGCCGTTATTGCCGCCAAAGCCCATCTCGTTGCGAAAGAAGGCCAGCATCAGGGCATAGGTCAGCGCCTGGGTCATGATGGACAGATACACGCCGGTGACCCGCGAACGAAACGCCAGCCAGCCAAACACAAAGGCCAGCAGGCCCGGCACCAGCATCACCATGAGCATGGCGAACCAGAACATATCAAAACCCGACCAGTACCAGGGCAGCTCCTGCCAGTTGAGGAACACCATAAAATCCGGCAGCTCCGCATTGCCGTACACGCCGCGGTCACCGATCTGGCGCATGAGATACATGCCCATGGCATAACCGCCCAACGCAAAAAAGGCGCCATGACCGAGACTGAGAATGCCGCAATAGCCCCACACCAGGTCCAGGGCGATGGCCAGCAGCGCATAGGTAAGAAATTTACCCAGCAGCGTCACGGTAAAGGTGGAGACATGAAAGGCCGAGGTCTCCGGCACAAACAGATTCAGCGCCGGCACCAGGATGGCCACCACCGCGAGAATGAGCAGAAATATTTTTCCGCCGCTATCGTGGCTGAGAAGACGGGATAACATCGGACCGCGCATGTTAGTGGTCTCCCAAGGTGATATTGCCGGGTTCAGTTGGTCTGTCAGCGTTCATGGCAAGGCGCGCCTCGCAGGGAATGGCCATAGTCCTTTCCAAGAGGCGGACCGCGGCCATGGACGCTGACAGGCCAACCCTTCGGGCGCTCCTGTGGTGTCCCGCTGCGGCGTTGCGGTGCTTGACAAGGGAGCGGCCATTGCCTGCGCACCACGCCTTGCAGCGAAACACCACAGGAACGCTGAACCCGACAATATCACCTTGGAAGACCACTAG
>JAWOIE010000301.1:0-11695 GCA_046484825.1 Gammaproteobacteria bacterium | reverse complement strand
GCAGGTCGTCCCCGGCTCCGCCCTGGTCATCAATGCTGAATATGATGCCGCCACGGTCCTTATCGAGACCCAGGACTGGCGCCGGGCGGGACAGGTGCTGGAGCGTTTTCGGCAACAGTATCCCAAGCACCCCCTCCAGGCAGGCGTTACCGAAAAGCTGGCGCTGGTCTACACCCAGTCGGGGCAGGGTCTGAAGGCGGCCGGTGAAATGGAGCGCCTGGCCCTGAATGCCAGCGACAGAAACTACCGCCAGGAAATGATCTGGCAGGCCGCCGGGCTCTACAAAGATGGCGGCGAGACGGCCCGGGCGATGGCGCTGTATGAACGTTACGTCAAGGAGTTCCCGCAACAGTTGCCCCAGAGCATGGAGGCACGGAGTTATCTGGCCCAACACTATCAACAGCAGCGTGATGCCAAACGCTGGGGCTACTGGCTCAATGAGATCATCAAGGCGGATAGTGCCGCCGGCCCGCAACGCACCGATCGCACGCGGACACTGGCCGCAGAGGCCACCCTGGTGCTGGCACAACCGCGTTTGAGCGCGTATAAAAAGGCGACACTGAGCATTCCCTTAAAACAGAGTCTGCAACGCAAAAAGACCCTGATGGAGGACGCCATCAAGTCCTACGAGCGCGCCATGGCCTACCAGATTGGCGAGGCCACCACGGCCGCCACCTATCAGATCGCCGAGATCTATAACGACTTTGGCCGCGCCCTGATGGCCTCACAACGCCCCCCGGGACTCTCGGCCGAGGAACTGGAAGAATATGTGCTGCTGCTGGAAGAACAGGCCTTCCCCTTTGAGGAAAAGGCCATCGACATCCATGCCGCCAACCTGAACTACACCGCGGATGGCATCTACGATGAATGGGTCAAAAAGAGCCATCAGCAATTGATCAAACTCCAACCCGCGCGCTATGCCAAGAGCGAGAGAAACGATGCCTACACCGCCGCCCTACATTAATCGCCGCCGCCATCTCCTCCTCGGCGTCGTGCTCCTTGTGCTACTACAGGGCTGTGCCGGCACAGGACTGAACGAGGGTAAGACCACGTCGGCACAACCGGTCGCCTCCGCCGAGGCCAGGGCCGAATTTGAGCGTGCCGTGGCCATTCTCAAGTCCGGACAACCCAGCGTGGCCCTGCCCCTATTCCAGGACATGGCCAAGCGCTACCCGACGCTGGCTGGCGTCCAGGTCAACATCGGTATTATTCATCTACAGGGTGGCCAGACCGATGCCGCCACGGCGGCATTCAAGCGCGCCATCGCGATCAATCCGGGCAATGCCGTCGCGCATCACCACCTGGGGATCGCCTATCGGCAGGGCGGCCGTTTTGACGCCGCCCGGGAGGCCTATTTGCAGGCCTTAAAGCTCAATCCCGATTATGCCCATGCCCATCTCAACCTGGGCATACTCTACGACCTCTACTTGCAGCAACTGGAACAGGCGCTGCAACACTACCAGCAATTTCAACGACTGGCGGCGAGCGAGGACAAACAGGTCGACAACTGGGTGATTGACCTGGAACGCCGCATCGCTGCACGTCAACCAGCCTCAGCGGGAGATTCCTGATGCGCCAGTGGATAGTTGTTAGTCTGATACTCTTGAGTCCGTCATGCTTCGCCGAAGATCGCCTGGAGATGCAGGGCACGGCCATTATCGGTAACCAGGAACTCCCCAAGGTGTTGTATATTGTGCCCTGGAAAAAGGCCTCGTTACCCGACCTGGGTGCACCGCCGTTACAGTCACTCATCGCCGATGCCCTGTCGCCACTGGAGAGAGACGAGTTTCGCCGCCAGGTGCAGTATTATTACCAGGTCAGTGAACAACAAAAACAGGATAATGAGAACCAGTAAACAGTTTTGTGGCCGGTAGACATGAGCAAATTAAAGGATAATGCCGGCAAGTCGAAACAGAATAAAAAAATTACCGTGGGAATCGATCACGTGACGGCAGACACACCCAACAGGACTACGGCCCGATCCTCACGTTGTCAGCCGAACCCACTTACAGAATACATTTAGTCTGGAGGCAAGTATGTACGCGAGCATTGTAGGTTTTTTTCAGGACGGCGGGACCTTTATGTACCCGATTTTATTTATCCTCGCGCTTGGCCTCGCCATCTCGCTGGAACGCTATATCTATCTGACCGCCTCGCGCAGCAGTAACCGCCGCCTGCTCAACAAAATACTGCCGCTGTTACAGAAGGGGGATTATCAACAGGCCTACAATCTCACCACCAAGTCCGATACCGCCATTTCACGCATGCTGTCCCAGGGCCTGGGGCGTATGAAAACCGCCAGCAACCGTGACGAAATTGAGGCGGCCATGGAAGAAAGCATGATGGAAGTCATCCCGCGTCTGGAAAAGCGCACCCACTACCTGGCGACCTTTGCCAATATCGCCACCCTGCTCGGTCTGCTCGGCACCATTATCGGCCTCATCAAGGCCTTTACCGCAGTGGCCCAGATCGACCCCGCCATGAAGGCCGAGATTCTCTCCACCAGTATCTCCGTGGCCATGAATACCACTGCCTTTGGACTCATGGTGGCGATTCCACTGCTGCTCATCTATGCGGTGCTGCAAACCAAGACCACCGAGATTGTCGACAGCCTCGAAATGGCCACCGTCAAGTTCGTCAACCTGATGATGAGCCGCAAGCCCGCGAACTGATATGCGACGTCTCCGTAAGCAGCGCCAACGTCACCAGACGACCGCCGAACTCAACATTACCGCCTTCATGAACCTGATGGTGGTGCTGGTGCCGTTTCTGCTAATGACGGCCGTGTTCACGCACATGTCGATCCTGGAGCTGAATCTGCCCAAACCCGGTGAAGGCCCTGGCGACGCCAAAGACCCGGCATTTGAACTGCAACTGATTATCAAAAAGGACGCCCTGGTCATCGCCGACAACAAAGGCGGTATTATCAAGACCCTGCCGGTCACACAGTCCACGCATCAATTCGCGCAGCTGACCGAGACCCTAAAGCAGGTCAAGGCACGTTTTCCGGACAAATCGAACATTACCATCCTCGCCGAGCAGGACACCACCTATGACACCCTGGTGCAGGCCATGGACGCCGTGCGCAGCTACAAGGCGCTGCACCAGGGCGAGGCGATTCTCGCCGAGCTGTTTCCGGACATCTCGATAGGAGATGCGCCCCGCTAAGGGCCCCCGTTTATGAAAGAATCCCGTCGCGCCAAACGCATGTCCCGCCACCATAGTCGCCGCGCCGATCGTACGGCCGCACTGAACATGGTCTCGCTCATGGACATTTTCACCATTCTGGTGTTCTTCCTGCTGGTCAACGCCACCAGTTCAGAGGTGCTGCCCACACCCAAGGCCATTAACCTGCCGCAATCGATCGCCGAAAAGCCGCCCAGGGAAAACCTGGTCATCATGGTCAATCGCGATGACATCCACATCCAGGGCGAGTTTATCGCTAAGGTCAGCAGCGTACTGAGCGACGACAGTAACTACATCAAGGCCCTGGCCGAGGCCCTGGAGAAGCACAAACAGCAAAAGCAGGCACAAAGTCGCCCCGGCAGTAAACCCATCAACGAGCAGGGGGTGACCATCATGGGGGACAAGGAGATTCCCTATGTCCTGCTGAAAAAGATCATGCTCAGCTGTGCCAGTGCCGACTTTGCCAATATCTCACTGGCGGTGGCCCACAAGTCGGACGCCAGGGCGGCGCCATGAGTTCGGTCAGCCTCTATTGGCAGGAGCCCATGCTCCCCTGGACGACGACCGAGCCCGACCGTCGCTTTCGGCGTTTTGTCCTGCTGAGCCTGCTGTTTTGCCTGCTCGTCGGACTGCTTGTGCCCTTTTTACCGCGGCCCGTACCGGAACAGAAAGAACTCAAGGACGTTGCGCCCAGACTCGCCAAACTCGTGCTGGAAAAGAAAAAACTGCCGCCCCCCCCACCGCCGCCAAAGCCCGAGGCCAAAAAACCGGAACCCGAGCCCAAAGAGGTCGCCAGGAAGCCCCAGCCCGAACCGAAAAAACCGGAATCGGCGCGGCAGAAAGCCGAGCGGAGTGGCCTGCTGGCCATGCGGGACGAGCTTGCGGATCTGCGTGAAAGTTTCAGTGTCGACAAGGCCAAAAGGCCGTTGACCCAAAAGGCCGAAAAAGCCACCCCCCAGGCGAATAGTCAGATCCTCACGGCCAGGGCGACGCAGGGCAGTGGCGGTATCAATACCCGCAGCCTCAGCCGTGACACCGGGGGCGGCCAGCTGGCCAGCCGCAACACCACCGGTGTCAGCAGTAGCATTGGCAGCGACCGCCCCGCGGAGCGCCGTACCCGCAGCGGCCAGGCCGCCCGTGGCGAGGAAGAGATTGAGCTGGTCTTTCAGCGCAACAAATCAGCCATTTTCAGCCTCTACAACCGTGCCCTGCGCCAGGACCCCAGCCTGCAGGGCAAGGTTGTGCTGGAACTGACCATTACCCCCAGCGGGGAGGTAAGCCAGTGTCGGATTGTCTCCAGTGAACTGAATAATCCGGAGTTGGAACGCCGACTGGTGACGCGTATCAAGCTGTTTCGTTTCAGCGCCAAAGCGGTGGCCACCACCACGATCACCTATCCCATCGACTTCTTGCCCTCCTAAGGCAAAAAACCATGATCTTCAAAGAAATAGCGGCGGCACTTCACAGTTTGAGCGCTAGACCTTAAGCTTTTGCCCCGGTTGCTCGCTATTTAGATCCAGACACGGAAAAGCTCAAAGTTTGTACATTATTTCAGTTGAGTGTGAGCCTAATCACAGCAGACCCTGGGTCATTCAACTACTATTGGTGCCAGCATGAGCATTTTTTCGTCAATTTCACACTCGACAAGTGAGGAATTGAATAAATCCTCATATATTCAACAGGTTAAGATAATAAAACGACAAGCTACCCTATGAACGCAGTCAAAAAATCAGTCACCACGAAGGTCTTGCGCAATTTCCTGCCGCTGGACAAGCTCAGCATCGACAAACTCGATGAGCTGCTGGACAAATCCAGTGTCGAGGAAATCCCACCCGGACGCGTTTTGTTCCGTCAGGGTGAAAAGGACAGGCGCAATATCTACCTGCTCGATGGCCAGGTGGAACTGCTCGTCACCGGCAGCACCCGGGCCGAAGTGGTCAAGGCCCGTAGCGTCGAAGCCAAATACCCTCTGGCGGACACCCTGCCCCGCCCCAGCACCTGCCGGGCACGTACCAGTGTTACGGTATTGACCGTTGACACGGATCACCTCGAGATCCTTATGGAGCATGACCCCTCCGGCACCTATGAAGTTACCGAGCTCGGCATGGATGACGAGAGCAGTGAAGACAACACCGACTGGATGCTGCGCTTTTTACAATCACGCGCCTTTCTCCAGCTACCCACCGCCAATATCCAGGGCCTGCTCATGCGTCTCGAAGAGCGCCCGGCAAAACGCGGCGAAATTATTTTGCAGCAGGGTGGCCAGGACGACTTCTACTACATCGTCAAACAGGGCAAGTGCGCGGTTTCGCGCCGGCCGGCACCCAAGGCCGAGGATGTGCGTCTGGCGATTCTGTCTGTCGGTGATGGCTTTGGCGAAGAGGCCCTGATTACCAACGGCAAACGCAACGCCACCGTCATCATGCAGGAAGACGGCGTACTCATGCGCCTGCACAAAGATGACTTTATGGAGCTTCTGGTCGCGCCCCTTATCAAATATATCGACCTAAAGACCGCTATCGCACGGACAAAACAGCGCGCCACGCTCATCGACGTGCGCACCAATAAGGCCTTTTCCGACAACGGTCTGGAACACGCCAGTAACATTCCACTGTCCATGTTGCGGGTCAAACTCAGCACCCTGAATCCCACCACGGACTATATTCTCTATTGTGACAACGGCCACCAAAGCGCCGCCGCCGCCTTCTTAATGATCCAGCAGGGACTCAACTGTCAGGTCATCCAGAACGGCATCGCCGGTTCGACAACCAGCAGCGCCAAAGCTAGCCCAACAGAAAAGGCCAGACCCACGGCCGAAGTCGTTGCGATTAAGCAAGAGCCTGCCAAACCGACGGCCGCCGAAAAGGCCAAGACGGAAGATCAGCTCAAATTTGAACAGCACCGCCGCCAGGCACAGGAAGAGGCGCGCAAGGCCAAAGTCGCTGAAGAGGCGCGTCAGGCTGCGGAAAGCAAGACCCAGCAACTCAAGAGCGAGGCCGACAAGCTCCGCCTGCAAGCAGAACGCCTTGCCATGAAGACCGCCAACGCCGAGACAGCCCGTAAGCAGGCGGAAGATGAGATTTCCCGTATCAAGTCCGACGCCGCGGGTCTGCGTGAGCAGGCGACGAAAGACAGCCAGAAAATGCGCCAGGAAGCCGAGAAACTACGCCAGGAGGCGGAGAAGGAGCTCAGCAAGATCAAACAGGAGTCAGTTTCCATCCAGGCACAGCAGGATGCCATTGAAAAGGCCGCGCGTGAGGCCGCGCAAATGGCCGCGCAGAAGTCCCAGGAGGCCGAGCAGGCCCAGCGTCAGGCCAAGGCCGAAGCCGAACGCGTCAAGGCCGAGGCCGAGGGTATTCGCCAGGCGGCCATGCAGGAGGCCGAGCGCCTCAAACAGGAAATGAGTCAGGCACGCAAAAATGCCGCCAAGGTTGAGGCGGCCGAGGCCGCCCGCCGTGAAGCCGAACTCATTGCTGCACGTCAGCGCGCCGAACTCGCCGTCCAACAGGCGGCACAGGCCGCCGAAGACGCCAAGCATCAGGCCGAACTCGAGGCCAGGGCGATTCGCCAAAAGGCACAGGAAGAAGCCGAGCGCACACGCAAGGCGGCTGAGGCCGCCGCGCAGGCCGCGGCGGAACGCACCGAGGCCAACCAGCGCAAACAACAAAAAATGCTTGAAGAGGCCCGTCGCCAGGCAGAGGCCAGGCTAAAAGAGAGCGCCGAGGCCGCCGAAAGGGCACGCCGTGAGGCAGAGCAGGAAGCCGAACAGATTCGTCATCAGGCTTTGCAGGAAGCCGAGCAGTTACGCCGCGATATGGAATCCACCCGCAAACTGGTGGAAGAAGAGGCCTCCAAGGCCAAGGCGCGTATCTCGGAAGATAGCCAGCGTCATCAACGCGCCGAGGCACAACGTCGTCGTGAAACCGCTGAGGCCGAAAGTCTCCGCCAGGCGGAAGAACAACACCGCCGCGACGTGGCCGAAGCCGCCGCGCGCCAACAGGCAGAAGCAGATGCCGCGCGTCGTGAACAGCAGATCATCCGGGAAAAGGCCGAACAGACACGCACCATCGCCGCCGGCAAACAGCAAGACGAGCAACATGCCCGTCAACTGGCAGAAGAGATTATGTCCAAACTGGCCGAGGCTGAAAAGTCTCGCCAGCATGAAGATAGCAGCGGCTATCAAGGCCTGCACCTTGCCAGGGCTACCATCCGTCGCGTCAAGGACCGCACCATCCTCGAAGGCGATGAAGACATATTCATTTTCAAGGAACCACGCGCCCGCGATAGTGATGGCGATGATGATGAGGCATTTGAAGATAGTTTTGTGACGCGCCGCCCCGATAAGCCTAGGGCGAAACAGGATAATAAGGATGACGACGACCTGCCGTCTTTTCTGGTCGAGCCAGTCGAGACACCTGCCAGCGAGACAGGCCTGATGCCGGAACTGCACCTCGGCACTACCAACTACGGACACAGTGATCCACAACGGGACAACAGCGGCCATAATAACCGCAAGCAGCTCTATGCCCTGGCCGCCAGCATCACAATCATGATCGGTGTTGGCATTTTCAGTTTTAGCTCCGAGTCCAAAGACCCGCTGGAGGCGCTCGCCACGGCGAAGTCGTCAACCCAGGCCAGCAAGGCAAACGCCACGGCCGCAGCCAACATCAAGACCGATAATATGGCCAGTTTTGCCGGTGGTAAGTCAGAACAGACGCCGCAGGTGGACAAGGAACCGGAATCAAAGGTCAAAAAGCTGCTCTCGCGCTGGAAGGATCAACTCACCGAACAACCGGAAGAATAAAGCATGCACCCCACAGGGGGGGCATGTTCACTTCATCCCGCAGACCTGATTGCGGATACGCACGTAGTCCGCGTGGCGAATATACAAAAGGTCGGCCACCCGCCGCACGAGATGTTCTTCGTGCGCATCCATACGACCATCCGCATAGACCACCCGCCACAGCCAGGTTAGCAATGCTTGTTTTTGTTCCGGCTCATAGTGATTGTTCAGCAACGCCGTAAACTGCTGCAGGGGCAAGGCATCCTGCATCAGGGCCTCGACTTCAGCATAGAGGTCGCGCGCCGCCTCTGGCGACATCCCCAGAAACGACTGCATACTCTCCAGAATCACCGCCTGCTCGGCTGATGTTACTTCATGATCGGCATGCATGATCTCACACAGCAAGACCGCCGCCGCCTGTTGCAGCATGGCTTCGCTCGAAGCCTCCTCGTCGGGGACTAAAAAGCGTGCTTCAAACCAGTCTTTGAGTGATGACAGCATCGTGGCGTACTCGTCAAAGGAAGTGCAATGCCAGCCAGGCCATCGCGGCCAGGGCAAACAACCAGGACATCCGGCTACGCACGTCAGACAGCTGGCGACCCTTCCCCATCAGCAGGCTGTCGTGTTTTTCCTGTCGGCTGTCATTCACCGCCGCCTGCAACAATTGCCATGACGTCGTCGCGTGCATGGACAGATCGCCGTGCATTTTCTCCTGCAGCAGTGACTTGATCTCGCTCTCCAGCATCACCGCCGCCGGCCGGCCTTTGGGAAAGTGACTGTCCGCGGGAAAGACGACCCGGCCCTCGACACTCATTTTCTTATCAATCGCCTTGAGACTGGCGGTTTCCGCTTCCAGTCCTGGCATCGGATTATGAAATTTATAACTACGCTTACCGACAACCTGCGTCCAGTAGTCAATGGTCTCGGCGGCGAAAATAATGCCCCGAAACTGCATGGTCTTGAAGAAAAGGATGACCTGTCGGGTCAGAATAATAAAAGGGAAATAGTGTACGCCCTCAACACCATCGGCAAGAAACACATCGCGCAACACCGCCTCACTATGGCGGTTAATACAGCGCAGCATGCGCCACGCCTTCCAGCGCTGCACCAGGGCCGGCCAGACAAAAATCAGCAGGCCAGATAAAAAAATCAGCACACCGCCCCAGGTAATCCAGGCCTGGTGTTGCTGGTTAATTTCTGTCAGATAGAGTAAAAGATCATTCATCGTGTGCACTATATTATTGGAAATGGGCATGATACTGTATTTGCCAAAGAGCGACTATACTCAGGGTCCACTCGACAATTTGAGCTGGGCTTCTCAATAGCGGCTCCCAAGAGATAGGTCCCTGTGCATCCTGCTCCCGTCGCGAGACGGCCTGGATGAGGCAGCAGGGAGTTACCCTTGCGGAATAACCTGTTTGGATTCCGCGACCCGATTCAAAACAGGCATAGCAACAAACCCCATGGCGACAGAACCCTTCTCCCTTGACGAAGCCCAGAATATTCTTGCTGACTACGGGGCATTATTGTCAACCACGCAGCCGTCTGTCTATGGCCTGGCCGAATCGCTGCTGCCACATGATAAGGCCGTCATCAAGGCGGCTATAAAGTGCCTGCTCGAGAGCGAGCATATTACGGAGTCCAAGTTGCGTAATAGCCTGATCGAGGCCTATGTCTTTCTGGCCCACTTCATCTCGGATTACGATGCCCAGCTGATTGCTGACATGCAGGAGAACTGGCAGTCCTCCACCCTGAAAAATATTGATCTGGAACGCTCACAGGCGGCCAACAGAATCGTCAACGCCATTAAACTGGAAATGGAACGCCTATTGAATGAGGTCGAGATTTTACAGAGTACCCGGCAGTTCCGTGACTGAATAATAAGGCCGCTAGAACAGTTTACTCACCAGTTTATCCGCGCTGGAAAAATCACAACCGCAGATCCGCACCGGGTCACGCCGACCCTTTACCTTTATCTGTTGCTCGTTGTCTTTCCAGAAGACTTCGGGCAAATGCCGGTAGGCGCTCTCGCTCATGACAATATCCTTGCCCAGCATCTTGGTGGCGCTTTCGAGACGAAAGGCGATATTGACCGCGTCACCCAGGGCGCTGTTGTCCTGCCCAATCCCCACCGAGGCCGCGCCGGTATTGATGCCCACACCGATGCGGATCTGCTCGGGCAATTCCTGAAAGGTCTGATTCAGGTCGCGGGTAATGGCGTTGATCATACAGGCCGAGCGCAAGGCGAGTCTTACCGTCATGGCCTTGTCCGTCTCGGTCTCCCAGCGGGCAAACACGCAGTCGCCGATAAACTTATCCACCATGCCCTCGTTTTTTAAAATAATGTCACTGACATCGGTAAACCAGCTATTCATCAGCCGGGTCAGTGTCTTTATGGGCAGCTGTTCGGACAAGGAGGTAAAACCGCGGATATCGGCCACCAGGATCGTGATCTGTTTAATGACCGGGCTGTCGTGGACAATGGTCTCCTGCATCGATAGGGTGTCTGCGCCAAGATGGGTTTCCATTTCCTGCTGAAAACGGAAATCGCTGTTGCCGATGGAGATACAGTCACCATTCTTGAGCAGCGTCGGCATGGTAACGCGTTGTTTATTGATAAAACTGCCATTGGCACTGCCGCCATCGACCAGATAATAGTCGCCATGGCCAATGCGCCGCACCATGGCATGATTGCGGGACACGCGCAGGTCGGTCAGGACAATATCGCTATTCTTGTCCCGTCCCAGGGTCATAACAGTCTTGCAGGGCACCCGCTGGGTCAACTCGCCAATCTTATACGTCAGAACTGCACTCATAGACTTACACCGCTCCCACCTCGCGGTTACCACCAGGCCGACTGTTTTTTTTAGGCTGAAATGATGACAGGGTCACCCACGTCTACTGAATTCTAGTCCATGCGGGGAAATAATAAAGAGAAAATCAGCGACTTAGCCTGGGGGCGGGATCCTGCTGATGCATGGGCTTGTACAGCGTCACGCCGTCAGCGGCGCGCATGCCGGAAAGGACAACCTCATGGTCACCAAGGTCGGTGAGGGCCGGCGCGCGGGCAAAGCTGCCCAGGGCGCCGTATTGTTCGCGGATGTAGGCGTCAATGGCCGCCTTGCCCTCGGCCTTATCACTAAACTCGGCCACGGTGCGCGCCGCCCGGTACAACCAGGCCTGGGCGAAGACATTGCCGCGGCGGGTCTTTTCCGACTTGCTGTCAATATCAAGATTCTGGACGTATTCCTGCCGGGCGCGTTTTAACTGACGATGCAGAACGCTGAAGGTATAGCCGGCAACTTCCGGGGCGTATCCCATGCCGATAAAGTGAAAGCGCGAGGCCTGACCGGAGCGGCGGGCGACGAAGGCCTGACAGGCAAACGCATCGGCGACCATATTGGACAAGGCCAACACCCAGAAGGGGGGATTGGTACCGCTGGCGACACTCTTGATGGTCTCGCTGACGGTCGCGGCCAATACCTGGTCCTCGCGAATGTTGTACTTTTTCATCAAACCCTGGGCCTGACGCATGGCCATAGCTGCCTCGTGCGGGTTGCCGGACTCTGCCAGGCGCAGGCACTTGCAGATCTTGTCGAGGACCTTTTTATTCTCCACCGCTACACCTTATTTTTATTATCGCTTTGTTTTTATTATTTAATATATTGGCACATCATAGCAAAGTTCACCCGCCTATGTCCCTATTGCCAGGTGCAGAACCGGGGC
>JAWOIE010000299.1:0-7531 GCA_046484825.1 Gammaproteobacteria bacterium | reverse complement strand
GCCGGCGCCCTGAAAAAAATCGGTGGCGCCAGTCACGGTTCGCTGCTGGACACCCCCGCCGCCGCTGAATACAGCCATGCCTATTTTCCCAGGGCGTGCGCGGTTTTATGCAATCGCTGTTTGCCACCCACCCACCGCTGCCCACCCGCATCAAACGTATCGAGCCGGACTGGGACGGCGAGTATCTGGTGCCATTAACCAAACCCGCTCCAGACGCCTCCACCGAACCCAAAACCGGGTCCCGTGCCCGCGGCATCCCCGGCATACCTGGTGGTGTGGTGGGTGGCACGGTGATCGCCGCCGGGGTGCTCAGCGCCGAACAAATGATTGGCCAGGTCGGCACGCTGTCCGAGCAGCAGGTCAACACCGCGCGAGACGTCCTGGCGGCGATCCCGCCGGCCCTGCGTGACGCCGCCGCCGAACCCTACGGTGCGCGCGCCGTGATTTATTCCCTACTAATCGATCCCCGCGCCGAGGTGCAGCACGAGCAACAGCGCCTGCTTGGAGAACTGGCCGACCCGGCGGTCACGGCCTATCAAGAACGTCTGATGACGGACTTGCCGGGCTTAGCTGATTTTGCCCGTCTGCCGCTGCTGGAGTTGACCCTGCCGGCCCTGCAGTCACTGTCTCCGGAGCAATACCAGCGCTTTCGCCGCGTGGTGCAGGCCCTGATCGCCGCGGATAAAAAGGTGGACTTGCCGGAATGGATCCTGCAGCGGCTCGTGATTCAGCAGCTGGACCAGCAGTTTGGTCTGCGCAAACCGCCCCGGGCCGTCTATAGCAATTTGAGCGCGGTACAACATGATCTGCGGGTGTTGTTGTCCCTGGTGGCATACACCGAGTATTCCTCCAATGCAGAACTCGCTACCCGTGCCTTTGCCGCTGGCAGTACCGAGGCCGGTGAACCCGATTTGAACCTGCTACCGCGCGAGGCACTGAACCTGGCTACGCTCAATACCGCGCTCGACACCCTGGAACAACTTAAACCTCTGGTCAAACCCCGCCTGCTCAAAGCCTGCGCCGCCTGCATCCTCTATGACGGCAAGGTCAGCATCCCTGCCCAGGAGCTGCTGCGCACCATCGCCAGCTGTCTGGATAGCCCGATGCCATTATTGACCCAGGTCGCGAAACGCCCATCGTAATGACACCCGGTCGGAGCCGTAAACATCAGGGTATCAGCAACTCGGAGCACTCGAATTAAGGCTGCGCATGATTAATGAAGAAGGGCGATTCAGACAAAGAGTGTGCGGCGGGGTCATTAGGTCTCACCGTCCAGCAATCCAATCCATTACCCCAAGCCGAGCGCAGGAGATAATCATTGCAAGCCTCCAGGACTGTCGGGGTGCTGTAAAGAAAGGTATTCACGCCAATGGATTTTCTAACGTTTAGAGACTTTATTAGCACCGAGGTCTTAATCATTTTTTATTACCTTGGCGCAGTTGTGATGCCTGTCGGGATATGGCTTCTGCTTACCTGGCTGGTACACAAGTATCGATTTTTAAATATTGCGCATCAAACAAATATGCATGCACTATGGAATACGCTGACTCGAAAGCAGAAATTGAAACTCATTGTATTTTTCGTGATTTTATTTCTGTTTATGGAATTATTCTGGCGCATGTTCTTTGAGTTTTTAATTGCCTACATGCAAATGCGTGATGCATTATTAGCGCATTAGGGTGCGCACGTCTGATTGCTGAGCAGGGCGCACCCTGCAGAGCGGCCCGACGATAAAATATCTCTGCCTGATACCTTTACACATATCCGGGCTTTTGTTATCACTGCACCCTGCCTCTGTGAAACACCTCTTTGCCGGTATAGAATAGTCCGATCATGGCAAACTCCACAATCACAAGCGCCGCCCCCGGCCACTACCAGTGGCGCACTATACTCGCTATTGTGCTGCAGCACAGGCGCGAATTGTTCTATGCCAATCTCATTGCCATTTTTGCCGCCCTGAGCATTGTGCCCATCCCGCTGTTAATGCCGCTACTGGTGGATGAGGTGCTCCTGCAGCAACCGGGTACCCTGGTGCAGGTCACCCAGCGTCTGTTTCCGCCGGACTGGTATGGCCCGGTGCTCTATATTCTATTTATACTGCTCTGCACTATCAGCCTGCGCATTGCCTCACTCCTCCTCACCGTCTGGCAGACGCGCCAGTTCACCACCATTGCCAAGGATGTGGTCTACCGCATTCGCCACGCACTGTTAATGCGCCTGCAACGCATTTCCATGGCCGAGTATGAAGGTCTGGGCAGCGGCGCGGTGGCCTCGCGCTTTGTCACCGACCTGAACGCCATTGATATGTTTATTGGTGAATCCATTAGCAAGACCATTGTCTCGGCGCTCAGTCTTGTCGGCATGACCATTATTCTGCTGCTCATACACTGGCCGCTGGCACTGTTTATTCTGTTTATGAATCCCCTGGTGATCTATTTCACTGTGGTGCTGGGAAAAAAGGTCAAGGTGTTAAAAAAACATGAGAACAGCGCCTTTGAACTGTTCCAGCAGGCGCTGGTGGAGACCCTCGACGGCATCCAGCAGGTACGCGCCGCCAACCGCGAAAAGTATTATCTGGCACGCGTCATCGAGCGGGCGCGGGGCATCAAGACCCACTCTACCGCCTTCTCCTGGAAGTCTGATGCCGCCAACCGCTTTTCCATGGGCGTATTTCTCATCGGCTTTGAAAGCTTCCGCGCCATCAGTATGTTGATGGTAGTGTTCTCTGATCTCAGCATCGGCCAGATGATGGCGGTGTTTGGTTACCTGTGGTTCATGATTACACCGGTGCAGGAGGTACTCAATATCCAGTACAGCTGGTACAGCGCCAGGGCGGCCCTGAACCGCGTCAATGACCTGCTGGTGCTCAAACAGGAGCCACAATACCCGCACCTGCACAATCCCTTCAAGGACAAGACCACGGTCGGCATCGAGGTGCGTGACGTCAGCTTTCACTATGGTCAGGACACGCCGGAGGAACAACGGGAACCGGTGCTGCGCCACGTCAATCTCAACATCCGCGCCGGGGAAAAGATCGCCCTGGTCGGCGCCAGTGGCGGGGGCAAATCCACCCTGGTGCAGGTGCTCATCGGCCTGTATGCGCCGCAACAGGGCATGCTCTATTTTGATGGTGTTCCGGTAACCGAGATTGGTCTCGACGTGGTCCGTGACCACGTCGCCACTGTGCTGCAACACCCGGCCATGTTTAACGACAGCGTGCGTCATAATCTCACCCTCGGTCAGGAGCTTGACGAGGCGCAGCTGTGGCAGGCCCTCGAGGTCGCGCAGTTGAAGGACGTGGTCAAGGCCATGCCCCAGCAACTGGATACCCTTATCGGCCAGCATGGTGTCCGCATCTCCGGCGGGCAACAGCAACGCCTCGCCATTGCGCGAATGATTCTCACCGACCCCAGGGTGGTGATCCTCGACGAGGCCACCTCATCCCTGGACACCGAGACCGAACAACGTCTGCATGCGGCGTTGCGCGGCTTTTTACAGGGACGCACCACCATCATTGTCGCCCATCGTCTCAGCGCCGTGCGCCAGGCGGATCGGGTCTATGTCTTTGAAGACGGCCACATTATTGAAGAAGGTGCGCATGAGGAGCTGATTCAGCGGCAGGGCCTGTATCGACGTCTGTATGGCGGGGCCGCTGAGGTACATTGAGCCTGAGCCAGCGGCGCTGCGCAACGAGTCATACCCGGATGACGCACGTAGACCGGCGCCCCACAGCGCATGACTGGGATACGTCCAGGGAATTTTTGACGTTTCATATCACTGCGACCACCACCGCGACACACAGGGGCCCTGGCCATGAAGACATTCGCCCGCAACAGAGTGCTCGTTAAACTCTACCATATGCTCCTCAGCGTCATTGTCGCCCTGCAGCGCGGCGTCGAAAGACTGACCCCTGCTCCTTTCAGGCTCATGCAAACTGGTTCGCTGTTCTGGAAGTCACGGGCCCTGTATGTGGCGACGCGACTCGGGCTGGCCGATGCGCTTGGCGATACGCAAAAAGACACGCGGGAAATCGCTGCTGCACTGCATTTATACGAAGACCCTCTCTATCGCCTGCTACGGATGCTGACCACTATGGGGATTTTTGAGGAAACCTCGCCGCGGGTATTCCGCAACTCGGCGACATCGGCCTACCTGCGTGCCGACAACCCGAAGAATGTGCGGGCGCTGATCCTCATGCACAATGCGCCGCCAATGACCCGCCCCTGGATGGAGCCCCTGGAGGAGTGCCTGCGCAGCGGCGAGGTGCCGTTTCAACAAGCCAACGGTGCGGAACTCTTTGCCTATATGGACCAGGACAGGGACTTCGACCTGTTATTCTCCCAGGCCATGGATGCAGTAGAGAATCTTACCGGCAATGCCTACCTCGATGATTTCAACTGGGCGGCCTTTGCGCGGATTATTGATGTTGGCGGTTCCGCGGGGAGCAAGTCCCTGGCCATTCTCACACGACACCCCACGCTGAAGGCTGTCGTCTTCGACAGACCGCAAATCATCGACGCCGCCAGGGCCGCCTTACCGGGAAAAGTCGCAGAGGCGATCCGCTCACGCATTGAATTCCAGTCCGGCGATATGTTTGAGCAACTTCCGGCGGCACAGTCCGATCTCGACCTGTATATGTTCTTTGCCCTGTTCCATGGTATGAACGATGAAGAGGCCCTGCGCGTGCTGCACAATCTGCGCGCGGCCTTTGGCCGCTATCGACCCAGCGTCCTCATGGTCGATAGCGTGGCGGAGGATATGCACATCAATGCAACGGTGGCGGCCTTTGATATGCAAATGTTGATTGGCACCAGAGGCCGGGAACGTACCTATGACGAGTGGCAGCGGCTGCTTGAAGACTCCGGCTTTGAAATCGTGGAGGTCATCGACGTCAGAAGTTTTGCCAAATTTATTTTGGCCAGGCCCGCTTAATCGACAGCAAACCCGCCACCGGGACGCTAGCCCCGCCCAGCATAACCCCATGCATGTCGGGTTATTTAGCTGAGGTTTGAGGCCAGATTTTCTTTCAGAATCAGTCTCTGCTGCCGATAATATTTAAGCCTTATAACCGTACAGACTCACTACCCATGAAAGACACCATCATTCCCATGGCGGAAACAGCACAACCTGTTGAATCGACAGAAGAAATCCTGCTGGAGCAGGGTCGGCGGATCCGCGCCCTGCATGAGATCATTTCCCGACCGGACCTGACCTTTGAACAGCAGATCGATGACATGCTGCGCCTGGGCTGTGACCTGCTTGGTACCGAGGTCGGCAAGGTCGGTCGTCTCGACCCCGTGGCCAACGAATCCGAATTTCTCAATACCGTAGTCCTCAGTGACCTGCCCGCCCGCCGTGGCGTGGTGCTGCCCCTGAACAAGACCTTTTGCGACATTACCTTCACCTCCAATGAGACCCTGGCCATCAGCCATGTGGCTCAATCGGAGTATAAAAATCACCCGGCGGCCACGTTTTTGCCCATCCAGTCCTACATTGGCTGCAGCATCCATGTGCACGGCAAGAAATTCGGTACGGTCAATTTCTCCAACCGGATCCCGGTGCAACCGGGCTTTACCGAGGCGGACAAGGACCTGGTCAACCTCATGGGCAGCTGGATCAGCGTCATGATGGAGCGCCAGCTTGAGGCCGAGGAACTCACCCGCTCCAAGGAGGCCGCCGAGGCCGCCAACCTGGCCAAGAGCGCCTTTCTGGCCAACATGAGCCATGAGATCCGTACACCGTTGACCTCCATCATCGGCTTTGCCGATACCGCCATGGATGCGGACCAGACGGAGGAGCAACGTATTGCCGCCCTGCGCACCATCAAAAAGAACAGTGACCACTTGCTCAACCTGATCAATGACATCCTGGACTTTTCCAAGATCGAGGCCGGCGAGCTCGATATTGAAAAGACCCCCATGTATCCTTTGCAACTGGCCGCCGAGGTCGAGTCCATTGTCATTGGCCAGGCGCATACCAAACAACTGGACTTCGGCATTGATTACCAGTTTCCCCTGCCGAAAAAAATTCTCAGCGACCCGCTACGGCTCAAGCAGATCCTGCTCAACCTGTGTAGTAACGCCATCAAGTTTACCGATGCCGGTTCCGTGCGGGTATCGCTCAGCTATGACACCGACAACCATGCACTGAAATTTCGTGTCACGGACACCGGTATCGGCATGAGCCCGGAACAGGCGCAAAAGATCTTCAAACCCTTCAAACAGGCCGATGCCAGCACCACCCGCCGCTTTGGCGGCACCGGCCTCGGCCTGTCGCTCTCCAGGCGTCTGGCCGAACTCCTCGACGGCGAGCTGGTCGCGCACAGTGAGTCCGGCAAGGGCTCGACCTTTGAATTGACGTTTCGTCTCGCAGAGGATGCCTCCGAGGAGTACACGCTGATCCATAGCGCCGATGAAATCGGCCTCGCCAACGAGAGCACCGCCTTTGGTGTCGTCCTGCGCGACCTGCAGGGCAGTGTCCTGCTGGTGGAAGACAACGAGACCAATCAGTTATTGCTGAAGACCTATCTGGAAAAAATGGGGGCCACGGTCACCCTGGCGGAAAACGGTCAGGTGGGTGTGCAGCTGGCACAACAGCACGACTACGACCTCATCTATATGGACATGCAAATGCCCGTACTCTCCGGTATCGATGCCGTAAAGCAGTTACGCGCGCTCGACTACCGCGGCCCGATCGTGATGCTCACGGCCAATGCCACCCTGGACGACCGCAGGCGTTGCACCCAGGCGGGCTGCGATGATTTTCTCACCAAACCCGTCATCCGGCAGAAGCTGTATGAGGTCACCGCACGCTATCTCCCGTTTGCGACCGACGCAGACCCGGCCGTCGAACCACTCGCCTCGACCCTGCTCGCGGACGAACCCGACCTCAAGGACGTGCTCGATATCTATCTTGATCGCCTGCCGGTGATGGTCGAGGAGATCGATAACGCCTTTAACACACAGGACTGGGAACGCTTTAGGCAGACCGTCCACAATCTCAAGGGCACCGGCGGCGCCTATGGGTTTCCCTGTCTGACCACGCTGGCCACGCGCATCGAGGCCGAGGTCAAACAGAAGAGGTTCGAGCAGCTCCCCGCCATGCTCGCCGAGTTGCAGCAACACCTCAGCCGCATCCAGGCGGCACGCTAGCGCCGTAGTCTGAACGCCGGCCCATCAGCCATGAGCTGCTGTGCGCAACTCGGGCAATTCACCCGTGCAGCACTTACGCAACAGGGCGCAAACCGTCTTTTCTCAGGTCACGCCTGGCCAGGGGGCGCACGCCAGGTTACCCTACAGGCCTGGACCCCATGAACGAACCAGGCGATTTCGAGAACTCATGCACACCCTACTGAGAAGACTCTTCGGCTTTATACTGCAGCGATTTGAAGGTGGTACTGCCCCGTACACCTATAAACCCCTCAATCGCAAACTGCTCATTATTGTGGGCCTTCTTTTTATGGCACTGTGCCTGGTTACCCTCTACTTTGCCCTGGGTCAGTTCAGCCCTGGTTACCTCATCCCCATACTGG
>JAWOIE010000245.1:0-3565 GCA_046484825.1 Gammaproteobacteria bacterium | reverse complement strand
ACGGCTTTCGTCCCAGTCCGGCAGTACCGGTGGTGCCGCGACGTCGTGCTGCTGTTCAATGTGTGCGGCGGCGCTACGGGCAAACACCAGGCACTCCAGCAGTGAGTTACTGGCCATGCGATTGGCACCGTGCAGTCCCGTGTAGGTGGTCTCGCCAATGGCATAGAGGCCGGGCAGGTCGGTTTCACCCTGAAGGTTGGTCATGACCCCGCCACAGGTGTAGTGGGCAGCGGGAACCACGGGGATGGGTTGGCGGGTAATGTCATAGCCAAAGGCCAGGCACTGTTTGTAGATGTTGGGAAAGTGGCGGGTAATAAACTCCGCCGGTCGGTGACTGATATCGAGAAACAGGCTCTCGCAACCGAGGCGTTTCATTTCATGGTCAATGGCGCGGGCGACGATGTCGCGCGGCGCCAGTTCGGCACGTGCATCAAAACGCTGCATGAACGGCTCGCCATTGGGCAGCAACAGTTTGGCGCCTTCACCGCGCATGGCCTCGGTAATCAGGAACGACTTGGCCTGAGGGTGATAGAGGCAGGTGGGGTGAAACTGGTTGAATTCCATATTGGCAATACGGCAGCCAGCGCGCCAGGCCATGGCGATACCGTCACCCGTCGCGGTGTCCGGGTTGCTGGTGTAGAGATAGACCTTGCTGGCGCCACCGGTGGCCAGCACGGTAAACCGCGCCCGACAGACCAGGGCGCGGTTGCTTTTCCGGTTGAGCAGGTAGGCGCCGAGGCAGCGGTGGCCGGGCAGGCCGACCTTGCGGCTCGTGACCAGGTCAATGGCGTTGTGTTGTTCCAGCACGGTGATGTTGCGGTGTTCCTGCACGCGCTGATAGAGGGTGGTCTCTACCGCCTGTCCGGTGGCGTCATCGGTATGCAGGATGCGTCGATGCTCGTGGCCGCCTTCGCGGGTCAGGTGATAGCCACCACCGTCCTCGGCCGGTCCCTCCTCGCGGGTAAATCGTACACCGGCGTCGATGAGCCATTGAATGGCGGCCGGGGCCTGTTCCACCGTGTAGCGCACCACCTCCGGGTCGCACAGCCCCGCGCCGGCATTGAGGGTGTCGGCGATGTGCGAGTCAAAGCTGTCTTCCGGGTCCATGACCGCGGCAATCCCCCCCTGCGCGTAATAGGTGCTGCCCTCGGTCAGTTTTCCTTTTGAAATCAATGTGATGCTGTGCTTTTCCGCCAGGTGCAGGGCCAGACTCAGGCCGGCGGCGCCGCCGCCAATGATCAGGACATCACAGGAGAGTTGTTGCATGGTCAGGTCATCACATAGCAGTCGCTCAGGTCGACTCGCGTGGTTAGAGGGATTTAGGTTCTCGCCAATGGGAGTGCTACAATGCCGGAGCCTTAATCTATTGATTTGGCGAAGAATAACACGATATCCGGCAAGACCCTAGCGACATGCAGATGGCCGCGGGTAGCCATGAACTAACGGTGCGCGGCAAGGTCATATGTAATGTCTGCGGGCCTTTGAATGATGTACCAACAGATTGATGTAGGGGAGCAAGGGCCTGGATGGTCGAGCAGGTAACAGATCAGACACTCGTCGAACGGGTGCAGCGTGGTGACAAGAAGGCATTTGATTTGCTGGTCATGAAATACCAGCAACGTGTCGCTAATGTCATTAGTCGCTACATGCGCGGCTACCCCGACGATGTGCTGGACGTCGCCCAGGAGGCCTTTATCAAGGCCTATCGTGCCCTGCCGAATTTTAGAGGCGATAGCGCCTTTTATACCTGGCTGTATCGGATTGCCATCAATACGGCCAAGAACCACCTGGTCTCTCAGGGCCGCCGGCCGCCGGCCATGGATGTCGATGCAGAAGACGCGGTCTATTACGAAGACTCGCGGCTGCGCGACCATGATACGCCGGAAAGCAGGTTATTAACGGATGAGATCGAACAGGTGATATTCAAGACGATCGATTCGCTCCCCGACGATCTGCGCGTCGCGATCACGCTACGCGAAATGGAAGATATGAGTTATGAGGAAATTGCTGAGGCCATGGATTGTCCTATCGGTACGGTACGTTCACGCATATTCAGGGCGCGTGAAGCTATCGATAAAAAATTGAAACCCCTGCTGAGTTGAACGATTACATTAAGTGGTGAAGCAAATGGATAAACATCAATCAGAACAGTTGTCTGCAATCAGTGATGGCGAAGCAGTCTATGACGACGTGATGTCGCGCCAGATAGCGACCAGTACAGACCTGCAGGAACAGTGGAATCATACCCACCTGATTCGTGATGTCCTGCGTGGACACAAGGTTTCGCGTGAGGCACTGTGCCTCAGTCAGCGGGTGTCGGCCGCATTGCAAGAGGAACCTACCATCCTTGCGCCGCAAAAACGTTTTGGTACGACAACATTTATGAAACAGGCCGGTGGCTTTGCCATCGCCGCAACCATTGCGGTGGTGGCGGTTCTGACGGTACAGCAAGCACCCACCACGCCGGGTGAACAACCCATGAGTATTGCCAGTGTGCCGCAGCTCACTACGCAGCCACTATCGACCAATATCCGCACGGTCTCCAGTCAGCGCGAGTTGCCCCGTGTGAGTAGTGAGGTGGAGCGTAAGCTTAATAGCTATATCGTGACCCATAACGAGCACTCGGCAAGCAGCAATATGCAGGGCCTGTTGCCGTATGTGCGCATTGTGGGCGTTGTTCCCGCGCGACAGGTTGATAATGAAAAATAGTTTGCGCCACTTTATTGTCAATATTGTTGTCTTGATCTTCCTGACCCCGTTGGCATGGGGGGCGGACGATATCCGGGGCTGGCTGCGCAAGATGCAACATGCCGCCCACACCGTGAATTATGACGGCACCTTTGTTTATACCCAGGAAGACCAGTTAAGCGCCATGCGGCTGATTCACCGTGCCGATGAGCTGGGGGAACAGGAACGATTGATTTCTCTGGACAGCACCGGTCGGGAAGTGATTCGTGACAACAAACAGGTGACCTGCATCCTGCCGGACAGTAAGGCCGTGGTAGTGGAAAAGGGGCGGCCGAAAGGTCAGTTCCCACCGCCCTTTCCCTGCCAGAGAGTTTCGGTGATTCTGACCTTCTTCTGGTCGGATCCCTTCGACACAACCTTGGTGTAGTAGCGCTCTTTCAGCGTGAAAAAGAGCACGAACCCAACGAGTACCATGATCGCGCCCAGCATGGTGGTATACACCTGCGCCCCGAGCAGGACATTGGACATCTCCCCGCCTTCTGCAGCCGGCTCCCATCCAAACGGAGTCTTTATCAGCTCGACGACGCGTGACCATTGCAGCGTCAGCAGCCCGCTGAAAAAGGCGTGGAACCATGTGATGCTGCGCGAAGCCATCAGAGACAGACGGTCGAAGGCGTCTGCCCCCGTCGCGCCTGCCCAGACAGTGGCTGTGCAAAACGCCCCCGCCATGAACATCGCGATTTCCGGCAGCTTCTGAATGGCACCTTTGAACGCGAACACGCTCGTGCGCTCGTGATAATCCGGCGTCATCTCGTAGCCGAGGCTGTTGAAGGGCACCATGACGCAGCTCACGATCGTGATGTAGATCGCCGACGAG
>JAWOIE010000228.1:0-9801 GCA_046484825.1 Gammaproteobacteria bacterium | reverse complement strand
GGGACGCCTGCCCGGTGACATCGTCATCGACAGGGAAAATTTCCGGATTTATCTCCCCATCACCAGCGCCATTATCGTCAGCCTGGTGCTCTCGCTGATCTTCTGGTTTCTACGTCGCTGATAGATATCTTCAATGCGAAACCTGTCGGGCTGAATATCGCACATCCTTTCGCCAGTCCTGCCTTTTTTCAGTCATAAAAAAAACCCCGGCACAGAACCGGGGTTTCTACGGACGAGCCGTTGATTGCTGATTTAGAACAAGACAAACACCTGTGCGCTGATCTTGTCATCAATCGAATCAGCGATCTGGTTGGCGGCGTGGGTCGCAGCCAGGGCAGGGGCCTCCATCGAACGTATTTCATAGTTCAAGAGCAGCTTTGACTTTCGGTTAAACCAGTACTGCATCCCCAGCGTCGTAGTCTCGAATTTCCGTTCCGCAGCAGCTGCGAGATTGGTGACACGATTGTACCAGTCATAGCGAATATCCAGCTCCAGCTTCGGGGTGACCTTGTAACCAAAGTCAATATAGCCACCGTCGGATTCACCTGTTGGCGTCAGTAAAAACTGTGATACTTCGGTACCCGCGTTGTTCAATGCACCTGGAACCGCCCCCCCGGTTGAACCGTTAAAGATCATACCCTCGGCCTTGATATATTCACCCCAGACACGGTATTTGTTTCTCTGGTAGGTAAAACCAACACCGCTCAGCTTACGGTCATAGACCTTTTCGGCCTCCTGCTGAGATGTCCCAGCAGTATTTAACAGCGCTGAGTCATAGAGCGTTCTCTTCCCGTCGGTATTCCACAAATAGAACTTCATGTGATCGCGCCAGGGGCCCTTACCGCCAAAGACCTTTTCCGATGACCAGTAAACCGTGGTATCAAATTCACCATCACGGTTGTCCTTGTTGACGCCACCATTGCCATACAGGATCGCGTAACTGTGTTCCCAGGTATCTGATTTAAAAGTATCAAACAACTGGATACCCTGATCACGCACCGCATTGGCACCACTGCGGAACTGAGTCTGGGCGTCACCATAACAATATTGTTTATAAGCATCTTGAGACGTTGCTAGACAGGGGGTATTTCCATCAGTCCAGAAGGGTCGCTCGATCAATTGCATGTTACCAATATTGGTCATATTGATGTAGTTCCAGGTCATGATGCCCTGGTAGAGCTCTTCACTCATGGGGATTTTCATTTGCCCTAAACGTATGCGCATCCCGTCAATATGATTCAGGGTTACCGTCGCATCCGCCAGCTTGACACTGCCTGAGCCACCACCGGGCTGGGTAATACCGTTATTACCGTATTCTGCCATGATGAAATAATTGACATTGCTGTCGAGGGGTAGAGCCGTACCACGAATGCCGACTCGGGCACGCATCATCTGGAATGTCGACTCACTGGAAAGGTCTGGCTGATGGACATTGAACTGTGCATTCTGGCCAGCCCAGCCAGCTGCCGGCAGTTTGGTGCCATCGACCGTGAGATAGGTTGGTTGCAGAAAGCCCCAGACCCTGGCGCGAGCGCCTTCCCCCGGGCTCTCCGTACCCTGCAACATCAGCCAGTTGGCGGCCTGTGCCTGCATGGTGACCCCGCCCAACATGGCGGTACACGCTGCTGCCAGCGCAATTTTTTTAAACGTTTTCATACTCGTTTCTCCCCAAACTTATTTTTGGATTTGGATATTGCTCTTCAATGACAAAATTATGGTTTTACCAGGATATAACCCTGTTTCACCAGGTCAACAATGCGCACCACACCGGCATCGACAACCACCGACTGGCTGTTCAAGACAGGCTTGTGTCCCAGGATCTTGCTCATACCGTCAACGGTATTGGCACAGGCGGAAAAGCGTACCCCCTGACCTGTCAGCCCCTGGATGCGTTCCTTGTTGGCGTTTTCTTCAAACAACAGACGCAGGCCGGGACCAAATGCAACAATCTCAACCTTCACCAGGTCCTGACCATAGTGTTTGATAATGTTGTTGGCAACATTCAACACCATTGTTTGCTTGAAGGGATTGGGATCGCTGATTTGCAGGACAATTTTGGTATCGGCCATTGACTTGTCTGCGGCCATCGCTGTACTGGTCATGCCTGCCAGCAACAATCCGAGGGCGGTCAACCAGGTCAGCGCGCGAAAGGATTTAAGTTTCATTGTTATGTGCTCCCCATGAGTAATTTTAGTAATAAAGACAAAATCGCCAAATAAATTAGCGTGCCTGTAGGACGTAAGCGGATGGCGAAATATTCCCTTTTTTTAAAAAATGTTTTTATATTGATGGTTAGTAATTTATTAATTGCTTATAAGCTAACATTATAATTAAAGCACTTTGTCGGGAATAACTTCGCGCCCCACTGCGTCTTCCCGTATATTTAGCGCTTTTACAATACATGAACCCGTCTTTATGAATCCACTAAAAATTTATTGCGCTAATCAGGACTTTAAACAGCACCTTGTTGACAGCCGCCCACGTCTGTATCGGGTGGCCTATTCATGGTGTCATCAGTCGGATCTTGCCGACGACCTGGTACAGGAGACACTGGCAAAGGCCATGAAACACGCGACGCAATTACGCGACACGTCTGCCCTGCATAGCTGGCTATTTGGCATTATGGTCAACTGCTGGCGCGACCACCTGCGTAAACAAAAAAATCTGGAAGATATCGATGAAGTCAGCTTGAGTCACCAGGACACGCCGGATCGCGATTACGAACGCAAGGACATTATCGCGCTGGTACAGACCACCATTGCCGCACTGCCTGATGGCCAGCGACAGGTGCTGAGTCTCGTGGAACTGGGCGGATTTTCTTATGCCGAGGTTGCTGACATCTTAACGATTCCGATGGGTACTGTAATGAGTCGGCTGGCGCGGGCGCGCAAGCATATGGCCGATATCCTGCTTGCGCAACCTCGTGCCCGTGACCACATCAAAACACTAAGGAGGGTGGTATGAGCGACAAACCGTCGTTTTCTGATGAGCTATTAAACGCCTATATCGATGGCGAACTGGATATAGACGACCGCACACAAATTCTGGAGCAAATGCGTCAAGATACGGAGCTCAACCGGCGCGTCTGTGCATTAAAGAAAGTACGTGACATGGTGCGGCTAGCCTATGACGACCTGCCTGTGCCGGTAACTTATCCATCGATAGCGTCACCGCAAAATCACCGGCGCTATGTCGCCATGGCCGCGGGCGTGCTCATGATGTTAGGGACTTTTACCGCCGGCTGGTTTTTACATGGCCAGCAACAGGCGCTATCACTGGTCGAGCTGGCCCAGGAAGTCACGCACAATCAGACCATCGCCAGCGATGAACACTGGCGTCTGGTATTGCAGCTGAGCACCGACGACCCGTTTCGCATCAATGTGGCTTTAAATGAAATCGAACAACTCCTGG
This sequence comes from Gammaproteobacteria bacterium, assembly GCA_046484825.1. Taxonomy (GTDB): domain Bacteria; phylum Pseudomonadota; class Gammaproteobacteria; order UBA6429; family Thiohalophilaceae; genus CAJYAN01. The sequence continues at coordinate 6,390 of JAWOIE010000228.1, read as the reverse complement.
TGGAACATCGGCAAAGACAACAGCCCGTCAGCATTGAGCTCCTGGCCAATGGCAGAGGTTTAAATCTGCTGCGCAGTGATACCTCGCCGTATGCCGAGCGCATCAGAGCCCTGCAAACTCAATACGACAACCTGTTATTCCAGGCCTGTGGCATGACCCTCGCCCGACTGCAACAGGAAAAAGGCTTGATGGTCAAACTCCTGCCGGACACCCAGGTCGTCCCCTCGGCCCTGGGGCAACGTCTAAAACGTCAGAAGGAAGGTTGGACATATATCCGCATATGAGGTGCTGTTCTCTGAGTGCCAAACGAAAAAAGCCCGCGATTGCGGGCTTTTGACTGTTTGGCTGGCGCAGCGGGGATACTCGATACCTCCCTGTGCCACGCCCTGCGGGCCTGTATCGTGACACGATGTTGTTCAATCCTGCACGCGGCCAAATTGTCTCACCGGTCTTTTCCGCTTCACTCCCAGACCGCGCGCATAAAAAAAGGCCCGATGAATCGGGCCTTTTCGTTTATATGGCTGGCGCGCTAGGGATCGAACCTAGGACCTACGGTGTCAGAGACCGTCGCTCTGCCAGCTGAGCTACGCGCCAATTAATTCAGGATCGAGCAGCTAGGGACTAGCTGCGGGGAACATCATCAATCTGTCCCTGATAATGTCGAATCAGCCCATGAAGCATTTTTGATAACTCTTTGGTTTCCTGCTCCATTAACTGCGAAGTTTCTGCATTCAAAAATCCAGCGGCCCGCCCTATTAGCAATTGGGTCCATAATTCGCCACAGGAACCTTTCGCAATTTTCAAAAACTGAACCCTGCTTTTCAGCGAGTCCCGTTCGTATCCTTCCGCAATATTGGAAGGTATCGATAATGCGGCGCGGGTAATTTGATCTTTGAAGCCATATTCTCTGGAACCAGAAAATGCTTTGTGCCGATCCACACTTGAGCTGCAAGCCCGCTTCCAGGCATCCGGGGTTTCCAACACTTCCATGTGTCTCTCCCTGTGTCTTTGTACCTAGACCCTCGGCCCTCGAGCCTGGGCTCTGCGTTAATAACGCAACAGCGTTTTTAACGCTTGGAGTATTGCGGACGCTTACGAGCTTTATGCAGACCCACTTTCTTACGCTCGACTTCGCGGGCGTCACGGGTCACGTAACCAGCTTTGCGCAGGGGTGAGCGCAGGGTCTCGTCGTACTTGATCAGGGCGCGGGTGATACCGTGGCGAATGGCGCCGGCCTGACCTGAACCACCACCACCGTGGACGATGACGTTGACGTCAAAGCTGTTGGCGTGGTTGGTCAGTTCCAGCGGCTGGCGCACGACCATGCGGGCAGTCTGGCGGCCAAAAAACTGGTCCAGCGGGCGGTTGTTGACCTTGATTTCACCAGTACCCTTGGTCAGATAGACGCGAGCGCTTGAGCTCTTACGACGACCCGTACTATAGAATTGTTCCTGTGCCATAACGTACCCTTAAATTTCCAATGGTTGCGGCTGCTGGGCGGTGTGCGCATGCTCGTTGCCAGCAAAGACCTTTAATTTGCGAAACATGGCGCGTCCCAGGGGATTCTTGGGCAGCATGCCTTTAACAGCCGTTTCAATAATCTGCTCAGGCGCCTTTTGACGCAGCTTGTCCAGGGTGATGGACTTCATGCCACCCGGGTAGCCGGTGTGGTGATAATAGACCTTATCGGTCTCTTTCCGGCCTGTTACCCTGATTTTGTCGGCATTTACGACGACGATATAGTCGCCCGTGTCGACATGGGGGGTGTACTCGGCCTTGTGCTTACCACGCAGGCGGCGGGCGATTTCTGTCGCCAGTCGGCCCAGGACCTTGTCTGTGGCATCAACCACATACCAATCACGTTGGACCGTTTGCGGTTTTGCGCTGAACGTCTTCATTGCGTATTGCTCCGTTCGCTGAATTTAGTGCGAGAAAAAAGAGGCGGAATGTTAATAAAAGAACCACCAACATACAAGCCATTTTTCGGCTTCGGCGTAAATATTCCCCAACCGGCCAAAAACCGCGGGCAAAAAAAAAGCACGGAAAAGGGGTAACCGTGCCTTGAAATATACCACCATAAGGAGGATGGAGGAGTCAAAAAGCTAATTACTCATTAAGGGGGCGAGATAATTAGCGTTCGATAATATTAGTAAACATTAATATTGATGTCAACATTTAACCAGAATATTTTTAGTCTGGGGTCTGGGGTCTGGGGTCTGGGGTCTGGGGTCTGGGGTCTGCAATGGTGCGGATAAACCCAGTGACACGTCACCCGTCCCCCTCAGGACAATAACCGCCGCCGTATCAGGATAATCGCCACCGGCAGGGCCGCCGCCAGGTAGAGCACCATCACCCCCAGGTGCAGGGCCACATCATGCACCGCGCCGCCGGTCATGAGCGGCCGCACCAGGACCACGGCGTGGCTCAGGGGCAGCCAGGCCGAGACCTGCTGGATCAGTAGCGGCATTTGCTCCAGGGGGAAAAATACCCCGCTGAGCAGCAACATGGGGGTAATCACCAGGGTGAAGTAATAAAGAAAAAAGTCATAGGACTTCGACACGGCGGTCACCACCAGCGCCAGGGAGGCAAAACAGGTGCCGAGCAGAAAGGCGATGGGTAACACCCACAGCGACTGCCAGCCGTCCACCAGCCCCATGACCACCGCTACCAGCAAAATGGCGGCGGCGCTGATGAGGCTCTTGGTGCCGGCCCAGATGGTCTCGCCAACCACGATGTCGGTCAGGCTCAGAGGGGCGGTGAACATGCCCAGCCAGGTATCCTGCACTGCCATGCGGGTATAGGCCGAGTACATGCCCTCAAAGCTGGCGGTGTTCATGGCGCTGGCGCAGACCGTGCCCGAGGCCAGAAAGACCACGTAGTCCATGCCGTTGACCTGGCCGACGAAAAAGCCGAGGCCATAACCAAGCCCGAACAAGTATAAAAGCGGCTCACCAATGTTGCCCAGCAGTGCCGGCCCCGCCAGCTTGCGCCAGACGCGGGCATTGCGGCGCCACACCGGATACCAGCGCAACCAGGCCTGCCCGTGGCCGCTCGTCTGCCAGGTCATTCGCGCAGCTCCCGGCCGGTGATCTTGAGAAAGACGTCTTCCAGATTGGCAGGGCGATGCAGATATTCCAGGCCGTTTTGATTCATCAGCGCCCGCAGCAGTGGTTGCTCGTCCTGAATATAGAATATGACGGTCTCCATGAGCCGCTCACAGCGTGCCCCCAGGTGCTCGCCGCGCTCGGTCAGCCAGCGCTCCAGGCCACTGCCGTGGACCTCCACCACATGCGGCTCCACATGGCTATGGATCAACTGCTGCGGGCTGCCGCAGGCGATGACCTGCCCCTGATCCATAATGGCCACCTGATCGCAGAGGCGCTGGGCCTCTTCCATATAATGGGTGGTCAGGACAATGGTCATGCCGTCATTCTGCAACTGACGCAGGCGCTGCCAGATGATCTGCCGGGCCTGCGGGTCGAGCCCGGTGGTGGGCTCGTCCAGGATCAGGATTTTGGGTTCGTTGATGAGGGCCCGCGCCAGGGTCAGGCGGCGCTGCATCCCCCCGGAGAGGGTGTCGATGCGCGCATCACGCTTGCCCTGCAGATTGGCAAAATCGAGCAGGTATTCGATGCGCGTCGCCACCTGTTTGCGACACAGACCAAAGTAACTGGCGTAGGTATAGAGATTTTCGGTAACGGTAAAATCCGGGTCGAGATTGTCCATTTGCGGCACAACACCCAGCTGCGCCCGCATTTGCCGGGCCTGTGAGGGTATGGCGTGCTGCAAGACCTGGAGGCTGCCACTGTCGGGCGTGGTCATGCCCAACAGCATACGCAGGGTGGTGGTCTTGCCGGCGCCATTGGGGCCCAGCAGACCAAAGCACTGCCCCGCCGGCACGCTCAGGTCCAGCTTGTTGACGACACACCGGTCGCCGTAGGTCTTGCTGAGTTGTTTGGCTTCTATAACATTCATAATATCCTGGGTTCCCGTCGCCAGGTTCCGGGGGGACTACGGTCTGTCCTGATGGACAATCTCGCGCAGCTCATTCAGGCGGCCATGAAAAAAATGTCCGGCGCCTTCCAGCCAGTGCAGCCTCGGCGGCCGCCGTTGCAGCGCCAGCCAGGCCTTGACCGCCGTCGGCGCAATGACCTCATCGTCGCTACCCTGAATCACGCTCCAGGGGATGTGTATATTGTTAATGGCACTCATGTCGTAGAGAGTGACCGAGGGTGCGACCAGTAACAGCCGTTCGGCCTGTATCGCCTCGTAGGCCCTGGCCGCAACATAGGCGCCAAAGGAAAATCCCGCCAGCCAGATCCGATCAATGGTCTGCCGCAGATAGTTGGCAATGGTGTGGAGGTCATCGCCCTCGCCCTCGCCATGATCAAACACACCGGCCGATTTGCCGACGCCGCGAAAGTTAAAGCGCACGGTGGTCAGGCCATTGTCGTTATAGCCCCTGGCCAGCATGTGCACGACCTTGTTTTGCAGACTGCCGCCGTACAGGGGGTGCGGATGACAGAGCAGAACCACGGGCTGCCGGGCATCGACCGTCGTCGGCGTGTCCACCTGCAATTGCAGGTCACCGGCCGCCCCCGAGAGCATATGTTCACCCGCTGACAACATCGCCGTGTCGATCTAGATCTTGAGCCGCTCGACGGGCGTGTTGTTGAGCAGGTGGGAGTCGATAATCTCGTCTATGTCTTCCTGGTCCACATAGGTGTACCAGGTCTCGTCCGGGTAGACCACCACCACCGGGCCTTCGCTGCAGCGCCCCAGGCACCCGGCGATATTGACCCGCATCTGGCCCTCGCCATGCAGGCCCTGTTCCTTGAGACGTTTTTTCATATAGTCACGCTGGCCGCGGGCATCGTGCTGCGCGCAACAGGCCTCGCCGTCGTCGCGCTGGTTACAGCAAAAAAAGACATGGTGTTGATAATAAGTCATTGCGGCGGCCAAAAATTCTTTACAATAGTGGCTCGCATTCTACCTATTTACAGTCACGGTGTCGCCTTGCCCCAAAGCCCTGCCAATTCTACGCTCTTGCAGCTCGCTGACCGCTGCGTCAAGTGCGGCATGTGTCTGCCCACCTGCCCCACCTATGGCCTTTTTCAGAACGAGGCCGAATCCCCGCGCGGGCGGATTGCGCTGATCCAGGCCGTGGCACAGCAATCGCTGCAGGCCACGAAGGCCTTGCGCCTGCACCTGGATCACTGCCTGGGGTGTCGCACCTGCGAAAAGATTTGCCCGGCGCAAATGGCCTATGGCGAACTCCTCGACCGGGCGCGCGCCGACTGGCGCCGCCATCCCTCGCTTGTACTGACAATTTTATTGCGCTGGGCCGCCTCGCGCTCACAACGTCAAACCCTGCGCATCCCGTTACGCTGGCTACGACGCCTGAAGTTACTGGGCCCCCTCACCCGCCTTGCCCGTATGCTGCGCCCGGACCTGCCGGACCTGTCCCGACAGGTCGGCTTTGCCAATACCCAATCGTTGTACCCTGCGGCAATTGAGCCCCGCGGCAAGGTCATGCTGTTTAGCGGTTGCACCGGTCCGGACTTTGATGCGGATACCCTGCGCGCCACGATCAAACTGCTCACCCAGCTGGGCTATGTCGTGGACCTGCCGCAAAAACAAAACTGCTGCGGCGCCATGCACCTGCATCACGGGGACCCACAGACCGCTATGCAGCTCGGCCAGGAAAATATGGCGGCCTTTGGCAACAGCGATACGACCATCGTATATGTTGCCAGCGGCTGCGGTGCTCAGTTAAAGGAATACGCCGACCTGCCCTGGGAGAATGAACAGGACAGGGCTCGCGCGCAAAAGCTGGCCGGCCGCGTCGTCGAAGTCACACATTTTATTGCCGGCCATGAACTGCCCGCGCACCTGTCGCTGGCACCGCTCGATGCCCACGTGGCCGTCTACACCCCCTGCAGTATGCGCAATGTACTACGCCAGACGGACGCCAGCCTGCCGTTGCTGCAGCGTATCCCGCACATCCAGCTGCACCCGCTAGCCAATACCCCCGCCTGTTGTGGCGCCGCCGGCACCTACATGCTGACGCAGCCACAACTGGCCGCGCAGATCCGACAACCACACCTTGACCACCTCAAGACCCTGGGTGTCAGCATTCTCACCACCACCAACATCGGCTGCGCCCTGCACCTCGCCCGCGGCGCCGAACAGCAGGGCCTGACCCTGACGGTCAAACACCCGATCACCCTGCTGGCGGAACAGCTGCGCCAGGTGCAAGGACCCGCAACCACGCCCATATCCGCATGAACCGGTCCTTCCACGGCGCGTCGGTGGAGTAGCGGCAGAAGCCGCCGCCCAGCTGGTCGTGCATCCCGCCCAGGGCCATGCGATCGAGGCTGAACAGGGCCA
>JAWOIE010000181.1:0-9674 GCA_046484825.1 Gammaproteobacteria bacterium | reverse complement strand
GACCACCACCGGATCCGGGGAGGACTCCAGCAGCAGCCGGTAGCGCGCCTCGCTGTCGCGCAGGGCCGGGACTAAAGTCGATCTGTAGCAGGGCCTGGCTGCTGAACGCGGTGCGCGCCACGCGCCTGAAGGGCGCATCGCCTTCCAGGCGCGAGAGGACCAGCGCCGAGTCGAAGCTGATGAGCGTCGGGAAGGCACGACGTTGCGCGGCCTCGTCCCATAACGCCAGCCCCAGCGGTAGCAGTGTCCAGACCAGCAGCAGCGCCAGCACTGCATGTCGGACACGACGCATACAGTGCGACAGCGGTTGTAGCGCCGGGGCGCTCACGCCAAGGGCAAGCAGCATACCCGTGAGGTCAAGGCCGACATCACGCCAGCTTGGGGTGCGCCCGACCTGCCCCTGGATCACTTCAATGGCGCCGCCGACGGCAAGGGCCGCGGCGCCGCCGAGTATGACCAGGCGCAGGGGCCCCCATGCCCGACAGCGGCGGCACCACAGTAACAGGGCAGTGCCCCAGAGGAAAAAGATCAGGACATGGCCAAGGTCCCAGAGGGCATCGAAGGAGCGCGATGCCAGATCCGAGCCGCCGCCGAGAAAGAACAGCGGCAACAGGGCCAGCGCGGCTAAGAGTACCCCGCGACGTTGCGCGCGCGTCACGGTCATCCAGGGGGCGCGCACGTCAGGCATGTGGCGGCCAGGCGATGCTCTGTAGCGCAAGCCGTCTGCGACTCGAGGTCGGGTGCCTTGTGATCATCAAGCTCATAGTACGTTGTGACTCGCAGGTTAGGCTCAGCAGGGTGTTCGGAATAAACGTATCCACGTCGTAATTGCCGCCGACTCAGGGCAGGCTCCCTTGCCCTGGGTGAGCCATCATTCACGGCCACGGTACGCCAGATGTTAATCCGGGCCAATGAGCACAGCGCGCGGCTTCGCTGTGCAATACGCGCGGGTTATGGTGACACATCCCCTTATCCGATCAGCGGCGCAGAATCGCCAGCCAGCGCCACAGGTTTAACAGACTGGCGAGGGAGGCGGCGACATAGGTCAGGGCGGCGGCCCGTAAGACCCTGCGCACGGCGGGCAGGTCCTGTGCGTCAATATAGTTGCCCTCGATCAGGATCGGCAGGGCCTTGCCAAAGCTGGCGTCGAGCTCGACGGGCAGGGTGATGAGATTGACCACGACGGCCATGGCCATACTCAGCAGAAAAATCGCGGCCATGAAAAACCCGCTGGCCGGGGCGCGGGTCAGCAGGGTGACAATGGGCAGGGCAATGATTACCAGGGTGCCAAACTTCTGCGCATACAGCGCCAGCTGGGCGAGTCTGGTGCGGGTCTCGAGCATGGTCTCCTGACGGTGATGCTGAATGGCATGACCGACCTCGTGGGCGGCGACGGCGATGGCGGAGAGCGAGTTGTTGTCGTAAAACTGCGGCGAGAGTCTTACCGTACGGCTGCGCGGATCGTAGTGGTCACCTTCAGGGCCGGCCTTTTCCAGGCGCACCTCCAGCGCAAAACGCTGGATCAAATGTGCCGCCAGTTCGGCGCCGGTACCGGGGATCCTGGCCAGGGGGGTGTTGTAGCGGTTAAAGGTATAACGCGCCCACAGTTGCGGGCCGAAAATAACGCTGAGGACCAGGAGCAGAATCAGGGCGTAGTGCATAGGTGCATTCTAACGCCGGGCGCGCGTCTGGCGTGGTTTTTTTTGCGCGTCATGTCTGGCGGTGGTGCCGTTGCGCCGCATCAGCACAGCGCGGGGTCGATCGAATGGGCGCTCAGGTTTTGTTCTTCACCACAATCGTCGCCACCCCGAGTTGCTGCAGGCGCTGGCGGGTCTGGTTGAGATTGTCGAGTCCCTGCAGCGGCCCGACGCGCACACGGTGCCAGGTCTCACCGTCACCAATCCTGACGGTCTGGATACTGGCGACAATGCCCTGCAGCGCCAGGAGGGCCTTGAGTTTGTCGGCCTCATCGTGCTGCTTGAAGGAACCCGCCTGCAAAATGTACTGGGTGTTGTCGCTACTGCCCGCGGCGGTCTTTTTGCGATCCGACAGCAGTTCCAGCTCGGGGATGGCGACTTCCAGTTCGGGCAGGATGGTATAAAAATCAAAACGCGGCTTGCTCATGGTCTTGCCATCATCCGGTTTGGGTGGCGGCGCGGCCTGTTCCTGCTGGCGTACATCACGCGCCTCGTTCCAGTGTTTCTTGATGGTGCTGGTGACGCTGCTCTTGTCCGTTGCCGGCGTCGCCCTGTCGAGATAGACCAGCAGGGCAACGAACAGGCCTATGGCCAGACCGGCGAGCAGCCAGGCCCAGCCGGGCAGACCGGGGTTATCTTTTGGTTTGGGGGTCCTGGCGTAATCGCGCGGCATGGCTTACATGCTATCCGGTGCGGAGACACCAAGCAAACCCAGGCCATTGGCCAGTACCTGACGGGTGGCGCTGATCAGGCACAGGCGGGCGTGACGCAGGGCGGCATCGTCCACCAGAAACTGGTGCGCGTTGTAATAGGTATGAAAGGCATTGGCCAGGTCGCGCAGGTAATGCGCCAGTTGGTGCGGCTCGTGCTTGAGCGCGGCGGCCTCGACGATCTCCGGATACTTTGACAGGGCATTGAGCACATCGAGCTCGTGTTGTTCGCTGAGTCGCTGCAGGTTTTGCAGGCCATTGTGCGGGTCGTAGTCCAGTTGCTTTTCCGCCAGCTGACGCAACACGCTGCTGACGCGGGCGTGGGCATACTGGATGTAATACATGGGGTTGTCATTGGACTGTGACTTGGCCAGGTCGAGGTCAAAGTCCATGTGCTGTTCACACTTGCGCAGGACATAAAAGAAACGCGCCGCGTCGGAACCGACCTCCTTGCGCAACTGCCGCAGGGTGACGAACTCGCCGGAGCGGGTCGACATCTGGATCTTTTCGCCACCGCGATAGAGTACGGCGAACTGCACCAGCAGCACGTCGAGTTTGTCGGCGTCGTCCCCCAGGGCCTGCAGGGCCGCCTTGACGCGGGGCACATAGCCATGATGGTCGGCGCCCCAGACGTCGATGACGCGGTCAAAACCCCGTTCCATTTTGTCCATGTGATAGGCGATGTCCGAGGCGAAGTAGGTGGTCACTCCGTTGTCGCGCACCAGTACCCGGTCCTTCTCGTCACCATAGTCCGATGACTTGAACCACAGGGCGCCGTCTTTCTCGTAGGTATGGCCGCTGTGTTGCAGGCGCTCGAGGGCGCGGTTGACGGCGTTGCTATCGGTGAGGGAACGCTCCGAGTACCACTCATCGTAGACCACGCCGAAGTGTTCGAGGTCGTCGCGGATATCAGCGAGGATGTAGTTCAGGCCACAATCAAACACCAGACGATAATCCGCCTCACCCAGCAGCGTCCTGGCACGCGCAATGAGCGCATCGATATAGTCTTCCTTGTCGCCGCCGTCCGCTTCATCCTGGGGCAGACCCTGACGCACCTCGGTCCAGGCGTGGCGAAAACGCTCGCCCTCGGTGCGATGAATACTGGCGGCCACGTCCCAGACGTAGTCACCCTTGTAGCCGTTGGCGGGAAAGGGGAGTTCCTCGCCACACAGTTCCAGATAGCGCAGCCAGACACTGGTGCCGAGAATGTCCATTTGTCGGCCGGCGTCGTTGACATAGTATTCGCGGTGCACATTAAAACCGCAGGCGCTGAGCAGGTCGGCCACGGCCGCACCGTAGGCGGCGCCGCGGCCGTGGCCCACATGCAGGGGACCGGTGGGATTGGCGGAGACAAACTCCACCTGGACGCGCTTGCCCGCGCCGACATCACTGTGCCCGAAACGCTCGGCCTGTTCGAGAATGGCGGGGACGATGGCATAGACCGTGTCGCTGGCCAGAGTGAAATTGATAAAACCGGGGCCGGCGATCTCGACCTTGTCGACACTGGCGCTGGCGGGTAAATGCGCCAGCAGTTGCTCGGCGATCTCGCGGGGTTTTTTGCCCGCGGCGCGGGCCAGCTGCAGGGCAATGTTACAGGCATAGTCGCCGTGGCTCTTGTCGCGGGTACGTTCGATCTGCAGACTGAATTCCAGTTCGGCGGGCAGCACGCCGGCCTGTTGGGCGCGGGCAATGGCCTGGGAGATGAGTTGGCTGAGTTGAGTCTTCATGGGCTGAGTCTTCTTGGGCGGGCAACCGTTCAAATTAAGCCGGCTAGTATACCGGCTTTTTGCCGGCTTAAAACATCTCCATGGGGTCAACATCCACCGACCAGCGCACCTTGCGGGTCTGGGGCTGTGACTCCAGCAGCGGCAGGCAGGTGGCGAGCAGTTGTTGCAGTGGTGCGCGCTGCGTGGCCTGTAACAACAGCTGGGCACGGTACTTGCCCGCGCGCCGCTCCATGGCGGCCGGGAAGGGGCCATAGAATTCCACCCCGGCGTGCGCGTGCGGGGCCATGCGCTGGCGGGCCTGCTGTAAAAAACTCAGGGCCGCGCCGTTTTGCACCGCCTCGGCGCGCAACAACACCAGATAACTGTAGGGGGGCAGTTCGGTCTGCTGGCGCTCCTGCATAGCGGCGGCGGCAAAGGCGGCATAACCCGCCGTCATCAGGGTGCGCAGCAGCGGGTGCTCCGGGTGGTGGGTCTGGATAAAGACCTCGCCGGGCAGTTCGGCGCGGCCGGCACGGCCGGCCACCTGCACGATCAGCTGCGCCATGCGCTCGGTGGCGCGAAAGTCGGCGCTGAACAGGCCGGAGTCCGCATCCAGAATCCCCACCAGGGTGACATTGGGAAAATGGTGGCCCTTGGCCAGCATCTGCGTGCCAATGAGGATCTGCGCCGCGCCGCGCTGGATCTGTTCGAGCTTGTCCTGCAGTTCGCCCTTGCGGCGGGTGCTGTCGCGGTCGATGCGCAGGATGCGGTCGTCGGGAAACATCTCACCGAGGCTCTCTTCGAGGCGCTCGGTGCCGTGACCGACTTCCACCAGGGCCTCGGCCTTGCAGCTGGGACAGTGTGGCATCAGGCGCTGTTCGCTGCCGCAGTGATGGCAGCGCAGCTTTTCGATACTGCGGTGCAGGGTCATGTGGGCATCGCAACGCGGGCAGCGGGCATGCCAGCCACAGTCGTGGCACATGAGTACCGGGGCGAAACCGCGCCGGTTTAAAAACAGCATGACCTGCTGGCCCCGTTGCAGGTGTTCACTCATGGCCTGGCGCAGGCGCAGGGAGATGTTGTTCTGGATCGGCTGGCCCTTGAGATCGATGGCGTGCAGGCGCGGCGGTTGGGCATCGCCGGCGCGCCGGGTCAGGTGCAGGGCCCGGCTGCGACCCTGCTGCACGTTATAGAGACTCTCCAGCGAGGGCGTCGCCGAGCCCAGCAGTACGGGCACGCCGCGTTCGCGGGCGCGCAAAATGGCCAGGTCGCGGGCGTGATAGCGAAAGCCGTCCTGCTGTTTGAGGGAGGTATCGTGTTCTTCATCGACAATGATCAGGCCGGCGTCATGGAGGGGCGTAAAGATGGCCGAGCGGGTGCCAATGACCACCGCGGCCTCGCCGCTGCGCGCCGCCAGCCAGGCATTGAGGCGCTCCTGGTCATTGAGCGCCGAGTGCAGCACCACCACCGGCCGGGCCAGACGCTGGCGAAAGCGATCCACCAGTTGCGGGGTCAGGCCAATCTCCGGCACCAGCACCAGCACCTGCTGCCCCCTGGCGTGGACCTGCTCGATAATATTCAGGTAGACCTCGGTCTTGCCGCTGCCGGTCACGCCATCGAGCAAAAAGCACTGGGATTGCCCCAGCGACGCGACCACGGCGGCGACGGCCTGCTGCTGCTCGGTATTGAGTTCGGGTCCTGCCAGTGGCGCCGGGTTGTGCTCCAGGCTCAGGGCCTGTTGCTGTTCGGCTACCAGGCCCTTGTCGATGAGCTTGCGTAGCGGCGCACGGTAGCTGTGGTCGGTAAAGTGCAGCACCAGGTCGGCGTCGCTGAGCGCGCCGCCACTGCTGCGCAGCCGGGCCAGGATCGCCTGCTGCCTGGGAGAGTGTTTCAGGGCGTCGAGGTCCAGCGCCGCGCCGCTCGCGCTGAGGCTGTAGTGGCGTTGTGACTGGGTTTCCGCGGCCCGGCCCTGACGCAGCAGCGCCGGCAGGGCCTGTTGCATGACCTCGCCGGGGGGGTGCTGGTAATACTGCGCGGCCCAGCGGCTTAACTGGAGTATGGCGGGTTCCAGTACCGGCGCGGCGTCGAGCACCTCGCGTACCCTCTTGAGTTTGTGCGCCGGTACCTCCGACTGCTGCGTTAACTCCATGACTACCCCGATCACGTCGCGGCGGGCAAAGTTTACCCTGACCCGAGCACCCACCTGCGCCACGTGGCCCTCGTGCGCTGGCAGATAATCAAACAGACGACGCAGGGGGGTGGGAATGGCGATGCGGAGTATGGTTTCTGGTTGCGGCATGAGGGTCTTAGTATGACAACTTAGCAGTGGTGCTTGAGAACATTTCTAGCTTAAGAGCGCTAACTCCTTGTCCATAAATGATAATGGCTGTTATCCACAAATCCTGTGGATAACTCTGTGGATGAATTGTTGTAATAGTGGCTTTCCCCTTGTCATTGTTACACTTGTGTTAATCTGTTTAGAAAATAGACTGTATTATATTTATAGTAAATTCAATAAGTTGTATTATTTTTTAAGTCTCGGCGACGCTTTTGCCACAAAAATGACATCAAAACCGAAGGTTTATCCCGGCCTGTGTATAAGATGCCTGTTTGCGACGTGCCTGAGGCGAAATTGTCAAGCATTTTTTCCCTGGTTATGCGTCAATTCCCGGTGATTTGAGGCCATCAATACTGACGGAATTTTTCTCCTGCCGATAGCGCCGCAGGCCGTCTTCACCCTTGTCCGCCGCCCAGTCCAGCAGGCGTTGGCGTTGTGACTGGAATTGCAGCAGGGGCACGCCATAACCGCACGAGGTCTGCACCCGGGTGACCAGCAGACGGAATATCTGGCGAACGCCGGGCAGCTCGGCGGGGAACAGGCCGCGCAGTTCAGTCCAGGCCCCGTCCCCGGGCGCGATGACCTCGCCTTCGCCATAGAGGCGCAGGATCTGCGGGTCACCGGCAAAGGCGCAGAACATGAGGGTCAGACGGCCGTTTTCCGCCAGATGACAGGCGGTCTCGTTACCGCTGCCGGTCAGGTCGAGAATGGCCACCTGATTGGGGTCGACAATGCGCAGGCTGTCGAGGCCGCGCGGCGACAGGTTGATGTGCCCCTGGCCGCTCAGCGGCGCACTGGCATTAAAAAACATGGGCTGCCGGGCAATCCACTCTGCCAGCGCCGGGGTGATTTCGGTGTATACCTTCATGTGCCTGTGCCTCTATACTTTTGCGCCTCAGCCAGGCTCAAATCCTACCGCAAAGACCGACCCTGGCGCCTGTTAAATTTAACCTGAGGATTTCACATGCGACGCCTGACCCTTGTCCTGTTTTTATTGCTGCCCGGTGTGCTGCTGGCGCAGGAGAAATTTGTGCACCTCAATAAGGAGCAGGAAATCCGTGACGTCGAGGCGACCCAGGTCGCCGCCCGGACCTATGTGATCCACGGCCCGCGCGAAGTACCGAACCCGGACAATCAGGGCTTTATGAACAATCCCGGTTTTGTCATTACCGATGACGGCGTCGTGGTCGTCGACCCCGGCTCCAGTCTCTATACCGGACGCATGCTGCTGCGCCAGATTCGCCAGCGGACCGACAAGCCGGTCACCCATGTGCTGAACACCCATGTCCATGGCGACCACTGGCTGGGCAATCAGGCCTTTGCCGAGGCCTTTCCCAAAGCCATCATTATGGCGCATCCCAACATGGTGGCCGAGGCCAGGGCCGGTGCGGCCGAGCACTGGCTGCGCTTGATGGATAATCTCACCGGTGGCGCCACCAAGGGCACCCGCGCCGTGTTCCCGGGGCACACCGTCGATGAGGGCGACAGCTTTCAAACTGGCGGTATGACCTTTCGCATCCTGGCGCCGAGTCGGGCGCATAGTGGCGTGGATATCATGATCCACGTGGTGGAAGAATCGGTGCTGTTTGCCGGCGACAACCTCTTTTACCAGCGTGTCGGGCGCATGGATGATGGCACCTTTCGTGGCAACATCAATGCCTGCGATGTGGCCTTGCAGACCGGCGCGCGCGTCTTTGTCCCCGGTCATGGCGACAGTGGGGATGCGTCACGGGTCACGGCCTTTCGTACCTATCTCGAGCGGCTCTATACCCTGGTGGGAAAATACTACGAGCAGGGCCTGAGCGACTTTGCCATGAAGCCGCACGTGGTGGCCGCCATGCAGGACTACCAGCACTGGGATGGCTTTGCCGAGGAGATCGGCAAGCACGTCAGCCTGGCCATGCTGGAGTATGAACAGGCCCAGTTTGAATAATGCACTGGCGCGACCTCGAACAGCGCATTGCCACGCAGACCGGCAAGGCCTTTAAGGTCACACAGGAGCACGCGGTCGGCGGTGGCTGTATCAACAGCGCCTATAAGATCAGTGGCCAGGACCGGCGTGAATTCTTCGTCAAGTTCAATCGCGCCGAGCGCCTGGACATGTTCGAGGCCGAGGCCGAAGGTCTGCGCGAGTTGCAACAGGCGCAGGCGGTGTGTGTGCCCGCACCTCTGGCGACCGGCATTAGCGGCCAGCAGGCCTATATGGTCATGGAATATATACCCCTTGGCGGCGGCAGTGACGCCGGGCTCATGCGCCACTTTGGTCGGCAACTGGCGGCCTTGCACCAGTATCGCAGCGAGCGCTTTGGCTGGCATCGGGACAACACCATTGGCGCCACTGCGCAGCCCAACCCGTGGGACCACGACTGGCGGCACTTCTGGCGCAGCCAGCGCCTGGGACATCAACTGGCGCTGGCCAAAGACCAGGGCTATCCGACACGGGCGCTGGACAAGGGCGAACGCTTGCTCGCGCGGCTGGACGACCTGTTTGACGGTTATGCGCCGCAGGCGTCGTTAGTCCACGGTGATCTGTGGGGCGGAAATTTTGCCGCGAGCGTGACCGGCGAACCGGTGATCTTTGACCCGGCGGTCTACTACGGCGACCGTGAGGTCGACCTGGCCATGACCGAGCTGTTTGGTGGCTTTACGGCGGATTTTTATGCCGCCTACACCGAGGCCTGGCCGCTGGATGCAGGCTATAAAATTCGTAAAATCCTCTACAACCTCTATCATGTACTCAATCACTACCATTTGTTCGGCGGCGCTTATGGCCAGCAGGCCGAGGCCATGCTGGACAGGTTGTTGGGGGAAATCGGCGCGGCGATTTGAGCCAGAAAATTATCGGGGCGCATACAGTACCGGGCGCTGTGACGGCGTGTTTAATATCCACTGATTTTCTTAAACAATGTAGAATAGCAGCCGATACCACACCGAAGCCATGTCTTTTATACGGATAATAACCGAGCGATGACCTCAGAAAAAACGACTGCGGCAGTGGGCCACAACACCCTCTCCGCCGGATTGGCCCTGCTGGATGAAATCCCGCCCCTGGATATCTCGGTACATCGCCTGATTGAGGCCCTGGCGGATGAAGACATTAGCGAGCCCAAGCTGGCTGCGATCATCAACAAGTGTCCGTCACTCTCCGGTCGCATCGTGGGCCTCGCCAATAGCGCCTACTTTCGGCGCAGTAAAGCCATCGACAATCTCCAGGACGCGATCT
>JAWOIE010000157.1:0-2596 GCA_046484825.1 Gammaproteobacteria bacterium | reverse complement strand
CTGAATGATCAAGTCGTCCAAGCACAAGGGGCTGGCGATGTTATATGCCTCTGGCAGCACAAAGGGCATTCAGGCAAAACATGCCAAAAAGCTACGCATGCAACTTGCTGCATTAGATACAGCCCATCAAGTTGAAGACCTTGATATCCCTGGCTATCGGCTACATCAGCTCAAGGGCAGTCTTAAAGATTTATGGTCAATTACCGTAAATGCAAATTGGCGCATTACCTTCGAGTTTTCCGATGGCAATGTGTATATTGTTAACTATGAGGATTATCACTAATGGCCATGCACACTCCACCGCACCCCGGGGAATTCATTCAAGCCACCTATATGGAGCCGTTTAATTTGAGTTGTCGCTATTTGGCGGAGCAACTAAACGTGGCTGCTTCTACCCTAAACAGGGTGTTAAAAACTCAAAGTGGCATTAGTCCTGAAATGGCCTTGCGCCTTTCAAAAGCTTTAGGGCGCAGCCCGGAAAGCTGGCTTGCCATGCAGGATTCTTATGATCTTTGGCAGGCAAAAAAACGGGTTAAGCTGGGGAATGTCCACAAAATTAAAATTAATGCTGCATAAAAAAATCACCCTAGCAGTCGCAATACCGTGCGCGGCTGAGTGCAACCGTTAAAAGTCTAACCGTAGCCAGCAGGCTCAATTCCCCGCCGCTTTCCGCAACGCCTCCGCCAGCTGCCGCGTCGCGGGGCCGCTGTTCTCATTACCAAAAATCAAATACAGGTTCGCGATATAGTGCGCCCCGGTCTCAATCGCTAGCGGTTTTAACGTGCCGTCTTTTAACGCGGCTTCGATGTGGTGCCTTGGGATCCAGCCAAAGCCCAGGCCTTCCTGGATGGCATGGGCGGCGGCTTCGATGGAGGTGACGGTCCAGCGGTGTTCGCTGTCGAGCCAGCCGACGTCCTGCTGGTGATGCAGGCCGGAGTCACGAATGACGACCTGCATGCTGGTGCGCAGGTCATACAGGGTGAGCGGCGCGGCGATTTGATGCAGGGGGTGGTCGGGGTGGGCGACGGCGATAAAGTCCACTTCCATGAGTTTGTCACCGAGAAAGCCCTTGGGGACCTGGGCGGCGACGGCGATGTCGGCCTCGCCGGCATTGAGTAGGTCGTCGGCACCGGAGAGGATCACCTCGCGCAGTTGCACGCGGGTGCCCTGGTTATCGCAGGCGAAGTTCTTCAGGGCCTTGAATAAGACCGCCCGCGGCAGGGCGGCATCGACCACCAGCTGGATCTCGGCCTCGCGCCCGGCCTGCAGGTGGTGGGCCAGTTCTTCCAGTTCACCGGATTCCAGCAGCAGTTGCCGCGCCCGTTGCAGGATCACCTCGCCGGCCTCGTTGAGCTCGGCCTTGCGCCCTGACATTTTCAATAATGGCAGGCCCAGTTGTTCCTGTAGCTTGGCAATGGTATAGCTAATGGAGGACTGGCTGCGGTGCAGGACCTTGGCGGCCTGGGCGAATCCACCATGCTCGACTACGGCAAGCAGGGTGCGCCATTGTTCCAGACTGACTCGTGGGGTACGCATGCCGTTAAAATATCAAATAAATCGATTATTATGAACAAATATTTGCACTTTTATATCGAATAACTTGTGAATATAGTGTGCTTCAGACAACAACATCAACTGTAATGCAGACAAAGGAGCAAGCTATGGATAAGTATTTACCGGTCGTGGGTCGCGTTATGCTGGCGCATATTTTTTTCCTTGCGGGGATCAGCAAAATCACCGGCTTTGCAGGTACTCAGGGTTACATGGAGGCCATGGGCGTCCCCGGAGGCCTGTTGCCCCTGGTGATCCTGGTGGAGATTGTCGGTGGTCTGGCCCTGATCGTGGGCTGGCAGACACGTTGGGCCGCGCTTGGGCTGGCGGGTTTTACCCTGGTGGCTGCCTTTTTGTTTCACTTCAACCTGGCGGACCAGATGCAATCGATTCTGTTCATGAAAAACATCAGTATTGCCGGTGGCCTGTTGCTTCTGGCCGCCTATGGTCCGGGTGCCCTGAGCCTGGATAAACGCTAAAACGGGAGTCGCGCGTGAGTTTAGTAATAAACGGTGAGTTACGTACCGACTGGCTGGATGAGGAGACCGAGGCGGGCGAGTTTGTCCGCCAGGACTCCCAGTTCCGCCACTGGATCACGCCGGATGGACGTCCCGGGTCGAGCGGTGAAGGCGGCTTTGCCGCCGAGCCCGGGCGCTATCATCTGTATGTGTCCTATGCCTGTCCGTGGGCGCATCGCACCCTGATCTTTCGCAAGTTAAAAAAACTGGAAGACCTGATCACGGTCTCGGTAGTGCACCCCCATATGGGGGACAAAGGCTGGTCGTTTGCGTCTTATCCGGGGGCCACGCCGGATAGCGTCAATGGGGCGGACTACATGTATCAGGTCTACCTGCAGGCGCAGCCGGACTATACGGGTATCGTCACCGTGCCGGTGTTGTGGGACAAGCAGCGCAAGACCATTGTCAATAATGAGTCTGCCGAGATCATTCGGATGTTCAACTCCGCCTTTGCGGCGCATGCCGCGCCCAGTATCGATTATTATCCCGAGGCACTGCGCGGCGAGATTGATGCGATCAATACCTTT
>JAWOIE010000119.1:0-3264 GCA_046484825.1 Gammaproteobacteria bacterium | reverse complement strand
CTGGTGATACATGATAAACACCAAACATTGTTATCCCAGCCATTAACGAATTTATCATTGAGTCAGCTGGTTTAGTAAAAAAGTGCTCTAATATGGCGGAACCAAGAACTATTAACAGTAAAGCATTCTGAAAAACTAATGAGTATTTAGAGTCTTGAGGAAGCGGAGAACCAGTAAAATTCCAAGAGATGAGTAGCGCGCATAGCAACCCCGCCAACATGATAAAAACACGAATCATTGGTTTTGTGTGATTGTCGCTAATTTTCAAATCCATTTATTCTTTTCCTTCTCCGGGAATTGCAGGGCTAGCCATAGGCTTATAACTATGAATAGAAGACCTAAAAGTCCGATTTAAAAACGACATTTAGGGTGTGTAATAACTCTGCTTTCATACATATCAATAACTCAGCTGTAAATTAAGGGACTATTTCAATATCTGTCTCTGCGTCATCCAGTCTTGAGCCATGTACCCTGGCGGCGATGCGTATCGCGAGGTCTGCGCCCCACCGACCCCAATTCAGGGTGAGGTGCGTTTGTATTACCTGCTGCGCCCAACGTGTTGATGTGTCGTCCTGCCAGTCTGATTTTTTCTCAACATATCACTAAAATGACTAGCTATCACGATATTTAGGGGTAACAAAGGCCTTAGGATTAGAGCCTGCTAATATAGAAAAGGTCTTTATTTTAGACGAATCGGCTATATCCCGCCGGTCATGACTTCGATGATGGAACACGTTCTAAAAAAAGGAGCCGGTGGAATTTACCTGCAACAGAGTCACCCGCCCCCCAAACACACTTAGATAGCCGTCCCCATCAGGACCGCGGCTCGCCATCCACGTAGTACCAGACACCCTCCTCCTGTACAAAACGACTCAACTCGTGCAGACGGTGCGCCTTGCCGTGGATTTTGTAGCGCGCGATGAATTCGACCTGGCCTTGCGTTGCCGTGGGCTCTCCCGCTTGCGTGCGGACTATCTTGAGCCCGAGCCAACGGGTTGTACTGTCCCCTGCCAGATCCAGCGACGCCGGTCGGGTGCTGGCATGCCAGGTCGCCAGCACATAGGCCGCGTTCGACTGGACATAGGCGCTATAGCGCGAGCGCATCAGGGCCTCGGCGGTTTCCGCCGGCCGCTGCCCCAGGTGCCGGGGTTCACAGCAGTGCGCATAGGTCTGCCCCGAGCCACAGGGACAGGCGCTGCTGTCGCTGCTCATGCCAGCCGCCTGACGAGCGTGCGGACCCGATAGTCCAGTTTTTGCAGCGACGCGGTGTTATGACGCTCGGCCAGATGCCGGGTGAGATCTGCCCGGCTCACTGCGGTTTTAAAAAAGGCGCCGACGGCATTTTCGTACACGGGTAAATTCAGGGCCAGCCGGGTGGGATACTGTTGCGCCAGGCGTTGATTGCGGAGAAAGGCGGAGTTGCGCAGTTCCAGGTAGGACATGCTGTTGACCACTACCAGACCCGTGCGCGTGGTGTGCCGGTGCAGCAGGGAACACCAGCGCGTCGTCAGGGGCACGACCCGTTGCGGCTCGCCCTCCACCTCGGTAAACAAATCATCAATAATCATATCAAAGGCGGGGCCACGATACTGGTGTAACCACTTTAGGGCATCGGCCTGGTGCAGGGTGGCCATCTGCGGCTGGATACCGAAGTGGCGTCGGGCAATGCTAAGGTGCACGGGATTGATCTCGATACCCACGATCTCGTCCGGCTGGACAAAGTGCCGCAGTAATTGCAGGACCGCGCCGCCGCCCACGCCGAGGACCAGAACGCGGCGCACCTTGCCCGGCGGGTAATACAGCGCCGGCAACATCAACAGGTCCCAGACACCATGGGTGAGCGGGCGTTTGGGATTGTACTGGCTGTGAAAGACGCCATCGGTATACAGGCGTATGGAGTGACCGGCCTGGCGAACTTCATATTGCGTGCCGCGAACACGGCGCTGCCACAAAACGGCCATGCGGGATATTATTTCAGGCGGGCCAGTTTCGCCTCAATCACCGCCAGCTCTTCGGCGGCGGCCTTGGCAATACCGGTCAGCACCTCGGCATTTTCCAGTTGCTGCGCCCGCTCTTCTGAGTCGGCATCGAGCCCCTGCTGGTAGTCTTTTTCTATGGCCTCAAGACGCGCACGCAATTCATCGCGTTTGGCGAGCAGAGTGGCTTTTTCCTGTTCAGACATTGGGCTACCTTTTTATAAACATAGAGGGTCGATGAGTATACCCTATTCACCACTGCGCCGACGTTTCAACGCGCGCACCCGAAACCGTGCCGGGTGCGTGGCGAGGCGAAGCTCTTCCGCCACGGGCAGAGGGGTGGCATGAATCATACTCGCCAACATCTCCGCCGCCAGCGGGCAGCTGGTCAGGCCCCGCGAACCGTGACCGCTATTCAGGTACAACCCCGGCCGATACGCGGCGGGGGGATAGCCGTGTGCCGGTCGGCCGTGCCGCAGATCCCCATAGTGGCGTTTGTAAAACTCGGGATCCGGCACCGCGCCGATCAACGGCAGGTGGTCGCGCGTGGTGGCGCGAAAGGCGACCCGGCCCGCAGCGGACGGCAGGCAGGTGAACTGCGGCAGGGCCGCATGCAGGGCGGCCAGATTGCGCTGCTGATCGGCCGCGCGCAGGGCGGTGTCGTCACTGTCACGATCATAACTGGCGCCGAGACAATAGCGGCCATCGCCCAGGGGAATGACATAACCGTCATAACACACCGGCCGCGTCAGTCCCTGCCCCGGCGCCTGGCAATAACTCAACTGGCCGCGCACCGCCTGCACACTCTCCGCATACTCGGGTAACAGACGCCTGAGCTCATGGCCATTGGTCAGCACCACCACCGGCGCCGTGGCGACCACGGCCGTGCCCTGCCGCAACTGCCACTGGCCATCGCTATAGTCCATGGCCTCAATGGAGGTCGAGGTGCGCAGCTGAATTTGCGGATACTGCTGCAACAGCGCCCGGCACAACGGGCGGGGCTGCAACCAGCCGGCCTGCGCATACAACACTCCGGTGGACGGCCCCGCCACACTACCGATGACCTCTACCAGCGCGGGCGCATCAAGCGGCGCCAGGATCGACGTTGGCAGGGCCAGTCGCGCCAGTGCCACCTGCGCGGCGGGCGTCAGCAATTGCACCACGCCCTCCGCGTGCCAGCCAAGGTCAGCGTGTTGCTGTTGTAAGCGCGACAACCAGTGCGTGGTATACAAAAACGCCGTCAGGTAAAAACCGACGCAGGATGCGGAGTCGGATGCGGATGAGCCGG
>JAWOIE010000057.1:0-3564 GCA_046484825.1 Gammaproteobacteria bacterium | reverse complement strand
AGCATATCGGTAATCTCCAGGGCCTGTTCGCCGGTGTCCGGCTGCGAGACCAGCAGGTCATCGACATTGACACCCAGTTTCTCGGCGTACTGCGGGTCCAGGGCGTGTTCGGCGTCGACAAAGGCGCAGGTGCCGCCTGCCTTCTGGGCCTCGGCAATCACCTGCAGGGTCAGGGTCGTCTTACCGGAAGACTCCGGACCGTAGATCTCAACCACGCGGCCCTTGGGCAGCCCGCCGATACCCAGGGCAACGTCCAGGCCCAGGGAACCGGTCGAGATTGCCTCGATGTCACGCAGGGCGCCCTGGTCGCCCATGCGCATGACCGAGCCCTTGCCGAATTGCTTTTCAATCTGCCCAAGCGCGGCGCTGAGGGCCTTCTTTTTGTCGTCGGTGGTATTTGCCATGTCCATTCCTCCCACATCCGTGGTTTGTGTGTCGTTGTTAAAAATCGGCGCCAGTACTCGCCGCGGTATGGGGGTAACTTTAGTCAATACATTTTAATATGTCAATACTTTTTACCACCTTTGTATTTTTTACTATATAGTACTTTTTATTGAGGAGGCCAGGACAAAACCGTATACTTGGCGGGTTTTCCAGGGGAGCAAGACATGGTGCTACGGCAAAAGCCATTGACCGATATCAAGTGGGCCACCCAGCAGCGGCTGCAATATATTGAAATCATGGCCTTTTATACCGGTGTCGTGACCCGTAGCGATGTCGCCCGCGCCTTTGACCTGTCGGACGCCGCCGCCACCAAGGACCTCAAGCTCTACAGCCAGCTGGCGCCGGCCAACCTGATTTATAAGCACACGGTATTTGGCTTTGTCCCCAGCGAGGCCTTTGCGCCCCTCTATGCCGACCTCTCCCCCGCCACCGTCCTGCCCATGATTGCCGGCAACCAGGCCGTCGCCCAGGGGCCGTATGGCAGCGAGCAGATCTATGGCATCACCGTGGACTCGCTGCCACTGCCCAATCGCCTGCCCGAGGCCGCCGTGCTGGCGCATCTCGTCCGCGCCATTCGCCAGCAAAAACAGGTCAAGGTGGTGTATCACTCGCTGTCGGATCGCGATAGTAGTCCCGAGCGCATTATCGAACCACACTCCCTGGTCAACACGGGCCTGCGCTGGCATGTACGCGCCTACAGCAATGACACCTATGATTTTCGCGACTTTGTGCTATCGCGCTTTGTCGCCGCACAACTCCTGGAAGACGCGGCCGAGTCCAACGCCGAATATGATGATGACTGGGTAGAGATCGTCAGCCTGCAACTAAGTCCGCACCCCAGGCTGGATGAGCAGAAGCGCAAGAGCCTGTTGATTGACTATCACGCCGAAGACGGAGTCATTGAGCTAAATATCAGGCGCGCATTGATCGGCTACGCCCTGCAACGACTCTCGGTGGATACCAGCGCGGACCACTCCATGAACCCCAATGCCTATCAGTTGATTGTTATGAACCGCGACGAAATCGAACCCTTCGCCGCCTGGGTATTTCATTAAAAGGCAGGGACAAGTACCGAGGGATGAGGGGCGAGGTGTCGTAAAAGCACTACTACAGGGCAGGCCTCCATCGCCTCACCGCGCGCAACCCGTCCGACAAATTGGTCCGAAATTAAGCTCAGCACTGTTGCTAGACACAAAGACAACACTAATTAACTCTATGACTTCACGGTACCAGGTTGTACAGCTACTTTCGATGCCATACCGGCCACCGAAAATGCGCGCATATAATCCCCAACACACACCATGTTGCGATTACGGGGTGCGGACCACCAACGGCCAACGCTGCACGATTTTATACTGACTACCGCTACTGTCGACCCGTGATTCGACCAGCACAAACTGATCGACGTGCCAGGTAATGGGTCGCACTGGAAAAGGTTTGGGCTTGCGCGTGACTTTGCGCATCAAAGTCATGTGTGCTTTAAAGTCAGGATATTCCGGTGCATAACCGCAGGGTTTTAATGCCGTATTAAGATCGCTGACGAGCGACTGTAGCCCATCGGGTATATCACCAGCACCCAGCCAAACGACTTTTGGTCGCGACCAGTACCCCACAGTCTCTAGCGTAATATCAAATGGCGCTGCGGAAATAGTCTGTGCCTGCTGCTGCACGCAGTCCGCCATCTCGTCCGGCACATTCCCGAGAAATGCCAGCGTGATGTGCCACTGTTGTTGAGAGAGCTTGCGGCCGGAGAGACCCTGCAAGCGCGGCATGAGGGTTTGTGAAATCGTCTGACGTAGCTCTCTGCCAGGCCATAAAGCAAAAAACAGCCGACGGGTATTACTCCTCTCCGGCAACTTTTTCCAACACCCTTTGTAATGCCACATGCACCGCCTGCATACGGACCTGATTGCGGTCCCCGGAATAAATCGCCTGTCGTGATTCCAGCCAGCCCTCACGACTTGCCCAGGCCAGGCAGACTGTGCCCACCGGTTTATAGGGTGTGCCGCCACCTGGCCCGGCAATACCGCTGATGGCCAGACTATAATCCGCATGGCTGTGTTGCAGCGCCCCGGCGGCCATTTCCCGGGCCGTGGCTTCACTCACTGCGCCCTCGCGTAGCAGGGTGTCGGCGCTGACCCCGAGCATTTCCTGTTTTGCGTCATTGGTGTAGGTGACAAAGCCCCGATCAAACCAGTTGGAACTGCCTGCGATATCGGTGATGACCTTGGCGACCCAGCCACCCGTACAGGATTCAGCGCAGACCAGCATCAGCCCTGCTGATGTTAAGGCATCACCCAGTTTGTGAGCGGCGGCACGCAGATCGTCTTCGGTGATGTTCATAAAAATTCTGCTCGCTATTCATCTCGATTTAGATTAAACCTGTACAAGGTACGACCCTCCAGGGAAAGGATATCCCGGCAGCATGCTTATTACCTCAAGCCCAACCCCTGCGTCCCGTTTCTGCGGCCCCACCTTGGTCGAACGGCGCAAGACACGCAGGCACCAGCCAACCAGGCGCATCCCGGAAGTTTCGCGGGAGGCGAAGGCACAACCTGCGGAGCGTGCTCCACGCGCGCGTTTTGCGACACCCGCACAGGCGGCCAATCGCGGTGCGCAAAGCGCCTTGCGCGAATACAACAGCGTACAGAATCAGGGACAGGCGGAATTAGTCAACCACATCGATGTGCGGGCTTAATCCTGCAACTCCTCGTCACCGGCAAACAGATCCTCATCACCCTTTTGCATCACGGCGCCAATTTCGTAGCCATCGCCATGACGTTGTTTGGTTACGCGCACCACACGTACGGTCACGGTCAGGGGGGGTGTAATTTTATTTGTGGGGTCAATACGAATATCAATCATGCTTTCTTTGGAGATCGGATGACTGGCAATAAACATCAGTCCACGGCCACTAAGATTCTGCAGCTTACCCACTTGTGGCTCATCATCGTACTCTGACTGGTAATACATATCAGATTCGACATGAACGCGAACATAATCACGCTTTTCATCATAATCCCGGGGCATGAGGTTATCCTTTCATTCTTTTTATAGGTCTACCGTTTTTATAGTAAAGTCAATGTTTAAAGTTTTCTTCACTAATCGAAACCACATCAC
>JAWOIE010000051.1:0-4060 GCA_046484825.1 Gammaproteobacteria bacterium | reverse complement strand
GCAAATCATTAAAGCCTTTCACTAAACTATCCGATAGCTCGAACATGACTGCAAAACAGGCAATAACAACCATGAGGCAAAACAGCCACTAGCCTATGAGTGAAAAAATCGACCTGTGGCTGAAAAAACTCGGTAGCAAGCCCATACCGGTTCTGGCCAACACTATCAAAGACTTAGCTGGCGCCTGCCAGTCGGACGACGTTGCCGTGAGTAAAATCGTGGCCATTATCGAGCGCGACCCCGGCCTGACGGTACAGCTTTTACGCACCTGCAGCCAAAAGGCGCACGGTAGCCTGCAGGCCGATGTCAATTCCGTCCAGCAGGCGCTCATGATGCTCGGCACCCAGACGGTCAGCAATCTGGCCCGTTCCCTGCCCACGGTGGAAAAAGACCTGCCTGAAAAGGCCCGGACCCAGGTGCTGTTCACCTTTACCCGCGCCTATTTCGCCGGCATGCAGGCCTATGAATGGGCCCGGCAGCGCCGCGACATGACCCCGGACGAGGTCTTTGCCAGCGCCCAGCTGCATTTTCTCGGTGAAATGATCCTCTCGATTTTTGCCCCGGAGAAACTGCGGGAAATCTACCTCATGCGCACGGAAGAGCATGTTGCCTCGGAAGAGGCGCAGTACATCATTCTCGGCTTCACCCTGGATCAGTTGTCCCTGAAAATTGCCGAACGCTGGCATCTGCCCAATCTGGTCAGTGAGGCCCTGCACCCGGAAAATGCCCGTTTTCCACGTGCCTATGGCGTGATGCTGGCCGTGCAACTGGCCCGCTATGCCACTACCAGCTGGACAGACCCCAACACCACCCAGCTCATGTACGATGCCGCCGAGTGGCTCGGCGAAGAGAATATCGATAAGATCATTGCCGGCTGTCACAGCGTCGCCGCCGAGGCCGCACGCGGCTCGGCCCGTTACGCCATCAAACCCGCAGCCCTGCAGCTGGTCCAATTACCCGCCGTGCAGGAGCCCACCAATAGCGCGCCCGTCCAGAGTGACGCGGTGGAGGCGGCCGGCATTTGCCTGAGTCCCCAGCTGGATGTGCTCAAGACACAGCTTCAACATCTCAGTGATGCCCGGCTGGTGGACAAAAAGGAAATCGTCGCCACGACCATGGCGGCACTGCACGATGGCATTGGCCTGAACCGGGTGGTGTTCGTACGCCTGGACAGTGAAGCGCACTGTCTGCGTGCCTATGCAGTCGCCGGCACCGAGAATGACCCCAACTTCAATCGCTTTCATCTTTCCCTGAAACAACCACACCTGTTTCATCATCTCATGGAAAAAATGCAGGGCATCTGGATTAACGATCAGAATCGGGAAAAACTCTGGCCCATGGTACCCAAAGAATTTCAGCGCATGATCATGGTGAATTCATTTCTGGCGATGTCGATCTTTGTCGACGACAAGCCACTAGGGCTGGTCTATGCGGATCGCCACACGCGCGACTGTGTGCTCGATGCACACAGTTACCAGTATTTCAAAACCGTGTGCCTGCAGTTTGCCAAGTCACTGGCGCGGGTCAAGCATCTGAACTTTACACACTGAAGGTGTCCTTCAATGCCCGCCACGAAATAAACCTCATGGTGAAAAAGAATTACAGGAGGTTACTCTGAGGCGCACACCGGGTGTACGCAAAATTGAAGAACCGGGTGAAGAGAATAATGGCTAACCATCGCCATCGCGGTGCGGCGACTCAGATCTCTTTGCGACCACTAAAGGCATGGGAGAGTGTCGTCACATTGACGTATTCCAGTTCGCCCCCCAGAGGCACCCCGTGGGCAATGCGGGTAACGCGAATGTTACGCGCATGCACCATCTCGGCAATGTAGTGTGCCGTGGCCTCGCCCTCGACTGTGGCATTGGTCGCCAGAATGACCTCGCTGATTTCACCTTCATCCAGACGGCGGGCGAGAATATCCAGACCAATCTCATTGGGGCCCAGACCGTCCAGTGGCGAGAGGTGTCCCATCAGCACAAAGTAGACGCCATCATAGTCCGCCGCATGTTCAATCATCGGCACGTCGACCGGCGACTCGACAATACAGAGTTTGCTGCGGTCCCGGCGTGGGCTGGCGCACAATGGACAGAGTTCATCCTCGGTCAGGGTGCGGCACTGCTGACAGTGACCGACCTGCTCCACGGCGGCGTGCAACACCTGGGAGAGTTGCGCCGCGCCCTTGCGATCCCGTTGCAACAAATAAAAGGCCATACGCTGGGCACTCTTTTGCCCGACACCCGGCAGGCAGCGCAGGGCCTCAATAAGCTGTTCAACAAGCGGAGCGGCGGACATCGATAATAACTAGAATGGTAACTTGAAACCTTCGGGCAGATTCATCCCCGCCGTCATGCCCGCCATGCGTTCCTGCGAGGCCTTTTCTACCTGACGCACGGCATCATTGACGGCGGCGGCAATCAGGTCTTCGAGCATTTCCTTGTCATCGCCCATGAGGCTGTCATCGATGTTGACGCGTTTGATATCGTGCTTGCCTGTCATCACCACCGAGACCATGCCGCCACCGGACTGGCCGGTGACTTCCATGTTGGCGACTTCTTCCTGCATCTTTTGCATGTTGGCCTGCATCTGCTGGGCCTGTTTCATCAAGTTACCTATGCCTTTCATCTCAACTCCTTACCTGTAAATTTTTGACTGAAGCTTACTGTGGTTGTACCGAATCCGGTTTAATGGTGGCGCCAAAGGCCTCCACCAGGTGCTGCACGGCATCGTCATGGCGAATCGCGGCCTGCGCCTGGGCCTGGCGCTCTGCCGCCTCACGCAAGAGTCTGGCCGCCGGTGTCTCGCGCGTCGGTGTCGCGATCTCGATGTGCAGCTTGATGTCCTGTGCGATCGCTGCTGCGACATCTTCCTGCAGGCGTGCCTGGCGCTCCGGGGTCAGCAGGTGCTGGTGGTTGGGGTCCAGCGCCAGCTGCCAGCGATCCGGCTCCTGCTGGAGCAGACTACAGTTCATGGCCAACTGTTTCACCACACCGCTCGTACCCAGGCGGGTCATGAGTTGCTGCCAGTCATCCAGCACGGCCGCGTCTCCGACGGGGGCCGGCGAAATATCGATCCTGGGCTCGGCTTCGGGCTCGGGCGCTGGCTCTGCAATACGATCCGCCCTGGCGGCGACCGTCTCTACCACCGCGACTGTCGAAGTGTGGGCTGACGCGACGGGCGGGCTAGGCACCGGTTTCGGCGCTGCGACGGCGGCTGTTTTTTTTTCCTCGCGCGGGGTGCCGCTCACCGTCTCTACCGGACGAAACGCCAGCATCCGCAGGACGGTCATTTCCAGACCGGTGCGCGGGTCCGGCGCCAGTGACAGGTCGCGGCGGCCGTGGAGCGCCATCTGGTAATACAACTGTACGTCTTCCGGACTCAACTGCTGACAAAGCTGGAGCAGGCGTGCCTGTTCGCCCATGCTCATGTCGTAGGCTTCGGGCCACTGTTGCAACAGGGCGACGTGGTGCAGACACGAGAGCATTTCGACCAGCACTTCATGATAATCCGGTGACTGCTCGGCGAGGTTTCTGACCTTTTCCAACACCTGACTACTGTCGTCAGCGGCCAGGGCATCGAGCAGGTCGTATACTTCGTGCCGCTCTATGGTGCCGAGCATGGCGCGCACATCGGTCTGCGTAATCCGCGCGCCGGTATAGGCAATGGCCTGGTCCATCAGACTCAGGGCATCGCGCATACTGCCATCGGCCGCGCGGGCCAGCTCCAGCAAGGCCGTCGCTTCGAAATCGATGCCCTCTGCGGTCAGCACCTTTTGCAGATAGTCCTGTATCTGTTCAATCCCCAACCGGCGCAAATTAAACTGCAGGCAGCGGGATAAAATGGTGACGGGCAGTTTTTGCGGATCCGTGGTGGCCAGTAAGAATTTTACATGGGGAGGCGGCTCTTCCAGGGTTTTTAACAGGGCATTAAAACTGTGCCCGGAGAGCATGTGCACTTCATCGATGAGATAGACCTTGTAGCGACCCCGGGTCGGCGCATACTGCACGTTATCCAGCAGCTCGCGGGTGTCTTCCACCTTGGTGCGCGATGCCGCATCCAC
>JAWOIE010000050.1:0-3302 GCA_046484825.1 Gammaproteobacteria bacterium | reverse complement strand
CACCGCAGCTGATCCCAGCACTCGACGTTCTGGCCCAGCACATCACCGGTGTCGCCTGCACCGCCGCGGTGCGTTTCAGGTAAGCACTGGCATCGCTAACGTTCACGCTGATATTCCCGGCCTCTGGCAGCCAGAAATAGTCCCGGGCCACGTCCACCACGGCCTGCCGGTGTTCCACCACTGCCACACGTGGAGGCGCCGGCATGGCCTGCAGTCCCTGTAACAGGCAACCGCTGCCCAGGCCCAGCAGGGTGACATGTTTCGGCTCGCGAAATGCCAGACTCAGCATCATGCCACGAATATAATGATGCACCATGAGCGCCGGATATCTTTTATTGAGGCGACTCTGCTCGTAGATCGTGCCGAACGTAAGGACCCGGTGCTCGCCCTGGTCGATGACCAGAATATCACCCCACGGATCACTGTGGCGATGCACGAGCTTGCCACGACCCGCTTGACGAACAAGATCGGACAGCAATAGTAGCTCACCCAAGGACATAGAGCGCCGCAATGCGTGTACCGGGGTCAGTACGGTGTGGTTTGGATATGATAGACAAAACAGAATCCTCGGCTAAAAAAACAGCGCCGGGGGAAGCCATGTTTCTGCTATGGCACAGATTAACGTCATCAATGCCCCGGTCGACTTAATTCTACTATAATTAAGGTCTGCATAAGTCCCTCCAGGACTTATCCGCAGGCGAAAATAGCGGCGCCCGCATGTGCCGCAACCACGCCGGGGCAATCAGCGCTTACCTGGACTTTATTCAATGCACTTATTCAATGGATTGTAATCAAGGCTCCTCCGCAAAATCTGTGGATAGAGTCTTGCGGCAAAAACGCAACGCAAAGGCGCAGAAACGCAAAAAAGAGATAAGAACATCACATGAGTGGCTTAAACAGGGTGCCTCGGTGTCGCCTGTTTGCTACGCTTGCAGCGTTCCTGGTAAATGCAACAGGATCAATAGTAGGTTTGAAGCGTATAAAAAATCGGAGTGGCCTGGTGCCCATGGGCTTTTTGCCCCTGGAAAATCTTTGCGTCCTCTGCACTTTTGCGCCTGGAAAATACGTTCCAGATATTTTCAACCGATTACATCCATGTAATCGTCTGCGTTGAAAACAGTGTTCAATTACCCACCGATTTTCGAATAAACCGTATTCACTGAGATGCGCTCGATTAGGTTATCATTGGCTAAACCCAATAGAATAAACATGACCAGGAGTCACACATGCGTTTAATCTATCTACTTTTCGGACTCGCCGCTATTTTATGGCTGACGTACACCTATACCGGCTCCGATACAGCGCACAAACAGGATGCGGATAATACGGTCAAACAACAAGCGGCAGAACGCCTCGACGAGGCCAGGGCCGCGGCTGATGCCTTGCAGAAGTCACTGGATGAACAGGCAAAACGGCTGCCGCAGGCAAACGAATAAGCCACCTCTCTGCGGCCGCACGAAGGGCGTGAGGGAAATCGACAACCGGAACCATAAGCGGATCCATTTTATCAGCCAGCTATTTCAGATGCAGAAGGTATTCCTGCAAACCGTTGCCCAGCAACATACCCCGATCGACCCGAAACGGCGCAAAGACCTTATTCATGAGCTCCTGATAGTATAACTGGCTGCTGGCCCTCCAGGTCGCCGCCATCTCCACCGTCACCGTATGCTCCCGTGTCAGGCGATAGTTGCCAGGGGATTCCGGCATGCGCTGGCGGGTATGGATATAGGTATGTAACACCGTGCCGACGCTAACGTACGGCATCAGGTACGTGATGAGTGCCGCCAGCACCGACCGGTCGAGATAATTCGGCAAATCCCAGAGCAGTAACAGATCCAGGCTGCACGGCTTGCCCTCCGCTAAGGGAATGTAACGCCTGAAGACCTCGGTCAGTGGCGGCTGGTCTTCAGCAGTAGCATCAAGGTTTAGCAAGGCATCCCGACAGGCGGGCAAATGCAATTTACAGTGATACGACGAAAAATAGTCCAGCACGTTGCTGTTCGGTGGCGCCAGGTCCAGCAGTTCAACGCGTGCGTCCAGCGCCTGCAATACACCGAACAGGAGCGGGCTCTTCATGTCATAACATGCCGCCTGTTCGTTGAGCGGGTTCACTGCACGCATGGGCATCATAACGGGATAACCTAGGCGGTCTTGCGTTCGGGGTTGTCGCCTCCGGAGATAGTGCTACCGATCGGCCTAGAGACCGCCATGCCCTTCTCGCGGGGTTCCATCTCAATACTGCCTTTGAACAGGGCGCCATCTTCGAGCGTGACCCGCGGTGACACGATATTGCCGTGGACATTACCGGTCTCACGGATAATCACTTTTTCCTCGCCCTGCATGTCGCCCTGTAATTCACCCTCGACGATAATCTGGTTGGCGATAATATTGGCGCTCACCTTACCCGTCTTGCTGATCGTGACATTGTGCCCCGGCAGTTTGATCGTCCCCTCAACATGTCCCTGGATAATCAGGTTTTCATCACCACTGACATCGCCCCTGATATGGATCGATGCGCCAATGGCCGCGGTACTTTCTCTCGTACTCACGACCGGTTTGTTCTCGCGCACGGAAAAATCAGCGGGGATTTCCGGCGTTTGCTGGGGTTTAATCCGGTTAGAGACATTTTCCTTAATCTGTTTCATATCAAGCATGGCATTCTCCAAATTCCGCGACTGGATAAAAAATGTAGTTTTCCGGGTGGAATCAAACATCTGTGTGAAAGAATTATGAAGTTACTTAATGCGGGATGGCTTGAACTGCATCACAACTGTCACGTTCGAGCTCGGGAGTAAGGTAAGAAAACACTGCTGCATGCAGCGTTTTCGTGGCCCACGGATGTGCCAGCATTTTCGCGGCCGATCCGCCATCGACGATGGGGGCCAGCCCGCTAACGCCCTGCGGTGGTGTCTCTCCTGCGTACCGAAAAATGCGTTTCACGGCCAGGGCCGCATGCTGTGCCAGCATTGGCTACAAGTATCGAGCCCGGGTGTACACTTTTGTCGACAAAAGACAGCGCGCCACGCTCGGTTTATCGGACCGTGACACCGAGGAGTAGAGGTACTCGCGACCCCCATGGCGCCCGCAGACCAGCACCGATGACAGGGATCCCGCTGATGCCCCGGGCAACTTGACTTGGCGGTGCCGGCCGCGTTGACCACTCGCGCAGGGCAAGACCTCAGAATGACCCCACACTTACCCATGTCTTCACCGCATTGCTGCTTGCCCGCCGCAATCCCTAACCGATATCACCAAATTCCCGTCTAAAAACAAGCCGTTAAAATTGTATTGATCTTTTCCTG
>JAWOIE010000145.1:0-3973 GCA_046484825.1 Gammaproteobacteria bacterium | reverse complement strand
GGCTAAAATTCCCGCGCCAGTATTGTTGATCACCGGTGATCGTAGAACAAAACTTCATGGCCACATGCAGGATGCACTACGACCCTGCATCAAGCAGGTCAATAACGCTACTATTGCCGATGCTGGACACATGATGTTTCACGCCAACCCGACGGCCTTCGTGTTTGAGGTGCAGGACTTTATTATGCCGCAGTGACAGAGATAGTGGCTAATTTATCGATCATGGTTTTGACTCGAACGTCTTTGTAACGGCAATATTATTTTATGTGTTTGGTATGCAGGCCCCGTGAGGCACGTATTGCGCATCATCACAGCGCGCCAGCAGCTGATTTATAAGCAAAGCAAACATGTATGTTTTGGATCAACAGGTCAAGCCGCCATATTTTAACTTGTCCCAAATAAACAATACCAATCTACGGGCTGATAATTTTCACCGCAGAGGCGCAGAGAACGCAAAGTTTTTATTTTGTTTTCTCTGCGCCCTCTGCGTCTTTGCGGTGGATGTTTAATTATCCAGTGTGGGGAAGGGCATTAGTGGTTTTTCGTTGGGTTCATTCTTCACCCCAACCTACGAGCTACGGGTATGAGAATTTTCACCGCAGAGGCGCAAAGAACGCAAAGTTTTATTTTGTTTTTCTCTGCGCCTTTGCGGTGGACATTTAAGTCCGGCAGGGGCGCGGCCTGCCTCAGTTTGTCCCCGATTCCATGCCCGGCAGGGCCTCTTCCTGATCATGATAGGCGGGCAGTGCCGGCAGACCGCTGATCAGGGCCATGATTACCGCGGCGGCATAGGACAGTGACTGGATGCTCAGGACCAGTGTCCACAGTTTCAGGTCCAGGCCGCCGTCGGCCTGGGTCAGGTGCACGCCGACAGCCGCGCCCCACAGACACAGCGCCAGCAGGAGTTCCCAGCGGGCATCGGCCAGGGCCTTGAGCAGGCGGCTGGGCGATTTGAGTTTGGGGGTACGGAAAAAGGGTTCGCTGCTGGTGAACAGTCCGCGCAGGATCGCCATGGCAATGGTATGCGACAGGGCCAGGCCGGCGAAGGCGGCGGAGATGGTATGGCGTAAGGTGGCGTGTACGGTGGTGCGATAGAGATAAATAATCTTGGCGATCTTAAAGCAGAACAGCGACAACGGCAGTATGGCGAAGATCACCAGAGGCGGGTCCACCTGTTTGGGGAACAGCATCATGGCCACCGACCAGCCAATCCCGGCGAGGGTAAAAAACAGATTCACGCCGTCGGCGATCCAGGGCAACCAGCCGGCGACAAAGTGATAACGCTGACCTCGGGTCAGCTGGTTCGCTTCCCGGCCGGCCAGCGAGCGCCAGTGCCGTTTCATAATCTGCACCGCCCCGTAGGCCCAGCGATAGCGCTGTTTCTTGTAATCACTAAAGGTATCCGGCATCAGGCCGCGGCCATAACTGCGGGGTGTATAGACCGCCTCGAAGCCCTGTTCGAAAATACGCAGGCCAAGCTCGGCGTCCTCGGTAATGCACCACTCCCCCCAGCCGCCGACCTGGGTCAGCACCGCCTTGCGAATCAGGGTCATGGTGCCGTGCTGGATAATGGCGTTGCGTTCATTGCGCGTGACCATACCGATAAAAAAGAAGCCACGGTACTCGGAAAAACACATGGCCTTGAAGGCACTCTGTTGCTGGTCACGATAATCCTGCGGCGCCTGCACAATGGCGATGCGTTCGTTGTCAAAGTACGGCACCAGGTCGCGCAGCCAGTTGGGGTCCACCACGTAATCGCTGTCGATCACGGCGACAACCTCGGCATCGCCGGCCGTTTGTTGCAGGGCAAAATTGAGCGCCCCCGCCTTGAACCCGGCCAGTGGCGCGACGTGATAGAAACGAAATCGTTCACCGAGCTCTTCGCAGAGCGCCTGCACCGGTTGCCAGACGGCCGGGTCCTGGGTGTTGTTATCGATCACCAGGACTTCGTAATCCGGATAGTCGAGCTGGGCCAGCGCCAGCAGGGTCTTGCGCAACATGGCGGGCGGCTCGTTATAGGCGGGCACGTGTATGGAGACCCTGGGCAGGTTGACGTTGTCTGTCGGTGGTAACACACACATGGCGCGTCGTCGTTGTTTGTACCAGATGGCCTCGGCCCACTCGTGCGCCTCGGCCAGCAGGACCGCCAGGATCCCGATCATACCGATCACCAGCAGGATACCGATGACGATGGTGCCGGCGGTCAGATACAGGCTGGAGTATTCATAGATAATCCAGACGATGGCCGTCGCCGCCAGATAGCTGACAATAGCGAGAAAGCTGCGGCCGTGGCCGCGCATCGAACGACTGTCGATGAGCAACAGGCCGAAGGTGATGACGGCGAGTATGCTGGAGACCCCCGCCAGCACCTTCCAGTCGGGCACGCGCACGATGGGCTGGGTGAATTCAAACTTGGGCTGGCGATTGGCGTTATAGACCCCCCAGTAGGCCCCCACCGCGCCTTCATACTGGCTCTTCCAGGGCTGGTCGAAGGCCTCCATGATGTAGTAAACCACTTTCTCTTTTTTGACACGGGCAAGAAAGTGCCGCAGGAACATGGCCTGGTTCGATTCGGATGCCACGGCCTGCTGGCGCGGCCGGTCTGGCGGCGGGTCACGCTCCAGGCGCGTGCGGCCCTTGCTGGGCCAGCCGATTTCGGAAATGACCACCGGTTTGCTCGGGTAGGTCTGGCGCAATTTCCGCACAACACCGAAGGCGTGCTCCACCGCCGCGTCGACATCCTTGCCTTCCCAGTAGGGCAGGATTTGTACGGCAATAAAGTCTACGTGCTTGACCAGATCCGGGTGCTTCTCCAGCCAGATGTGCGCCGGTTCGGCTGTGCTGACCGGGATGCGCAATTTTTTGCGCGCCAGATCCAGGTAGTGAATCAACTCCGCATACGGCACCATGCCGTGCAACTGGGTTTCATTGCCAATAATGGCGCGCACCACATTGGGGTTGCTGCGCGCCACCCGCAAAAACGTAGGGAACTCCGCCTGATTGCGTTGCTCATCCTCGCTCAACCAGGCACCCAGGCAGACATTGAGGTTGAATTGATTGGCCATGGCCGGGACCTCGGCCAGCACATCCTCTACGGTATAGGTGCGAATGGCGACGCTCTTGCCGGACAGGAGCGCCAGGTCGGCCTCAATTTGTTGCCTGCTCGGGTAATTCTTCTCGTCCGGGTCAAAGTCGGCACGCATGGGCGAAAAGGAAAAGCCCATGACACGATCGGGCCAGGCGGGTGGGGCCACGGGCGTGTTGATGTACGCCCACAGGCTGATGCTGATCACCGCGACGGCGATACCGATGACG
The DNA here is from genome assembly GCA_046484825.1 of Gammaproteobacteria bacterium. GTDB lineage: Bacteria > Pseudomonadota > Gammaproteobacteria > UBA6429 > Thiohalophilaceae > CAJYAN01. The sequence goes on along the minus strand of JAWOIE010000145.1, from coordinate 658 downwards.
ATATTGGTGAGTCGATGCATGGCGTAGTTGCCCGCTGAAGTCTGACCGTGGTCACCTGACGGCAATGACCGGACGTTCCCGAGACGGTTGGTCTGGAAGGGTGAATCATAATCGAAATGAAAAGAGATTGCAGTTTGATGACATTCGCCGCACACTTCTGTTCCCTTGAACCCCTCCCATGACCGCCGTGGCAAACCTGAACCTGCATCGCCTGCGTAAACCCCTCCTGCACCTCGCCGTGCTGGTCGGGTTGCTGTATCTGTATGCCCGGATGATGGAGGCCGCAGGGGGCTTCAGTACCGAGTTCCTGCACCGGCAACTGCTGGAACTGGGCCTGGTGCTGTACCTGTATGGACTGCTGTATTTCAGCCTCAAACCCATGCGTGGGCGCATGCTGCTGGCCGCGTTGCCCGGGTTCCTGCTCTATGTGGTACACCACGTCTTCTATCTGGTGTATGGCAAGGTATTTCGGTTTATTAACCTGAGCGAGGTGCCGGAACTGCTGCAGTTGCTGCCACTAGGCTACAGTCTGTTGCTGCTGCTGGTATTCGTTGTCCCTCTGTTGTTGTTGCTGCGTGGCTTCAACTATCGCCGGCCGCTACCGCTGCTAGGCGGGCTGGCGCCACTGGTGCTGCTGGCCGTGGCCATCGAGACCACC
>JAWOIE010000134.1:0-3347 GCA_046484825.1 Gammaproteobacteria bacterium | reverse complement strand
AACGCGGGTCCGTAGTCAATCCATGCTGCAGCCGGATACAGATGAGCAAAAAATCCCCCGACAAAGAGGAGCTGGAGCTGTTTCGCCAGGCCGTGCAGGATGTACGGCGCCTGAAGGCCGAACCCCGCCAGCGGCCGGCACGCCCCAGGCCTTCCCCCCGGCCACGGCAGCGCGAGCTGGACGAGGCGGCGGTGCTCGACGAGCTGCTCTCCGATCCGATCCATCCCGAGGAACTGGAAACCGGCGAGGAGCTGCTGTTTGTCCGTAGCGGTCTGCAACACAAGCTGGTCAAAAAACTGCGCCGCGGCGAACTGGCCATCGAAGCCGAGCTGGATCTGCACGGCCTGTTTCGCGTGGAGGCCCGCGAGGCGGTGGTACGCTTTCTTAATGAATGCCGACAGAACCGCGTGCGCTGCGTGCGCATCATCCACGGCAAGGGCCATGGCTCCGAGCAGAAGCGGCCGGTACTCAAGCAGTACGTCAACCACTGGCTGCAACAGCGCGACGAGATACTCGCCTTCTGCTCCGCCCGACCGGTGGACGGCGGTACGGGAGCGATTTACGTCCTGCTCAAACGCGGCAGCTAAATAGATGTTCCGAATGTCCGATCACTTTGTTCAAAAGATTGCTTCGCGAAGTTTATGCCCCACAGGGGTACTCGCAATGACTGACCATAGAGAGGTCATTGCGAGGAACAACGTGACGAAGCAATCTCTCTGGACGGGTATTCGAAACGCTTATTCAGAGGCACCCCTTCAAGTAGTACCAGGGCGACATTCAGCGATCCGGGCCCGACACATCGACGCATTCACGAATCACGCCGGTGGCATAGGCCCCGCTCTCCAGTTCAAACGACAGGTGCAGCTGTCTGTCCTGCTGTGACCAGTCGAGTTGTTTGACCGCCAGGCGCAGACTGCGCCGTTCCTGTTTCAGTCCCGCCTGTTCCAGGCCGTGACAGTAATTAGGATAATCGTCGGCAAGCTGTTGTTCCAATGCTTTAACCGCCCCGCCGCTTTTGAGCTCCCCTCTGCCCCAGAGCGGCCCGGTGGGATGGATGTCCATCTCGCTCACACGTTGCTCGATGATCGCATCGATCGCTTCGGGGACGAAGATACTGTGGCTGCCGGCCAGCTGCATCACATCACCCTCCAGCGCCCGGTCCCAGGTGCCCTCGCTGACCCGTTTTGACAACAGCTGGTTGAACAACAACGAGCGCGCGGCAGAGAGATAGATACTGCGCTTGTTACGGTTGTTGACCCGCTGGCCGGCGAACATCTGCCGGGCCTGTTCAAGATTGGCTTCATCGCGCCCGAAACGTTGTGCCCCGAAATAGTTGGGCACCCCGCTTTGTCCAATCGCCGTCAGCCGATCAGCCAGTATCGCGGTATCGCCCTGCAGATCGCGCAGGGTAATGGCAAAGCGGTTGCTCTTGTGCACGCCGCGGCGCAGTTTCTTGCTGTGGCGGGTGGCCTGCAGAATCAATAACCCGTCATCGGCCAGCGCTGACCAGTCCGGCTCGGCCTTGCCGGCCAGATCCAGGCTGAACCATTGACGGGTGATTGCCCGCCGATCCTTCATCCCGGAGAACCCCACGGCATGGGGTTTGATCCCGGCATGGCGGGCCAGCAGCTGGGCAACGTCCTGGGTATTGCGTTCACGTTTTTCGATCCACAACCAGACATGCTGGCCCTCCCCGGTCGGCTCAAACCCGAGCTGCTCCTCGACCAAAAAGTCCGCGACCTGTTGACGCAACACGCCTGTTACCGTCGGTTGGCCGAAGGCGTAGGCAAGACTGGACCAGTGTTGAGTCATAAGAAGAATTTCACCGCAGAGACGTTTATGCCCGTTGTGTGGGCGCAGAGGAGGAAAAGTAATTTTGAGTTTTTAATTTTAAATTTTGGATTAAGTACCTGTGTTTGATTCAAAATTTAACATTCAGCATTAAAAATTATATCTTTGTGCCTCTGCGTTATGATCTTTTATCAATCAGCACAACCGCCATGGCGGCGATGCCTTCGCCGCGGCCGGTGAAGCCCATGCCTTCGGTGGTGGTGGCCTTGATGCTGAGTTTGTCGATGTCGGTCTGCAGGTCCGTGGCGAGGAGTTCACGCATAGCCGGGATATGCGGCGCCAGTTTGGGTTGCTGGGCGATGAGGGTGATATCGACATTGCCGATCTGATGCTGGCGTTCGCCCATCAGTTCGATGACCCGGCGAAGCAGGATGCGGCTGTCGATGCCTTTGAAGTCATCGTCGCTATCGGGAAAGTGCTGACCGATGTCACCCAGCGCCAGCGCACCGAGGATCGCATCGCACAGGGCGTGGATCAGCACATCACCGTCCGAGTGAGCTTCGAGCCCCCGATCGTGCGGGATTTCCACGCCACCCAGGACCAGACGGCCGCCCGGTTTGAAACGGTGGGCATCAAAGCCCTGTCCGATACGCATCAGTTCGATTCCTGTTGTTGCAGATAAAAGTCGGCCAGTGCCAGATCCTCGGCGCGGGTGATCTTGATATTGGCCGCGCTGCCTTCCACCAGTCTTGGTTGATAACCGGCATGCTCCATGGCCGAGGCCTCGTCGGTCACCAGCTGTTCGGCTTCAATGGCCTGCTCCAGGGCATGACGCAGTGTGCCCAGACGAAACATCTGCGGGGTCAGTGCATGCCACAGGTTCTCGCGCTCGACCGTATTGACCACACGACCATTGGCTTCGGCCCGTTTCATGGTATCGCGTACCGGCACACCCAGCAGACCACCCACCTCATCATCGGCCAGCGTCTGTGTCAGATTATCCAGATCAGAGTGTGACAGACAGGGGCGCGCCGCATCGTGTACCAGCACCCAGTCCCCGTCTTGCGCCTGATTAGACAATTCATACAACGCGTTGAGCACTGAATGACAACGCTCAACACCACCCTCGACCCGCGTCACCGGTTTATCATAGTGCGTAGCCAGATGCTCCCACCAGCCATCGTGGCGCGACAACGCCACAACCGCCCCGTTCACCAGCGGATGCGCCAGCAACCGGTCCAGGGTATGTAAAATAATCGCCCGCCCATTCAATTCCAGATACTGCTTGGGGATCTCGCTGCCCATGCGCTTGCCGATCCCGGCGGCGGGAATCACAGCCCAATAACACAGGGACGAGGGACGAGGGACGAGGGACGAGGTCATTGGGGTACGATTTTATTATTCAATCCATTTTGGATAATTGAGTCGACGGGTATCGCAGAAAGGTTCAAGATGCTGGTTAGTCTTGTTGATCAGAAATGCTGCAGTCTTTGCAAGCACGACGCCGCGCACCCGTGCCCCGATTTCGTCGCGTGTCTGACTGACGGGCCGGTATG
>JAWOIE010000110.1:0-7152 GCA_046484825.1 Gammaproteobacteria bacterium | reverse complement strand
CTGTCCGGGATGGGCAAGCTGGGCTGGCTGGTCGCCTTTGTCTATACCGCCGCGGCTGCGTTGCGTCTGGCGCGTTTCAATACCCAGATTGGTACCGCCGACAAGCAGTACTTTCAGGGGCTGGCCAGTCCGGCCGCCGCCGCGATTGTCGCCGGCATGGTCTGGGTGGGGGACCTGTATCTGCCTGCAGATAAGGTCATCAATATGCTCGCCCTGGTGCTGACCCTGCTGGCCGGCCTGCTCATGGTGAGCAACATTCGCTACCACAGCTTTAAGGGCTTTGATTTGCGCGGCAAGGTGCCGTTCATGGCGATTTTACTGGTGGTCCTGATCCTGGTCCTCATCTCCTATGAGCCGCCCATGGTGTTGTTTGGTGGCTTTCTGGTCTATGCCCTGTCGGGTCCGGTGCTGACCCTGTGGCAATTACGGCAACGTCGCGCCGAACGTCAGCAGCATCGTGCGGATAGCGATACGGAGGAGCAGCCCTGAGCTTGGCATTTGCCAAATCTGCGGTTATAGTAAACTCATGTCACCACGCAACGGAACATTCACTGCCACTCTCCAGCATTCCCTGCCTGGGCGTTTTGCCGTTGCGGCCCCACTGTTCAACCTGCTCCTGCCCTGCTAGGGCATATATTCACACGCACAGCCGCATCGAGCGGCACCCAGCCAAAAAATCCTCCAGCGCTTGAAATCAGGCGGGATTTTTTCGTTTTGAGCCGGCGCCATGCGATAATGGCGCCGTGAATATGGAGTACACCCATGACTGACAAGTTAATTATTTTCGATACCACCTTGCGCGATGGCGAGCAGAGCCCCGGCGCCTCCATGACCCGGGAAGAAAAGGTCCGTATTGCCCGGGGCCTGGAGCGCATGCGCGTCGATGTGATCGAGGCCGGTTTCCCCATCGCCAGCCCCGGTGACTTTGAGGCGGTAAAGGCCGTGGCGCAGAGCATAACCGAGAGTCGGGTCTGCGCCCTGGCACGCGCCCTGGACAAGGATATCGAGCGCGCCGGTGAGGCCCTGCGGGGTGCCAATGCCGGCCGTATTCATACCTTTATCGCGACCTCACCCATTCATATGAAAATGAAACTGCGCATGACGCCGGACCAGGTCGTCGAGCAGGCGGTCCGGGCGGTCAAGCTGGCGCGGCAGTTCACCGATGACGTGGAATTCTCTCCAGAGGACGCCGGCCGCTCCGAACCGGACTTTTTGTGCCGGGTGCTGGAGGCCGTCATCGACGCCGGTGCCCGCACCGTCAATATCCCCGATACCGTCGGTTACAATGTCCCCGAACAGTTCGGCGGCCTGATCCGCGACCTGATCCAGCGTGTCCCCAATGCCGACAAGGCGGTGTTCTCGGTGCATTGCCACAACGACCTGGGGCTGGCCGTGGCCAATTCTCTGTCCGCCGTCATGAATGGCGCACGCCAGGTGGAGTGTACTGTCAATGGTCTGGGGGAGCGCGCCGGTAACGCCGCCATGGAAGAGATTGTCATGGCGGTCAAGACACGCCACGATATTTTTCCCTGTAATGTCGATCACCTGGACACCACGCAGATTGTCACCTGTTCCAAACTGGTGTCGGGGATAACCGGTTTCGCCGTGCAGCCGAACAAGGCCATTGTCGGTGCCAATGCCTTTGCTCACGAGTCCGGCATCCACCAGGACGGTGTCTTAAAGAGTCGCGAGACCTACGAGATCATGCGCGCCGAGGATGTGGGCTGGACTACCAACCGCATGGTGCTGGGCAAACACTCGGGGCGCAATGCCTTCAAGACACACTTGAAGGAACTGGGCGTGGATTTCGCCTCCGAGGCGGAGTTGAACGAGGCCTTTGCCCGTTTCAAGGACCTGGCGGACAAGAAACACGAGATCTATGACGAAGACTTGCAGGCCCTGGTCACCGAGACCAATCTGGAAGCCGAGAACGAGTCCCTGCAGCTGGTCGCCTTAAAGGTCTGTTCCGAGACCGGTGAAACCCCCGTGGCCGACATCATCCTGCGGGTGAAAGGCGATGAGCGCCGCGCGACGTCCGATGGCGGTGGTCCGGTGGATGCGGCGTTTCGCGCCATTGAATCGGTGATGCAGAGTGGTTGTGAACTACAGTTATACTCGGTGAATAATATTACCAGCGGCACCGATGCCCAGGGTGAAGTCACCGTGCGCCTGGCCAAGGGTGGTCACGTGGTCAATGGCCAGGGCGCGGACACGGACATTGTCATTGCCTCAGCCAGGGCCTACATCAATGCGCTGAACAAGGTGATTGCCAGGGTCGATCGGGCACACCCGCAAGGGAGTCCGGTGTAAAACCCGGGCCGAGGTTCGAGGGGGCAGCGCGAGTAATGGATAGTCGACAACATGCCTACCTGAGGGCGATGGGGATCAGCGTCTGGCAGCCTCGGCAGCCGATGGCTGAGGCGGCGACGGGTGCCTCTGAGTCCCATAGGGCACTGGCGTCAGAACATGCTGCGATGGCCAGTGATGTCAGTGCCCTGGATTGGTCTGCGCTGGAGGCCAGTGTCCAGGCGTGCCAGCGCTGCGATCTGCACCGGACGCGGACTCAGACCGTGTTTGGGGTCGGTGATCGCCAGGCGGCACTGATGATTATTGGTGAAGCCCCGGGCGTGGACGAAGATCGCCAGGGGGAACCGTTTGTCGGTCGCGCCGGGCAATTGCTCAATGCCATGTTGCAGGCCATCGGCCTGCAACGCGCACAGGTCTATATTGCCAATATTCTCAAGTGCCATCCCCCCGGCAATCGCGACCCCTCGGCGGCGGAGGCGGCCAGCTGTCAGGACTACCTGTTTCGCCAGATTGAACTGGTGCAACCGCAGTTGATCCTGGTGCTCGGTCGTATTGCGGCACATACCTTGCTGCAGACCGATGCCCCGCTCGGCACACTGCGTGGTCAGCTGCACGACCCTGCGCGCAGCGGGGTGCCCATGCTGGTGACCTATCATCCCGCGTACCTGCTGCGAACACCCAAGGAAAAACGCAAGGCCTGGCTGGACCTGCTGAGGGTAAAGCACCTGTTGCAGGCAGAGGCCGGCGCATGAGTGCGGTGCTGGCGACGCAGGGTGACGGCGTGCGGCCGATGTTTGAAGAAGACATCGCCGCCGTCATGGCCATTGAAACCGAGGTGTATGAGTTTCCCTGGACCGGCGGCATTTTTAATGATTGCCTGCAGGTGGGTTACAGTTGCTGGGTCTATCAGCAGGACAGTGAGGTGGTCGCCTATGCGGTCATGTCCATTGCCGCCCATGAAGGCCATATCCTGACTATTGTGGTGCAGCCGCGTAAGCAGGGCTGCGGTCTGGGCACAAGCCTGCTGCAGTTTTTACTCAACATCGGTCGGCGCCAGCGCATTGAAAAAATGTTGCTCGAAGTGCGACCCTCCAATGCCGTCGCGCTTGCGCTGTATGAAAAGGCCGGTTTTTGTCGTATTGGCCGACGCCCCAACTACTATCCGGCGCCACACGGCAGGGAAGACGCCATTGTCATGGCGCTGGATATGGAACCCATAAACTAAAGGTCGCTTATGCATCCCGAGCTGGTCCGCATCAAAAATCTGGTGGTTGAAGCCGCCCGCGAAGAATTGTTGCCACGCTTTAACAAGGTGAGTCACAGCTTCAAGTTTGACGGCTCGGTGATTACCGAGGCCGACCTGGTCATGCAGGCGCGCCTGCAGGAGGCGCTGAAGCAGGCCTATCCGAGCTATGCCTTTCTCGGTGAGGAAATGACCAGGGTGGAACAACACCAGCAGTTTGTCCTGCCCAATACCGGTCTGTGGTGCCTCGACCCGTTGGACGGCACCAGCAACTTTTCCCTGGGGATTCCCTGCTACTCCGTCTCGCTGGCCCTGATTGTCAATGCCGAGATTGTCATGGGGGTGGTCTACGACCCCATGCGTGATGAATGCTTTTGTGCCCAGCGCGGCGCGGGTGCCTGGCTGAACGATGAGCCCATCCAGTCCTTTCAGCATGCCGCACCGGAGCAGGCGGGGATTGCGATTGTGGATTTCAAACGCCTGGACGCCGCACTCTGTCACCGCCTCATCGACGAGCCGCCATTCAAGTCACAGCGCAGTTTCGGTTCGGTAGCCCTGGACTGGTGCTGGCTGGCCGCGGGCCGTGGTCACGTCTACCTCCATGGCAGTCAGAACCTGTGGGACTATGCCGCCGGCCATTTGATCTTTATGGAGGCCGGCGGCTACGCCCAGACCTTCGACGCCGAACCGGTGTTTAATAACAGCCTCGCGCCGCGTTCGGCCATTGCCGCCCTGGACGAACACCTGTACCAGCACTGGTCGGAGTGGCTGGGGGTAAAACCCCGCCGCGCCTGAACACGCACCCCGCGAGGCTCGCCGGGTCTGGCGGAACAACTATTTAGTCGCGAGCTATAGTAGAATAGCCAACTTTTCTCCCTGGCAGGATATGGTATCAATGAGTTTTCTGGAAGAATTAAACCGGCGGCGGACCTTTGCGATTATTTCGCATCCCGATGCCGGTAAGACCACCCTGACTGAAAAATTGTTGCTCTACGGCGGCGCCATTCAGCTGGCCGGCACAGTCAAGGGCCGAAAGGCGGCGCGACATGCCACCTCCGACTGGATGGAGCTGGAACAACAGCGCGGCATCTCGGTTACCTCGGCGGTGATGCAGTTTCCCTATAAGGACTGCATGATCAACCTGCTGGATACCCCAGGGCACGAGGACTTTTCCGAAGACACCTACCGCACTCTGACGGCGGTGGACTCGGCGCTAATGGTGATTGATACCGCCAAGGGCGTTGAAGACCGCACCATAAAACTCATGGAGGTCTGTCGCCTGCGCAATACCCCGATCCTGACATTTATGAATAAACTCGACCGCGAAGGCCGCGACCCGATCGAAGTCATGGACGAGGTGGAGAACATTCTCAAGATCCAGTGCGCGCCGATTACCTGGCCTATCGGCATGGGCAAGCAATTCAAGGGGGTCTATCACCTCTACGAAGACAAGGTGCATATTTTCAGCGCCACCCACGGCGGCAAGATTCAGGCGGGCGAGGTCATTAGCGGCCTGGACAACCCCCGCCTCGAAGAAGTGCTGGGCTATCAGGCACAGGAGCTGCGCGATTCCGTTGAACTGGTGCGCGGCGCCAGCCATGAGTTTGACGAGCAGGCCTTTTTGCAGGGCAAGCTTTCACCGGTCTTTTTCGGCTCGGCCATTAATAATTTTGGTATCCAGGAACTGCTGGACTATTTTGCCCTGTATGCGCCCAAACCCCTGCCGCGCGACACCGATGTGCGTGTCGTGCAGCCCGATGAGGAAAACTTCAGCGGCTTTGTCTTTAAGATCCAGGCCAACATGGACCCGCAACACCGTGACCGCATTGCCTTTATGCGCGTCTGCTCCGGGCAATTTACCAACGGCATGAAAATGCGCCAGGTGCGTACCGGTAAGGACGTCAAGATCAGTAATGCCATTACCTTTCTCGCCAGCGAGCGGGAGCACGTGGAAAACGCCTACCCCGGCGATATTATCGGCCTGCACAATCATGGCACCATCAAGATCGGTGACACCTTCACCCAGGGCGAGGCGCTCAAGTTTACCGGCATCCCCAACTTTGCCCCGGAGCTGTTCCGCCGCGTGCGTCTGCGCGACCCGCTTAAGATGAAGGCCCTGCAAAAGGGGCTCGACCAGTTGAGCGAAGAGGGCGCCTCGCAGGTGTTTCGTCCCATGAACAACAATGATGTGATCGTCGGCGCCGTCGGAATTCTGCAATTTGACGTGGTGGCCTTTCGTCTCAAGAGCGAGTATAGCGTTGAGTGTGGCTTCGAACCCGTCAATGTCAGTACCGCCCGCTGGGTCGAAGGCGAGGACAGCAAAAAGCTGGAGGAATTCAAGCGCAAGGCGGCGGATAACCTGGCCCTGGACGCCGCCGGTAGCCTGACCTACCTCGCACCGACGCGGGTCAATCTCGACCTCACCATTGAGCGCTGGCCCGACCTGCATTTTTTTGCGACGCGAGAACATTAATAAACAACAGGTTCGAGGATCGAGGTTCCAGGGGCGAGGAAAGGCCTTAGCCTTATATGCAGGGCTTTGGCAAAAAACCATGGGTTCGAACCTGGAACCTAGAACCTAGAAGCTGACAAGGGCAGTATCCAGGGATGAGATTTATAAAAGATAAAAAGGTCATCAGCTGGGCGATGTACGACTGGGCCAATTCGGCCTATGCGACGGTGGTGCTGGCGGGATTTTTTCCGCTATTTTTTAAGCAGTACTGGAGCGCGGAGAGCGATGTCACGACCTCGACCTTGCAGTTGGGTGTCGCCAATTCCCTGGCCAGTATCGTGGTCGTGCTGCTCGCGCCGGTACTGGGCGCAATTGCCGACGCGGGGGCGCGGCGCAAGGTCTTTCTGTTCAGTTTTGCCCTGCTTGGCATGCTGACCACCGCGGCGCTGTTCACGGTGGAAAAGAATGCCTGGTGGCTGGCGGCACTGCTCTTTGTCTTCAGTGTCATCGGTTTCTCGGGGGCGAATATTTTCTATGATGCCCTGCTCAATGCCGTTGCCCCCAGGAACCGGGTCGATGCGGTGTCAGCTCTGGGGTATGGCCTTGGCTATCTCGGTGGTGGCTTGTTAATGGCCTTCAATGTGGTCATGTTTCAAAAGCCCGAGTGGTTTGGCTTTGTCGATGCCGCCGAGGCCGTGCGCACCGGCTTTATTGCCGTGGCCCTCTGGTGGGCACTATTTTCCCTGCCACTTCTATTCTTTATCCGTGAACCGCAGGCCAGGGGGCAACCCGTACGGGGACGTCAAATGATCGCCGCCGGTTTTCGCCAGTTCCTGAGCACGCTTAGCCATATACGTCGTTATCGTCAGATCGCTCTGTTTCTGCTGGCATACTGGTTATATATCGATGGCGTCGATACCATTGTGCGTATGGCGGTGGATTTTGGCATGGCGCTGGGTTTCGACGCCGGGCACCTGATCACCGCATTGTTAATCACCCAGTTTGTCGGCTTTCCCGCGGCTATCGCCTTTGGCTGGCTGGGCGAGCGCATTGGCACAAAGGCGGGGATTTTTATTGGCCTGGGGGTCTATATCGGCGTGGTGATCATGTCGTACTGGATGGATGACGTCAGTGAATTCTATATGCTTGC
>JAWOIE010000037.1:0-10732 GCA_046484825.1 Gammaproteobacteria bacterium | reverse complement strand
GCTGCCCTCCTCCACCGCCTTGGTCACGGCCATGCACATGCCGCGGTCTTTAAACGAACCGGTCGGGTTCAGACCCTCGTACTTCACGTAGATATCAACGTCCTTGCCCAGGGCGTTGGGAATATTGTGCAGGCGAATCAGCGGCGTGTTGCCTTCGCCGAGACTGATAATGCGGGTATCATCATGCACCGGAAGACGGTCACGGTACTTGTCGATAAGACCGGTATAACGGGGTCGAAAAGGCATAGCGATTACTCCTGAAAGATTGTTTACCGCAAAGGCGCTAAGTACGCAAAGGAGAAAATATAAAAAGACGTGTGTTCAAACTATTTAAACCCTTTGCGTACTCTGCGTCTTTGCTTTGCGATAATTAATAAAATTAAATCCGCATCCTAGTTTGTGCCCAGGGTTTCCATGCGAATGCGGGTCACCTTGCCGCGAATACTCGGCAAGGCCTCGATACGGGCAATGGCCTGATTCATCCGGGCCTCCAGCACACGATGGGTCAGCATGATCACCGGCACATCGGTCGAATTCCCCACGGGTTCCTTTTGCAACAGGGCTTCGATACTGATGCCCTCTTTGCCAAGAATGCTGGCAACCTCGGCCATGACCCCCGGCTTGTCGTCCACCTGCATACGCAGATAATAAGCGGTCTCCACTTCGTCCATGGACAGTACCGGCAGGTCCGAAAGCGCGTCGGCCTGAAAGGCCAGGTGCGGTACGCGATTTTCCGGGTCCGAGGTCAGGGCGCGCACCACATCGACCAGGTCGGCGACCACGGCCGAGGCCGTCGGTTCGGCACCGGCGCCCGCACCATAGTAGAGGGTGGGGCCTACCGCATCACCCATGACCAGCACCGCGTTCATGACGCCATCGACATTGGCGATCAGACGCCGCTCGGGGATCAAGGTAGGGTGCACACGCAGTTCAATACCCTTGTCGGTGCGCCGGCTGATCCCCAGGTGTTTGATACGATAGCCCAAGGTCTCGGCGTAATTCACGTCTTCCGCGGTGATGCGGGTAATGCCCTCGGTATAGGCGGCGTCAAACTGCAAAGGAATGCCAAAGGCAATGGAGGCCAGGATGGTCAACTTGTGCGCCGCATCAATACCTTCAACATCAAAGGTGGGATCGGCCTCGGCATAACCGAGTTCCTGCGCCTCTTGCAGGACATCGGCAAAGTCACGGCCCTTGTCCTTCATCTCGGTAAGAATAAAGTTGCCGGTGCCATTAATAATACCGGCCAGCCACTGGATCTCGTTGCCGGCCAGGCCTTCGCGAATGGCCTTGATGATCGGAATGCCACCGGCCACCGCCGCCTCAAAGGCAACCATGACGCCCCTGGCCTGGGCGGCCTGAAAAATTTCGTTACCGTGCTTGGCGATCAAGGCCTTGTTGGCGGTGACTACATGCTTGCCATTGGCAATGGCCTTTTCCACCAGCTCCTTGGCCAGGCCATCGCCGCCGATGAGCTCGACAATGATCTCGACGTCAGGGTCATTGACCACGGCCATGGGATCGGTGGTCAGCTGAATGCCGGTGGTATCGCAAATACGCGGGCGCGACAGATCGCGCGCCGCCGCATGGGTCACCTGGATACCGCGGCCGGCACGCCGCGCGATCTCTTCAGCGTTACGTTTCAAGACATTGACGGTACCGCCACCGACGGTACCCAATCCTAACAGACCCACATTCACTGGTTTCATGGTTATTGTTTCTCTTTGCTGTGCTTTAACGGTGCTTGAATTTCGAGTGTCTACGCATGCTGCTTACGGTAATGCGCCAGGAAGCGTTCAATCCTGGCCATGGCATCCTGCAAATCATCCGCATTGGGCAAAAACACCGCGCGGAAGTGATCCGTCGCCGGCCAGTTAAACCCACTGCCCTGAACCACCAATACCTTCTCCGTCTCCAGCAGGTGCAGGGCAAACTCCTGATCGTTGTGGATAGGATACAGCTTTGGATCGAGGCGTGGGAATAAATACAGGGCGGCGCTGGGCTTGACACAGGTCACCCCCGGCATGGCGGTGAGCATGTCATAGGCCATGTCACGCTGCCGACGCAGGCGTCCGCCCTCCGCCACCAGGTCATTGATGCTCTGATAACCGCCCAGGGCCGTCTGGATGGCGTACTGCCCCGGCACGTTGGAGCACAGGCGCATGGAGGCGAGAATGTTCAGACCATCGAGGTAGTCGAGGGCGTGTTCCTTTTCACCGGAGACCACCATCCAGCCAGCGCGATAGCCGCAGGCGCGATAATTTTTCGACAGGCCATTGAAGGTGACGAACAGCACATCCTCGGCGAGGGAAGCCATGGCAGTGTGTTCCGCGCCGTCATAGAGTACCTTGTCGTAGATCTCATCGGAATAAATAATGAGTTGATGCTGCCGGGCCAGCTCGACAATCTCTTTTAACAGGTCGTCGGGATACAGGGCACCGGTGGGATTGTTGGGATTGATCACCACGATCGCACGCGTGCGCTCGTTGATCTTGGAGCGGATATCATCAAGGTCCGGCAGCCAGCCATTGGCCTCATCACAGAGGTAGTGTCGCGCCTTGCCCCCACCGAGACTCACCGCCGCGGTCCACAGGGGATAATCGGGCGCCGGCACCAGCACCTCGTCGCCGTTATTCAGCAGGCCGTGCATGGCCAGCACAATCAATTCGGAGGCGCCGTTACCTATATATATGTCTTCCAGCTCCACACCGGCAATGTGTTTGGCCTGACAGTAGTGCATCACCGCCTTGCGCGCGGCAAACAGGCCCTTGGAATCGCAGTAGCCCGAGGCATTGGGCAGGTTATAAATGACATCCTGCTGGATCTCCTCCGGCGCATCGAAACCAAAGGCCGCCAGGTTGCCAATATTGAGTTTGATGATGCGCTGGCCTTCCTCTTCCATTTGCCGCGCGCGCGCCAGCACCGGGCCACGGATGTCGTAGCACACATTGGCCAGCTTGTCGGATTTCTGAATCGTCTTCATTACATCAAACCATCTTTCTTGAACAGGTCCCGTATCCCGCGCACCGCCTGCCGGGTGCGGTGTTCGTTTTCGATCAAACCAAAGCGCACATGGTCATCACCATAGTCACCAAAACCGATGCCCGGCGACACCGCCACCCGGGCCTCTTTGAGCAACAGCTTGGAAAATTCCAGTGAACCCAGGGCGCGATACGCCTCCGGGATCGGCGCCCAGACAAACATGGTGGCGCGGGGTTTTTCCACCGCCCAGCCCAGGCTGTTTAAACCATCACACAGGACATCACGCCGCTTGCGGTAACGCTCGCAAATCTCCGCGACACAGTCCTGCGGACCTTCCAGGGCGGCAATGGCCGCGATCTGGATGGGCGTAAAGGTGCCGTAGTCCAGATAGGACTTCATCCGTGCCAGCGCCGCGACCAGTTGCGCGTTGCCGCACATAAAACCGACGCGCCAGCCCGGCATATTGTAACTCTTGGACAGCGAATAAAACTCCACCGCCACCTCCTTGGCCCCCGCCACCTGCAAAATCGACGGCGCCCTGTAGCCATCAAACACCAGGTCGGCATAGGCAATATCCTGTACCACCCAGATCTGATGCTCCCGGGCGATGGCGATGACCTTTTCAAAAAACTCCAGCTCGACACACTGTGCGGTCGGATTCCCGGGGAAATTCAGGATCAGCATTTTCGGCTTGGGCCAGGAATCCTTGATCGCCTTTTCCAGGGCCTCGAAAAAATCGACGCCGGCGACCAGGGGCACATGGCGGATATCCGCCCCGGCAATAATAAAACCATAGGGGTGGATGGGATATGCCGGATTGGGCACCAGCACCGCATCCCCCGGCCCCACCGTGGCCATGGCCAGGTGTGCCAGACCCTCTTTGGAACCAATAGTGACAATGGCCTCGGACTCCGGGTCCAGGTCGACATCAAAACGGTTCTTGTACCACTGGCAGATCGCCCGGCGCAGGCGCGGGATACCCCTGGAGACAGAATAGCGGTGGGTATCACCCCGCTGCACGGCCTCGATGAGCTTGTCGACAATGTGCCGGGGCGTCGGCTGGTCGGGGTTACCCATGCCAAAATCGATAATATCCTCGCCCCGGGCCCGCGCGGCGGCTTTCAACTCATTGACGATATTGAAGACGTAGGGCGGGAGCCGTTTGATTCTAGGAAAGTCGTCGATCAAGCGCGTAAACCCTGAGAAAGTGTGAAAAAATCGGTTGTTCCAACGGGCGCACCGCCAGGCCGCAAAGCTGCTAACATTAACGGCTAGGCCCGCTAACTGTCAATGACGAAACGAGTTTTACGGAAACCCCAACATGAAATTCAACCTGGAAAACAGCGACCGCTACACGGTCATCTCCTACCAGCCCGGCGAAATCACGGTACTGCTCGGCATGACTCCGGCGACCGAGGATGAGCGCGCCAAACCCCAGAAACAGACGCTCACGAGCAGCTTTATCCTGGCCCCCGATCACCTGCAGGACTGGCCGCTGCAGGCCATCGAGTCCCTGGACAGCAGTCACCTGGAGGCCATTCTGGCCCTGGACCCCGAGCTGGTGCTGCTCGGCTCGGGCGCCACCCACCGCTTCCCCGACGTGAACCTGCTGACGGCCCTGCTCCGCGCCCAGATCGGTTACGAGGTCATGACCAGCCAGGCGGCGTGTCGCACCTATAATCTGTTACGGGGAGAAGGCCGAAGGGTCGTTGCGGGGATTATTCTCTAAGGAAGTTCTGCATAAGTATGCAGAGCTTCCGTGCGGGGCAGGACGCCCCGCCGCGCCAATCACGCAAGTGATTGAAGCGCGTGAGGAAAGCGCGGACATGAGCCGCGCTTTCCGACTCTGCAAAAGTCCAGGGAGGGACTTTTGCAGAGTTTCCCTAAGTACAGATTTCAACGCCAAGGCGCAAAGTGCGCAGAGGAAAAGCGTGATAATAAAAAGCAGCGTTGAAATTTTTACTTTGCGTTCTCTGCGCCTTAGCGACTTTGCGTTGATTTGATTTTACTTAAACAAAGCATCGCAGGAATAACCTTCATGTTCGAGGATTTCCCGCAGTTTACGCAACGCCTCGATCTGGATCTGCCGTACCCGTTCACGGGTGACGCCAATGCTGGCGCCCACTTCCTCCAGAGTGGAGACATCATAACCATTCAGACCAAAGCGCCGCGCCACGACTTCGCGCTGCTTGTCCGACAACTGTAACAGCCACTGTTCCAGGTTGGCCTTGACGTCGTCATCCTGCAGGATGATCACCGGATCGGTATTACTCTCGTCAGGGATGGCATCGAGCAGGGAATTATCCGTATCCTGGCCGAGGGGTACATCCACCGAGGCAATGCGCTCATTGAGTCCGAGCATTTTTTTCACATCGCTAATCGGCCGATCGAGCATTTCGGCAATTTCTTCCGGGCTGGGTTCATGGTCCAGGGTCTGCGACAGATGCCGGGCGGCGCGCAGGTAAATATTAATTTCTTTGACCACATGGATGGGCAAGCGAATGGTGCGGGTCTGGTTCATGATGGCACGTTCGATGGTCTGGCGAATCCACCAGGTCGCGTACGTGGAAAAACGAAAACCACGCTCCGGGTCAAATTTTTCCACCGCACGGATCAGACCCAGGTTGCCCTCCTCGATGAGATCCAGCAGGGCCAGCCCTCGATTGAGATAGCGCCGGGCGATCTTGACGACGAGGCGCAAATTGCACTCGATCATCTTGGCGCGGGCATCCATATCACCCTTGAGGGCCTTGCGGGAATAAAAGACTTCTTCTTCCGCCGTCAGTAACGAGGAAAAACCAATCTCGCTCAGGTACAGGCGGGTGGCGTCCATCTGGCCATCGGACACCTCTCCTGGCGTAAAGCTGATCTTCTCATCATCGGCAGCATCATCATCGTCCGAATCATCCACCTCCGCCTCCAGCAGAAGGGTGTCTTCATCTTCGATGACATCATCCGGTTCGTTCTCAACTTCGGCGTGTTTTTTTTCGCTATCTTTGTTCTGCATCGAGCTACGTCGTTCCATCCTCTCGACCTACCTGCACGTTCTATTGTTTCGGTAAATAACTTAAAGGGTTAACCGGCTTACCATCGCGGCGGATTTCAAAATGTAATTTCACACTATCCGTACCACTATTACCCATATCGGCAATTTGTTGCCCGGCCTTAACCTTTTGGTTTTCCTTTACCCGGTTATTTTTATTATGCGCGTAGGCACTAAAGAACTCTTCGTTGTGTTTCACAATCAAGAGATTGCCATAACCACGCAAGCCACTGCCACTATACACAACTATACCGTCAGCGGCAGCAACCACAGGTTGCCCCAAACGCCCGCTAATATCCACTCCTTTACGCCCCGGGTCATTGCGTGCAAAAGTGCTAACCAGTTGACCTTTTGCCGGCCAGGTCCAGTTGAGTTTTTTTGCCCACGACGCATCCGCGGCGGCGCTTGGCTGAGGTTTCGTGGGGGCACTGCTGCTGGTGGCGGCTTTGCTCACCACTGTCGCCTGCCGCGGCGAAGTCGTGGCCGGCGGGGGAATGAGTCGAAGGCGCTGCTGGGGGAAAATGGTATAGGGCGGCCTGATGTTATTCCAGACCGCCACCTCGCGGTGGTCCTGACCATGCTGCCAGGCAATGGAATATAAGGTGTCGCCTTTTTGCACCACATAATAGTCGGCTGATTTTTGTGGGGATGCCATGGGCGGGTTATAGGCGGCGCCACGACGATAATAGCCCTTGGTGTAGACCCCCGTGTGGGAGCAGGCCTCCAGCAAAAATACGCTAGCCAGAAGGAAGGCGAGTTGTTGTAGCCGCCGCGTCACAACTTCCAGAGCACGTAGCCGACAATGACGACGAGAACGGTCAGCCAACCCAGGCGATCAATGTAATCACGCAATATCTTTTCCATGCGCGCGCCGCCCCAGACCATCAGACCCGCGACCAGATAAAAGCGGGCGCCGCGCCCCACCAGCGAGGCCAGCACAAAGGGCAAAAAGGCCATGCCCATTACCCCGGAGGTGATGGTAAAGACCTTGTAAGGCACCGGTGAAAACCCGGCAATAAAGACGACCCAGATCCCCCAGACCTCAAACCAGCTTACGGCGGCGGTATAGCGCTCCCAGTACCCCAGCTTGTGCAACCACGGTTCGATCAATTCAAAGGCAAACATGCCAATCAGATAGCCGAAGATGCCGCCGAGGACCGAGGCCACGGTGGTCAATAAGGCATAGCGCCAGGCACGCTCCGGTCTGGCCAGGGACATGGGGGCCAGCATGACATCGGGCGGGATGGGGAAAAATGACGACTCCGCAAAACTCAGGCCCGCCAGGTAACGGTTGGCATGCGGATGCCGGGCCCAGGACATCACCCGATCGTAGAGCTTGGAAAAAAAATGCAAACTAGCGTCCTCGTATCAGTGGCACAAAACTGACCCAGTCCAGGGCCTCGTGGTGAAAGTCTTCGCCGTCGCGGCGGATCATAAACAGGCGCTGTTGACCGGCCTGGCCAATGGGAATGACCAGGCGACCGCCATCGGCAAGCTGATAAAGC
Organism: Gammaproteobacteria bacterium; assembly: GCA_046484825.1. Lineage (GTDB taxonomy): Bacteria > Pseudomonadota > Gammaproteobacteria > UBA6429 > Thiohalophilaceae > CAJYAN01. The sequence continues at coordinate 3,202 of JAWOIE010000037.1, read as the reverse complement.
AACTCTTCCGGGATCTCGTCCGGCGCCGCGGTGACCAGAATACCATCATAAGGGGCGTAGTCACTCCAGCCCCAGTGGCCATCCGTGATGCGAAAGACAATATTGCGTAGCTGCAGTTGTGTCAGGCGTTGCCGGGCCTGGGTCTGCAGGGGGGCGATGCGGTCCACGCTATATAACTGTTCCACCAGCGGCGCCAGGACTGCGGTTTGGTAGCCGCAGCCCGTGCCGACTTCCAGCACCCGCTTCGGGTTCAAACCCGCCAGCAGGATCTCCGTCATGCGCGCGACAATATAAGGCTGCGAGATGGTCTGGCCATGACCGATAGGCAAGGCGGTATCTTCGTAGGCGCGACTAGCGAGTGCTTCATCAATAAACAGATGCCGTGGTGTAGTACGCATCACCTGCAGGACCTGCTCGTTGGCGATACCCTTGCCGCGCAGACGCTCAATAAGACGGTCGCGTGTGCGTTGCGAGGTCATGCCAATCCCCTGCAGCTGCGAGGTATTCAATGCCCCGCCTCCAGCCACTCACCCAGGCTATCGATAATGGCATGCTGGGTCAGATCGACCTGGAGCGGCGTCACCGAAATATAACCGTTGCGCACGGCATAAAAGTCGGTACCGGGGCCGGCATCCTGCTCCGCCCCAGGCGGCCCCACCCAGTAGATCTCGCGGCCACGCGGATCGGTCGACCTGATCACCGGCTCAGCCTTGTGGCGGTGGCCCAGGCGCGTCGCCTGTATCCCCTTGATCTGCTCCCAGGGGATATTGGGCACATTGACATTGAGAATGGTCGCGTCCGGCAGCTCGTGTATGGCGAGGCGGTCGATTAACTGACGCACCGCCCTGGCAGCCGTATCAAAGTGCTCCAGCGGCGGCCGTCCCCCCAGGGACACGGCAATGGCCGGCAGACCGAGAAAACGCCCCTCCATGGCCGCCGCCACGGTACCGGAATACAGCACATCGTCACCGAGGTTGGCGCCGGCATTGATGCCGGAAATCACCATATCCGGCTCGTCATCAAGCAGTCCGGTAATGGCAAGGTGAACACAGTCGGTCGGCGTGCCGTTCACCCGAATGACACCATCGGCCATTTTTGTGGCGCGAATGGGCTGTTCCAGGGTCAGGGAGTTGCTGGCGCCGCTGCGATCGCGATCCGGGGCCACCACGGTAATTCGCGCCAGGTCATACAACGAAGCGGCCAACAGGCGAATGCCCCGGGCCTCATAACCATCATCATTGCTGAGTAAAATATGCATTCGTCTTTGTCACGACATCCGGCGGATAAGATTAATGTGTCGTTGTTACCACCACGTAACGACACCGTACTATACGCGAAACTCCCCCAAGGCACTATGGCAAGTCTTTGTTTCATGGACAAATGTTTTATACTCAAGGCCATGAAGAAGAAGCCCCCCGCCCGTGCACCCGCCCTTTCCCCACAGGATCGCGACCTGTTTCGCGAAGCCGTGGGCGACGTGCGGCCGCTGGACGACGACGGTAAAATCCGCCTGGACAAGCCCCGGCCCCCGCCGCGCGCGCGCCAGCGTGAGCGGGATGAGCAGCAGGTACTGCTCGACATGCTCTCCGACCCCATTGACCTGGCCGAGGTGGAGACCGGTGAAGAACTACTGTTTAGCCGTAACGGCGTGCAACCGGCGATGATGAAAAAACTGCGCCGCGGCCTGTTTGCCATTGAGGCGGAGCTGGATCTGCACCGCATGACCTCGGATGAGGCGCGCCAGGCCACTGCGGTGTTTTTACAGCTTGCCCTGCAGGCGGGCAAGCGCTGTGTACGCATTATTCACGGCAAGGGCCATGGTTCCACCAACAAACTCCCCGTACTCAAGACCAAGGTCAATCACTGGCTCCGGCAACGCGATGAAGTACTGGCCTTTTGCTCTGCCCGCCCGGCCGATGGGGGCACCGGGGCCATCTATGTACTGCTGCGCGCCCAGCGCTAGTCTCCGGCCTCTAGCCTCTAGCTTCTCGCCTCCCGTTCCCAGATTCTGGCCCTAGTCCGTAGAAGCTGTGGACTAGCCCCTGCCCCTTAGTCCTGCTCAAGAATGGTGCAATCCGTCCGCTAAGGGAGTCAGGACTGCTTAATTTTCTACCCCTGGATGCCAAATGAAGATCAAAACGAAGCTGATTGCCGTCTCCATCGCCCTGGCCATTGTGCCCCTGGTCGCCGCCACCCTGATCATTCAGTCCCTGGCCACCAGCAGCGCCAGTGAGGCCCTGGAAGGTGCCGCGCGTAACCAGCTGGTCGCCATTCGCGAGACCAAGAAGGCGCAGATTGAGGACTACTTTGACACTATCCGCAATCAGGTCATCACCCTGTCGAGCAATCGTATGATCATCAATGCCCTGCGCGAATTCGTCGTCTCGTATGACTTCGTGGCCGAGGGTGCCGACATTGATCAAATGCGCAGCGAACTGGCCACTTATTATCAAAAGCAGTTTGCCCCCGAATACGCCAGACTCAATAGCGGCAAAACCATTGACGCCATGGGCCTGCTCAATAAACTCGATGACAACGGCGTGGTGCTGCAATACCGCTACATCCAGGCCAACCCCAACCCGCTGGGAAACAAACACAAACTGGACGCGGCCACGGATGAGGCCCGCTATCACCGCATACATCAGCAGTATCACCCGCCCATACGCCAGTTTCTGGAGGCGTTTGAGTACTACGACATTTTCCTCGCCGACACCGAGGGCAATGTTCTTTACTCGGTATACAAGGAAGTCGACTTTGCCACCAACCTGGTCAAGGGCGCGTATGCGGACAGCGCCATGGGACAGGTCTATCGCCAGGCCATGAACCTCGGCCGTGACGAGATCGCCTTTAGCGACTTCGCCCCTTTTACCCCATCCTATGAAGGCGCCGCTTCCTTCATTGCCTCACCGGTATACGAAAATGGCGAGCACAGCGGTGTCCTCATTCTCCAGATGCCCATTGGCAAGATCAACGCCATTATGACCAGCAACCAGCACTGGCAAGAGATTGGTCTTGGGGCCTCGGGAGAAACCTACCTGGTCGGCCCGGACAAGAAGGCACGCAGCATGAGCCGTTTCCTGCTTGAGGACAAAGCCGGCTATCTGCAAATGCTGCAGGGGCTGGGTACCCCTACAGCGGTGCTCGATCAAATCGCGGCGCGTGAGACCAATATCGGTCTTCAGGAGATCGACACCGCCGGTAC
>JAWOIE010000011.1:0-4923 GCA_046484825.1 Gammaproteobacteria bacterium | reverse complement strand
GATGATCTTGCCAGTTTTCGCATTCGGCCATATCTGCCAATGATCGGCGGGGGCGCAGGCGATAACCCAGCAGCCCGGTCAGGCCAAGTAGCACCATCACGAAGGCAACAATGAGTGCGGGCAAGGCCCGCAGCCCCGGGCCGGCATGGGTCAGCAATAACACCGTCAATCCGGCGAACACATAGGCCAATGCGGTATTGGGGGCCATGCGCCCCGGGTCTCCGCTCAACCAGTGGTGCAATGGGCCAAGGTCAAGCGGTAATGCCCAGACATACACGTATTGGACGATGACCGTACCACCCACCAGCAGAACAACAGCGCCTATCAAGGTTTGCAGTAGTCTGCACCAGGGGTGTTGTAGCGTGCTTAGTATCAGTGCCAGACCGAGTAAAAACTGACACAGGACATTGCTGAAGACCTTCGTGGTGACACCGGGAAAGAGCGTTGCCAGCCAGGGGATTTGGCTCAACCAGCCGAACATGACCAGGGCCGCCAGGCACATCACCGCCAGTCCCATCAGGCGAATGACTGTCGGGGCGGTGACAAATGCAAGTTTGTCCGGCTTTAGCATGAGTCCTACCAGAAAGAATGGGCCTGCCCGGCCATTGACAGGAATAGGGACGGGGCTGACACGCTGATGACACGAAACACGACATACCGCCTTCGCTTATGACAAGATGTGATTGGTGCCATTGGCTCAAGACACGATCGCATCAGAATAACTCGTACTACCCGGCCATTAATGCAAATGCCCGTGTCTGTGATTGCAAGCGCGGCAAACGAAAAAACAGTACCCTTAATCTAACTATGTGCAACAGACATGCGCATAAGCAAACACCTTTATGGTGAACTGACAGCGCCACATCCTGCAAGTATAATTTCGTTTATTGACGCCCGCGCATTGACAGACGGTTTGCGCGTGACCGGACGAGCAGACTATGATTACACATATTGAATTTACGGCGATGAACTCCCTGCCTCGTCCACTCGCCTGGAGCACGCAGGCGGCCACACTGAACCCTATCGATTTCCGAGAAGACCCATGACTCAGACAGCGCCCCTCCGCCAGGTACTTTGCCGTGGTGTGCACTATGACCTCGTCGGCATTGCCCATACGGACCCCGCCGCTGCGGCCGCGCTAGCGACACGCCTGCACGATGGCCGCTACGATGCGGTGGCGGTCGAGCTTTGCCCGGCACGCCACGCCGCGCTGATCGCGCCGGAGGTCTGGGGCAATACGGATCTGTTTCGCATCCTGCGTGAAGGTCGGGCCGGCCAACTGGCCATCACCCTGGCACTGGGGGGCTGGCAACAGCGCCTCGCCGAACAGTCCGGCGTCGAACCCGGGGCGGAATTGCGCCAGGCGATGGAAAGCGCGCTGCAGCGCGGCCTGCCGGTACTCCTGCTGGATCGTGACCTGGGGGTGACCCTGAAGCGCCTGCTGCGTCGCTTATCCAGGGCACAGCGTTTTAAGCTCTTTGGCGGCCTGTTCGACGGCGTGCTCTCGACGGAGACGATTGACGAACATACCCTGCACTATTTGCGTGAAGGTGATGCGCTGGAAACGGCACTGGCGGCCTATCTCGATCGCTCGGCGACACTTACCGAGGTGGTGATAGAAGAACGCGATCGCTACATGGCGGCGCGCCTCTGTGCGGAAACCGCCACGGCGGATTATCAGCGCGTGCTGGTGCTGGCGGGTGAAGGTCACTTGCCGGGCATTGCCCGGGAACTGACGACGGCCGAGGTATGCGCGTCACCACATGAGGTTATCGCACAACTGGAGGCACAACCGCCGCGCTCGCGGCGCTGGCGTTTTCTGCCCTGGGTGATCGTGGCCGTCATTCTTGGCGGCTTTGCCTTTGGCTTCTCCCGTGGCGCGGATCTGGGCGGCATGATGGTGCTCGACTGGATCCTGATCAACGGCGCGCTCTCGGCCCTGGGCGCCGCCATTGCCGGCGCCCATCCACTGACGATTCTGACCGCCTTTATTGCCGCCCCCTGGACCTCGCTCAATCCGATGATCGGCGCCAGCATGGTGGCCGGGGCCGTGGAGGTGTATTTGCGCAAACCGCGCGTCAGTGATTTCGATGCCCTGCGCCACGACCTCACCCGCCTGCGCGGCTGGTGGCGCAACCGCGTTTCGCGCACCCTGATGGTCTTTTTTCTGGCTGGGCTGGGGTCCAGCATTGGCACCTATGTGGCGGGCTTTCGCATTTATGGTCGCTTAATGGGCTAGGTTCGCGCCAGCGCCAACACCAGGTTACGCCATGATGATCGACAGGCGGCCATACCGCTGACCGCCCTCACTCTGCCGACGAACACATATTAGTTCATCAACGGTGACCGGACGTGCGCTGGGTCCCGGCTGAGTCCCAGATGCTTCCCGCCAGCCCGTCAAGGCAGAGGATCAGTACTGTTGATTTTTTTTGTGCGTGGATCAGTGCACTCGGGTCGGTGTGCGTAGTGGCGGGATTTTCAGAAAAAGGTCAGGCGATGATAATGCGCACTGCGGCGGCGCAATGCGCCCGACGCCTGGAATGACGGTCGGGCCTACTCGGTCTCCTGCAGACTCATGCTGTCCAGATTGGTATTGAGACTCTCCATATCGCCCTTGGAATCACCCAACTTGATCATCAGGCGCAGTTCATTGGCGGAATCGGCATGGTTAATGGCGTCTTCGTAGGTAATCTTGCCTTCCCGATACAGGTCGTACAACGACTGGTCAAAGGTCTGCATGCCCAATTGACGTGACTTGGTCATTAATTCCTTCAGGGCATGGACATCACCTTTTTTGATCATGTCCGAGGCCAGTGGGGTATTGATCATGATCTCGGCACACAGCGCGCGGCCGGTACCATCGGGGGTGGGGATGAGTTGCTGGGCGACCACGGCCTTCAGGTTTAATGACAAATCCATTAACAACTGACCACGGCGGTCTTCCGGAAAAAAGTTGATAATACGATCCATGGCCTGGTTGGCGTTGTTGGCGTGCAGGGTGGCCAGACACAGGTGACCGGTTTCGGCAAAGGCGATGGCATGGTCCATGGTCTCACGGGTGCGCACCTCACCGATGAGAATGACATCGGGGGCCTGGCGCAGGGTGTTCTTCAACGCCATTTCAAAAGACTCGGTATCAATACCGACCTCACGCTGTGTCACGATACAACCCGCGTGATTGTGGATGTATTCAATGGGGTCCTCAATGCTGATGATGTGACCGGTACTGTTGTGATTACGAAAACCAATCATGGACGCCAGTGAGGTCGACTTACCGGAACCGGTGGCGCCGACAAACAGCACCAGACCGCGTTTGGTCATGGCAAATTCCTTAATGACCTGGGGCAGGCCGAGTTCATCGACGGTAGGAATTTTGGTTTCGATCTTACGCAGCACCATGCCGGCATGATTGCGTTGCTGAAAGGCACTGACACGAAAGCGGCCAATCCCCGAGGAGGAAATGGCAAAGTTACACTCGTGGGTGCGGTCAAATTCTTCACGCTGCGCCGGGGTCATGACACTGAGGACGACTTCGCGTGCCTGCGAGGGGGTAAGGGTAGCCTGAGTCACCGGGGTGAGCTTGCCGTTGACCTTCATACTCGGCGCGACCCCGGCGGTAATAAATAAATCCGAGGCCTTTTTGTGCACCATTAGTTTGAGTAGCGACTCAAAATCCATAATTACATTCCTTCTTACCTGTTATCCATGCTCGCCGTGCCTAGCGAAAATCATCCTTACTCACCGCCCTGACGCGCGCCTCACTCTTGCTGATAATACCGCGTCCCACCAGGTCTTGCAGACACTGGTCCAGGGTCTGCATGCCGTATTGCTGTCCGGTCTGAATCGCGGAGTACATTTGCGCGACCTTGTCTTCACGAATCAGGTTACGAATCGCCGGGGTGCCGATCATGATCTCATGTGCCGCAACACGACCACCACCGATTTTTTTCAGCAGTGTCTGGGCAATAACCGCGCGCAGTGATTCCGACAGCATGGAACGTACCATGCTTTTTTCGGCGGCGGGAAACACGTCAATGATACGATCAATGGTCTTGGCGGCGGAACTGGTATGCAGGGTGCCGAACACCAGATGGCCGGTCTCGGCCGCAGTCAGTGCCAGGCGGATGGTCTCCAGGTCACGCATTTCACCTACCAGGATAATGTCCGGGTCTTCACGCAGGGCAGAACGCAGCGCCTCACTAAAACCCAGGGTATCGCGATGCACCTCACGCTGGTTGACCAGACACTTTTTACTCTCGTGCACAAACTCGATGGGGTCTTCGATGGTCAAAATATGGCCGTACTCACTGTCGTTCTTATAGTCGACCATGCCCGCCAGGGTGGTGGACTTACCGGAACCGGTTGGGCCTGTGACCAGTACGATGCCTTTGGGGTTGTCGGAAATTTCCTTAAACACCGGCGGCGTGCCCAGTTCTTCCAGGGTCAGGATCTTGGAGGGGATGGTACGAAATACCGCGCCGGCACCACGATTGTGATTAAAGGCATTGACACGAAAACGCGCCAGGTCGGGGATCTCGAAGGAGAAATCCGTCTCCAGAAATTCTTCAAAGTCCTTACGCTGCTTGTCATTCATGATGTCATAGACAAGACTGTGAACGTCCTTGTGATCCAGCGGTGGTACATTGATACGACGCACATCACCATCGACACGAATCATCGGGGGCAGGCCTGCTGAGATGTGTAAGTCAGAGGCATGATTTTTAACACTAAAGGCTAGTAACTCAGTAATATCCATCGCGTTCTGTACCGTCTCTATATATTATAGTTATCAACCGGGCATACTACTTGGCCCATCCACAAGTGGTTATCGGTCCGCGCACGGGTTTCTTAATACTTGTCCAGAGCCACTATGAACCAGTTTAACCAACGTCTACAGAAAATTCATGAACGTATTCGCCAAAC
>JAWOIE010000260.1:0-3542 GCA_046484825.1 Gammaproteobacteria bacterium | reverse complement strand
TCCGGCGTGCTGACGTGGATTATTCTCAAGCTCATCGATAATGCCATTGGTGTGCGTGTCACGGCCGATGAAGAGACTCAGGGTCTGGACATCAATCAACACGAAGAGACCGGCTATAATCTGTAACGCATGCACTTTCAGGTGTCATCACTACGGGCACTATGGTGCCCGTTTTTATGATGTGCATGGCGACTGCGAAGCGTGATGCTGGCCTGGTGTGCGCACAATATTTCAGACTGTTTTTCCCGGTTATCGCCGCAGCAAAAACCCTAAAGTTTAAAATGATAAAGTCGATACTGACTTTAAGGGATTAGCGCGTCGTCGCTAGTATTTGTCATGTTAAGGGGAATTCAATGTCTGAAGGAGCTCGTGAAGCGACGGCGTGGTTGACCACGCGCGTGCGTTTGTATCTTTTTGGTGCGCTGGCCTGCGTACTGATTATTGTCGTAGGTTTGTTAGGGGTGCGGGGTATGAACGCGGCCGAGGCCGATGCACAACTGGCGCACGAGGAGCGGCTGGTGCCCATTACGGCCCTGGCGTCACTCATAGAATTGCTCATGGATGGCCGTATCCAGTTGCTCAATGCCGCGCGCGATGGCAGTAGCGCGGGCATTGAACGCCGTGCCAAGCGCGTCGAGGGACACCTGCAGACCATGCGCGAACGCTGGGGTGAGATTCGTCCGACCCTGCACTCGGACAAGGGCATCGGCCTGGGTCAGGAGTTTGAACAGGCCTTGAATGAGTACGACGAAAACGGCGTGCGCCCGGCCATTGCGGCGCTGCGCGCGCTTGACATCAATGCGGCCGACCAGGTCCTTAACAAGGAACTGTATGCTCGTTATAAACCGGTACGTGACGGTATCAAGGCACTGGTGCAGCACCAGCGCGCGCAATCCGAAAAGGAATTTACCGCCGCCAGGGATCGCAGCGCCAATATGCGCTGGGGCGCGCTACTGGCCATTCTCATTGCCGTAGTGTTCAGCGTCGTCGTGCTGTTGCGTCTGGCCGGGCATATCAGCCGTTCCCTCTGCGCTCTGCGTGAGGCCAGCACCGCCGTGGCCAACGGCGACCTGACCCGGCGCGTGCCGGTGCGCGGACGTGACGACCTCGCCGCTGTGGCAGTGGACTTCAACCGCATGGTCGAAGGTATGGCCGGCATGCTCCGCACCGTGACCACGTCGGTGGCGGCGTTGGTGACCACCGGTGCGACGCTGAACCAGGCTACGCGCAGTACCCGCGAGGCCATCAGTCGTCAGCAGCTCGATACCGATCAGGTCGCCACTGCGATGAATGAAATGTCGGCCACGGTGCAGGAAGTCGCCCAAAGCGCCGGCCGCGCGGCCGAGGCCACCGAGACCGCCAATCGTCACGTTGCCGATGGGCGCCAGGTCATGGAGTCCACCATCGATGGTATCAACGGTCTGGCCGGGCAGATAAGAGATGTCAGCCAGTCGGTAACGCAGCTCGGCGACGATAGCCAGCAGATCGGCAAGGTGCTGGACGTGATCCGCGGTATTGCCGAGCAGACCAATCTGCTGGCGCTCAATGCCGCCATCGAGGCGGCGCGCGCCGGTGAGCAGGGGCGTGGTTTTGCCGTGGTCGCCGATGAGGTCCGTACCCTCGCCAGCCGCACTCAGGACTCAACCCGCGAGATCGAGACCATGATTCAACGCCTGCAGGCCGGCGTGGAACAGACCGCCGAGGCCATGACGCGCAGCGTGACCCACAGCGACGAAAACGTACAACGCGCCGCTCAGGCCAGCACATCGCTCAACGCCATTACCGAGGCAGTCAGCACCATGGCCGACATGAATACCCAGATCGCCAGCGCCGCCGAACAGCAGGACGCCGCTGCCGAGGAGATCAATCGCACCGTCACCGGCATCGCCCAGGAGGCCCAGCAGACTGCACAAGGTGCCGAGGCCATGGCCGCCGCCAGCGACGACCTGAGTCGCCTCGCCGATGAGCTTAGTCAGGCCGCGGCGCGCTTCCAGTTGGGGGATTGACGCGAGCCATCATGACATGCGGCGGGCAGCCACTATCTGGCCGCGCGACGTGTTGCCTTCCTGGTTACAGTCACTTCCAGGCATTCGCTAAGATCGTACGGACTGCGTTAAAAGGCGTGCAAGCTGCTGCATGTCGACCGGGTGTCTGTGCCAGGCACTTTGGGGCTTGAACATGCGTCGCCCCGGGGGCTGGGTTAGTGATTTTTTTGCATAGGGTTGCCTTGCCGGAACCACATTGCGCACAGTGGGTGTTTACTCCTGCCGTGGACCGCAACCGATACGACCGCGACTGATGATGATATTATCCCACCAGATGCGATTGGCCTGTTGTGCATCACCGGGAGCGATGTAATGCATAACCCAGACGGCGTTGAGTTGCAGTTCGGGAATATCACGCCAGTGCATCCCGGTTTGATGATGGCCGAGGCGATCATTTATCCAGTAGGCCATCTCACCATCCGCCTCGCCGGGGGTGTTGAGCCGCATCAAGGAAAACGGGGTCAGAGAACAATTCGAAAACGGGGTCAGAGAACAATTAATTCTAATATTGATTGAATGTCAACTTAGCTGCTTATGGAGTGCGGTAAAACGGGGTCCGGTAAAACGGGGTCAGAGAACAATTAATTCTAATATAGTCCGGTAGGTTGGGGTGAAGAATGAACCCCAACGAAATAAAAAAGCAAACGTTGGGATACGCTCCACTTATCCCAACCTACAAATCAAAATAAGGATAAATTGATTTACATTTTAATCAAATGAAAACAATGACAAAAAAGACATGCAGGTACTAAAACATCCACATCCGGCAAAGGCCAGGGCAATACTGCCTATGCCTGTATCGGTCGGCAACATCACCACCCGGCTCACGGAGCATGGCGTCACTACCTATGACTATGACCTGCTCGATCGCCTGACGCGGGTGGACAACCCTACCCTGGCCGATGAGGCCTTTACCTATGATGATGTGGGTAATCGTCTTACTTCCAGTGATACAACTGGTGCCTGGCAGTATAATGGCACCAACCAGCTACTCAATGATACGTTACATACCTACCAGTATGATGATAATGGTAGCCAGGTTAAAAAGACGAATACTGGCAGCGGGGATATCCAGGAGTTTATCTACAACCTGGAAAACCGTATTGATACCGTTAAGGTGAATACGGTTGCGACTGCCAGTTACTACTACGACCCCTTTGGCCGCCGCCTGTGGAAAGAGGTGGGCGGTGTGCGCACCTATGCCCTGTATGCGCCCGAAGGCATGGTAGCGGAATATGATAACACTGGTACGTTAATGCAAAGCTATGGCTATGTGCCCGAGGTGACGTATGGCACGCAGCCATTGTTCACCGCAAATGCAACGACGACGGGTTATTACCAGTTAGACCAACTGGGCACACCACAACAACTCACCACCAGTACCGGTGCAGTCGCCTGGTCGGCACAGTATCAATCGTTTGGACAGGCGAGCGTGACGAGCAGTAGCTTGAATAATGACCTGCGTTTTCCGGGGCAGCGGTATGATGCCGAGACGGG
>JAWOIE010000239.1:0-4799 GCA_046484825.1 Gammaproteobacteria bacterium | reverse complement strand
ATCGCACCAACATGCTGCTGGAAATGACGGCCAACTTTACCGTCAATCCCACCGTGTTGCCCTTGATCGTGGAAAGCCAGCGACTCTCGCAACAAAGCCAGGGACTGTTTAATCCGGCCATCGGTCATCTCATCCGGGCCTGGGGGTTTCAATCGGACATGGGGCCCGAGGATGAGACCCCGCCGGCGGCGGAAGACCTCCAGGAGCTGTTGGCCCGCAACCCGCAAATGAGTGACATCGTAGTGGACAACGTGCGCATGCGCAGCACCAATCCCGCCGTGCGTCTGGATATGGGCGCCATCGCCAAGGGCTATGCGCTGGATCAGATTATCGAACACCTGCAGGACCAGGGCATCGCGCACGTCATGATCAATGCCGGCGGCGACCTCAAGGCCATTGGCCAGCACCCGGAGGGTCGGCCCTGGTATATCGGGATTAAACACCCGCGACAGCAGGACGAGGTCCTGGCGGGGCTTGCCGTGATGTCCGGCGAGAGCGTCTTTACCTCCGGTGACTATGAGCGGTTTTTTATGCACGAGGGCAAACGCTATCACCACATTATCGACCCCCGTAGCGGCTACCCGGCGGACCAGGCACAATCCGTCACCGTGATTACCCGTTCCGCCACCCTGGCCGATGCGGCCTCGACCGCGCTATTCATCGCCGGGCCGGAACAGTGGCCGGCGATCGCCCGCGCCATGGGCATTGAATACGTCCTGTTTGTCGATGCCGACGGCCATGCCGAGGCCACCCCGGCCATGCTGGAACGCCTGCAACAGGTCCACCCGGCGCTGCAGATCCAGCCTCGCCCCCTGCCATGACCCTTGCCGATCGCCTGCTGCTGCTGCTCAGCACCATCGGTATTGCCAGCCTCGCCTTTTTCACCTGGCAGGGCGAGGGCCTGGCCAGCGACCGTGTGGAGATCCGCACGCCCTTTGCCACCGAGCGTTATGCCCTGCAGCAGGACCAGACGGTTACGGTACGCGGCGCCCTTGGCCTGAGCGAGATTCAAATCCAGCAACATCAGGTCCGCTTTGTAAACTCCCCCTGTGCCAGCGGCTTTTGTATCCACCAGGGCTGGGCCAAAGGCGCCGGCGAGGTCCGCGCCTGTCTGCCCAACCAGATCAGCCTGCGCCTGCTGGGCGGCCCGCGCACCTACGACAGCATCGTGTTTTAGGGTGTCGAAGCCGGGTGTGCCATGGCATTAGTACTGCAACCGGACCGTGAGGACATACGCCTGGCCTGGCTGGCGGCGCTGGCGACATCGATCCACCTGCTGGAAAGCAGCCTGCCCTCACCGCTGCCAGGCATCAAGCCCGGACTGGCCAATATCATTACCCTTATCGTGCTGCTACGCTTCGGCTGGCGCGCCGCCATCTGGGTGAGCCTGTTGCGCGTCGTCGCCGGCGGTCTCCTGCTCGGCACCTTCCTCTCCCCCACCTTTATGCTAAGTCTGGCGGGTGCCGTCAGCAGCCTGCTGGTGCTGGGCCTGACCTGGCGACTGCCCGGGCAAGGCTTCAGCGCGATTGGCCTGAGTGTCCTGGCCGCGCTGGCCCATATCAGCGGCCAGTTTGTGCTGGCCTATTTCTGGTTCATTCCGCACCCCGGCCTGTGGAATTTGCTACCGGTATTGTTAAGCCTGGCGCTGATCTTGGGTATCATCAACGGAACTATCTGTCACAAGGTTGTCGCACGTTTACCATGAGTAACATTTCGGCCACGGCTTACCCCCAGCATGTCAATCAGGCGGATCGACTCGGCCTGACGCTGTTCATCGCCCTGGCCCTGCACGCCATTGTCATCCTTGGCGTCAGCTTTGACCTGGAGGACCTGGCCAATCCGGAAATCCTCGCCAGCATGGAAATCACCCTGGTGCATAACAAAACCGAACAGGCGCCGGAGGAGGCCGACTACCTCGCTCAGGCCCACCAAATGGGCGGCGGCAACCTGCAGGACAAGGTCCGCCCCAGCAGCCCCTTTTCCAATACCCTGCCCACCCCCGACGATGGTTTCGCGCCGCAAAGCGCCCAGGACTTTTCCCCGCCACCACTGAAGAACAAGGAACTGAAACAGGAATTGCTCACCGTTACCGAGGGCGAGAAAAAACTCCACAGCCGGCCCCAGGCCATTCCCCTGCCCGAGATGCCGGACAGCCCCACGGCGGCGCAGCTGTTTGAACGCAGCCGCAAGATTGCCCAGTTGAGCGCCGAGATCGATCGCGTCAAGCGCGCCTATCAGCAGACCCCCAACCACACCTACCTCACCGGCGCCAACGCCAAAGAGTATCGCTTTGCCAGTTACCTCGATGCCTGGCGTGCCAAGGTAGAACGCATTGGCAACCTGAATTACCCAGAGGCTGCCCTCAAGGATGGGGTGACCGGTTCCCTGTTGCTCGACGTGGGCATCAATCCCGACGGCAGCCTGAATTCCCTGCGCGTGTTGCGCTCGTCCGGGTTTCCGGTGCTGGACAATGCCGCCATGCGCATTGTGAAAATGTCGGCGCCGTTCCCGCCACTGCCTGAGGCCATTCGCAAGGAGACTGATGTCCTACATATCCCGCGGGTATGGCAGTTCCGCAATGACCGCGGCTTTCAGACCTCTGCCCGTTAAATCGTCCTTGCGACACGCCGCCGCCTGCCCGATACTTAAAACATGCACGTCACGGCGAACCTGACCAATCACTTTCTCATCGCCATGCCCGCCCTGGCGGACCCGAACTTTTTTCACACGGTCACCTACATCTGCGAGCACAACGCGAACGGCGCCATGGGCCTGGTGGTCAATCGGCCTCTGGACCTGCAATTTCACGAACTCCTCGCACACCTCGACCTCGAGACCCACGACCCGGAACTGGCGCAGCTGGTGATTTATCAGGGCGGGCCGGTACAGACCGAACGCGGCTTTGTGCTGCACAGCAACGACGGGGAATGGGACGCCTCGATTCAGGTGACCGACGCGCTGGTCGTGACCATGTCGCAGGATATTATTGAGGCCATCGCCCTCGGCGAGGGCCCGCGGCAGTACCTGATTACCCTCGGCTACGCCGGCTGGGGCGAGGGCCAGCTGGAAGAAGAGCTGGCCAGCAATGCCTGGCTCAACGGCCCCGCCGAGGCCAGCATCATGTTTGACCTGCCGGTGGCGCAACGCTGGTCCGCCGCCGCCGCCCACCTGGGGGTTGAGCTCAGCCGTCTGTCCACCGACGTGGGGCATGCGTGAGCCAGACCGGGGCCGGCAAACCGCCGGTGACCCTGCTGGGTTTTGACTTTGGCAGCAAACGCATCGGCGTCGCCACCGGCCAGACCATTACCGGCAGCGTCTCGGCCCTGACCACCCTCAACAGCGTCAACGGCCAGCCCGACTGGCAGACCATCGGCAAACTCATCACCGAATGGCAACCCGACCTGTTGATTGTCGGCCTGCCGCTGAATATGGACGGTACCGATACCCGGATCACGCCCACGGTAAGACGCTTTGGCAATCAGCTCAAAGGACGCTACAATCTGCCCGTCGAAATGGTCGACGAACGCCTCACCTCGGTGGAGGCGCGCAGCCGACTCCACGCCGATACGTCACTGCGGCATAAACGCTTTGACCGTGAACAGGTCGACCAGATTGCCGCACAGGTCATTGTGCAAAGCTGGCTCACCCAACTGCAGCAGGACAGAGGAGAACCTGAGTGAATCAGGCCGCACTACAGGACGCCGACACCCTATTGGCAGACATGGCCAGTCGGTTGCGTTCCCTCCTCGACACAAAGCACATCACCGACCCGGCCATGATCGGCATCCACACCGGCGGCGTCTGGGTCGCCGAGGCCCTGCACCAGGCCCTCGGACTTGAGCAGCCCCTGGGCACGCTGAATATTACCTTCTACCGCGACGACTTTACCCGCATCGGCATGCACCCGCAGGTGACACCGTCCAACCTGCCCTTCGATGTTGACGACCGCCACATCATTCTCGTCGATGATGTACTGCATACCGGTCGCACCATTCGCGCCGCGTTGAATGAAATTTTTGACTATGGCCGACCCGCCTCCGTGATCCTGGTATGCCTGATTGAGCGCACCGGTCGCGAACTGCCCATCTCGGCGGATATTGCCGGACAACAGCTCGACCCGCCGGCGGGACAGCACATCAAACTCACCGGTCCCTCGCCGCTGGTCCTGAGCCTGCTGGAGGATGTGTGACACGCCAGGATATTCAACTCGACAATGAAGGCCGCCTGCGTCACTTTCTGACTATTGATGGTCTCAAGCGCCAGATGCTGGTGGATATTCTCGACACTGCGGAAAACTTTTCTACCGTCGGCAGTCAGAGCGTAAAAAAAGTCCCGCTACTGCGCGGCAAGACCATTATTAATCTGTTTTTTGAACCCAGCACCCGCACCCGCACCACCTTTGAGCTAGCGGCCAAGCGCCTCTCCGCCGATGTCCTCAACATCAATATCAGTACCTCGTCGGCAAGCAAGGGCGAAAGCCTGCTGGACATGCTGCGTAATTTTGAGGCAATGCATTGCGACATGTTTGTGGTGCGCCATCAACAAAGTGGCGCGGCCTATTTTATTGCCGAACATGTCGCGCCACACATTAGTGTCATCAACGCCGGTGATGGCAGTCATGCCCACCCGACTCAGGGCATGCTCGACATGTTTACCATTCGTCGCCACAAAACAGAGTTCCATAATCTGAGCGTCGCCATTGTCGTCAAACAGATCCATAATTTACCCCTTTTCCCGCTTTGAAAATCTACCGGTGTCGATTGAAAAGCCGTGGATTGTTCCTAATGAATGCGTTAATC
>JAWOIE010000079.1:0-7893 GCA_046484825.1 Gammaproteobacteria bacterium | reverse complement strand
GCGACATTCAGCGCCAGACGTAACAGGGTGGTAATCAACAACACCACAGGGAACAGGGCAAAGTCCAGGGGGCGCAGGGTATACACCGTCACCAGCAACACCACCAGCGCCAGGGAAATGTTAAAGGTAAACAGGGCGTCGAGCATGAACGGCGCCAGGGGCACGATGATCATGGCCATCATCATGAGCATGAGAACCGGCGCGCCCAGTCCGCTGCGACTAAAGATTCTTAAAGAATTGGTGACCGATGCTTGGGCCATAATCAGTTAACCTCAGTAGTG
The DNA here is from genome assembly GCA_046484825.1 of Gammaproteobacteria bacterium. Classification (GTDB taxonomy): domain Bacteria; phylum Pseudomonadota; class Gammaproteobacteria; order UBA6429; family Thiohalophilaceae; genus CAJYAN01. The sequence goes on along the minus strand of JAWOIE010000079.1, from coordinate 7,612 downwards.
ATCAATCAAACTGCAAATCATCAGGGATGGGCAGATCGTTCATTTTGTGTTGTTTGGCGGCGCCATAGGCCGTGCGCTGTCGTAACTGGTAGACATAGGCCAGCACCTGCGCCACGGCAAGATAGAGCCCGGCCGGGATTTCCTTGTTCAGCTCCGTGGTATGAAACAGCGCACGCGCCAGCGGTGGCGCCTGCACGATGGGGACATTGTGTTCGAGGGCGATATTGCGGATCTGGAAGGCGATCAAATCAACACCCTTGGCAATCAGGATCGGCGCACCCATTTTTTCGCCCTCATAACGCAGCGCGACGGAATAGTGCTCGGGGTTGGTAATAATGACATCGGCCTTGGGGACTTCCTGCATCATGCGTCGTTGCGCAATATCGCGCTGCATCTGCCGCACACGACCACGCACCTCCGGGTTACCCTCGGTGTCCTTGTTCTCATCCTTGACTTCCTGGAAGGTCATGCGTAATTGCTTGTGGTGATCCCACAACTGGAACGGTACATCGACCAGGGCAATCAGGATCATGGTCGAGCCCATCACCACAAAACCCCAGATGAGCAATTGTCCGGCATGACCGATGGCCTGTTCCAGGGGTTCACTCCCCAGGCCCAGATAGGCGCCCGCCTGATGGTAGAGAAAGACGATGGCGACACTGGCGATAATCACAAACTTGGCCAGCGCCTTGAGCAGCTCCACCAGACCACGAACTGCAAAGATTCTTTTCAGGCCCTTAATGGGATCGAGTTTTTCCCACTTGAAGGCCAGGGCCTGGGTGCTGAAATTAAAGCCGGCCATGGACAGCGGCCCGGCCAGCGCGGCGATCACCACCACAATAAAGAAGGGCGTCAGCGCGCTCATGGCATCCAGCACCGCGGCCTGCAACAGCGCCGGCATCGCCATGGGTGTGAAAATGGTTTGCCGATCAATGTCCAGAGCCTCTTTGAACAGCGCCTGCATTTTACCTGCGGTATAAGGACCCAGAAAAAACAGCGCCGCCCCGGAGATCATCAACATCATGACGGTATTGAGTTCGCGTGAGTTGGCCGTCTGGCCTTTTTCCCGCGCCTGTTCTTTACGGCGCGGCGTCGCCTCCTGGGTGCGTTCCTGACCGGTCTCCTCTGCCATTACAGCGTGCCTCCCAGTAATTGTTTCATCAGCTGATAGGCCGTATTAAACATCTCGGTGGCGTGTGGGGTGATGCTCGGCAGGGTAAAGAAAACAATCCCGAACCCGAGGGTCATGGTGATGGGAAAACCAATGGCAAAAATATTCAGCTGCGGCGCCGCTCGGGTCATGATACCAAAGGCGATATTGATAATGAGCAACGAGGCAATCGCCGGCAGGGCAATAGCGACCCCACCGGCAAAGATCTGACTGCCCCAGCGTACCAGTTGCCACAGGCTCTCCGGCATCAGGCTCTGACCAATGGGTAACAGGGTAAAACTGTCCACCAGTACCTCGATCAATACCAGGTGGCCGTTGAGGGCGAGATAGACCAGCAACACCATGAGAATATAGAACTGACTCAGGACCGGAACCTGCGCACCGTGTTGCGGGTCCACCATCAGGGAAAACCCCAGACCCATTTGCAGGGCGACGGCCTGGCCGCCGGTGATCACCGCACTCATGACAATCTGCAGGGTAAAACCCATCACCACACCGATGAGCACCTGCTGTACCACGATCAGGATCGCCAGCGGATTAAAGACATCGATGACGGGGACCGGCGGCAGCGCCGGGGCGATCATCAGGGCCAGTAACACGGCAAAGGCGGCACGAATCCGCACCGGTATGGTGCGGGCGCCAAAGACCGGGGCGGCCATAATGACACCACCGATGCGAAACAACGGCCAGAGAAAACTGCCAACCCATGCCGTGATTTCCGCGCCGGTAAAATTCATTTCAGCCCACCAGGTAGGGGATTTCCTGAATCAGCCCCTGCGTGTAGTCCATGATCAGGCGCAGCATCCACGGCCCGGCCAGCATCAAGGTCAGGATCGTGATCATCAGCTTCGGAATAAAGCTCAGGGTCATTTCATTAATCTGCGTCGCCGCCTGAAACATGCTCACCATCAGGCCCACCACGAGGGCCGGGATCAGGGTAATCATCAATATCACCAGCAGCACTTCGAGGGCATTCTGGAAGAGATTAAGGACAATGTCGGGAGTCACTCTCTTCTCCTTTTACACATAGAAGCTGGAGGCCAGCGTGCCCATGACAATATTCCAGCCATCCACCAGCACAAACAGCATAATTTTAAAGGGCAGGGAAATAATCATGGGCGACAGCATCATCATACCCATGGACATCAGAACACTGGCCACCACCAGGTCAATAATCAAAAAGGGGATAAACAACAAAAAACCGATCTGAAAGGCCGTCTTCAGCTCACTGGTCACGAAGGCCGGCACCAGAATCGTCAGCGGCACCTGTGTCGGTTCGGCATAGGGTTCATGGCCGGCGATGCGCGCGAACATGCTGATATCGGTCTCGCGCGTCTGCCCCAGCATAAATTGCTTTAGGGGTTCGCTGGCCTTGTCGATGGCCGTGGGCAGGTCCATTTGTTCGGACAGATACGGCTGGAGCGCCTCCTGATTCATGCGGTCAAACACCGGCGCCATGATAAAAAAGGTGAGAAACAAGGCCAGGCCGATCAGGGTCTGTGAAGACGGCGCCTGTACCAGACCAACGGCCTGACGCAATATCGACAGCACGATAATGATGCGCGTAAACGAAGTCATCATCATGAGCGCCGCCGGCAACAGCGTCAGCATGGTCATTAACGCCAACACCTGGATGCTCAGGGTATAGGTCTGCCCCCCGCCGGGTTCCGTGGTGACCGAGACGGCCGGCAGACCCGGTTCGGCCATGGCCAGGGGGGCGGCGACCATAAACACGAGCAGGGCCATAAGGCCGACCATTATGCGGCGCCGGCTGCTCATGGCTTGATTTTCTCCTTGATCGCGGCCTGCAGGCGGGCGGCAAAACTTTCGGGCGCCGGCCGGCCTTCGTTGAGCAGTACAGGCTTATCAAAGACATGCAGGGTATTGACCTGGCCTGGCGCCACACCAATGACCAGTTGGGTCTCGGCAATCTGAATGACTACGACCCGCTCGCGTTGACCGATACTGATACCACCCAATACCCGTACCTGGGCGTTGGACGGTGCGGCAAACTGGCCCATGCGGCGAATGACCCAGGCCAGGGCAAAGATCACGCCCAACACCAGCAACAGACCCAGCACCATTTGCAGATACTGGCCCGTGGATACCGGCTCGCTCACCAGGGTTGCCGGATTTTCTTTAGAAAACGCAGGCCAAACGATCCCTAGCCAGAGCCAGAGGCTCCAGTGCATATAGTGTTTCATGTGTGTTACCCGAGTTTTTTGACCCGCTCAGCGGGACTAATGACGTCGGTCAGACGTATACCGAACTTCTCATTGACGACCACCACTTCACCATGCGCAATCAGCGTACCATTCACCAGGACATCGAGTGGCTCACCCGCCAACCGATCCAGTTCAATCACCGAGCCCTGATTGAGCTGGAGCAGATTGCGAATATTCAGTTTGGTCTGGCCGATTTCCATGGAAATGGTGACTGGGATATCCAGAATGACATCCAGATTAATTTCATCATCACCGGCCTTGACCAGCGACTTGTCATTTTGCAGGTGTTGCAGACCGGCGTGACTCACTTCCTCGGCGGGAAGCTCCTGCGCCGGCGCCTCCTCTGCCCCGGCCTCGGCCATGGCCGCCGCCCAGTCGTCCATTACGTCTGCGTCTTTATCGGTATCTGTATCAGCCATTACTGACTCCTGTTTTGGCCATCAAAGCCTGTGTGGTTGCATCATTGGGGAGTTTGGCGCGATGAACGGGATTAGTGATTTTTATCGCCAGACTGCCGCGCGACTCACCAAACGTCCCTTCAAAAATCGGCACCCCTTCCGCCTTAAGGAAAATCTTTTCCGGAAACTCAATGGGAATAACATCACCCTTTTCCATCGCCAGCACGTCCTTTAATTTAACGCGCACCTTTGCCAGGGTGGACGACAGGGTCACCTCTGCCGACTTGACTTCCTCACGCAGGGCAATCACCCAGCGCTCATCGTGATCGGAACGATCACTCTGCACACCGGCGTCGAGCAGTTCACGGATGGGTTCGAGCATGGAGTACGGCATGACGACCTGAAAGTTACCGCCGCCGCCATCCAGCTCCACATGAAAAGTGCTGACCACGACGACCTCGGTCGGGCTGACAATATTGGCAAACTGCGGATTGACCTCCATGGTCATAAATTCGAAGTCGATGGGCAGTACCGGCGCCCAGGCCTCTTTCAGGTCATGGAAGGCATCGTTGAGCATCATGCTGATGACGCGTTGCTCGGTGGGGGTGAATTCGCGGCCTTCGATTTTGGCATGCCGGCCGGTGCCTCCAAAATAATTGTCCACGGTGACAAAAACCAGTTTGGGGTCAAAGACACACAGGGCCGTGCCGCGCAACGGCCGGATCTTGCAGATGTTCAGACTGGTCGGCACAAACAGGCTGTGGATGTATTCGGAGAATTTCAGCATTTGCACGCCACCCACGGAAATTTCCGCCGAGCGGCGCATCATGTTGAACATGGTAATGCGAAAGTAACGGGCAAAACGGTCATTGATCATTTCCAGGGTCGGCATGCGACCACGAACAATGCGGTCCTGGCTGGCAAAGTCAAACTGGCGGGCGACACCATCAAAGTCCGTGTCATCGGTATCGACATTACCACTGTCGACGCCGTGGAGCAGCGCATCAATTTCGTCTTGGGATAAAAGATCGCTCACGTCAGGGTCCTTATTGCATGATAAAGCTGGTAAAAAATACCGACTCAATGGCCGGCTTGCCATACTCGGCCTCGACCACCGCCTGCACCGTGGCCAGGACCTCGGCACGCATTTTTTCTTTCCCGGCCAGGGTGCGCAGTTCGGCGTATTGCTGACCGCTGAGGAGCAGCAGAATATTGTTGCGGATAAGCGGGGCGTGGTCCTGGAGGGTCTTGAGCACGGCCGCGTCACGTGTCATAAGCTGGATATCGACCTGCAGGTAATTCGCCCCCTGCTGGCCGTCAAAGTTGACGACAAACTCGGGCTTGAGCTCGAAGTAGATCGCCGGCCCCGTGGTCACCGCCGCGTCGTCGTTCTGCTCGCCACTGGCCGCATCCGGCCCACCGCCAAGCATGCCGCTGAAGTACAGCCCCGCCACCGTGCCGCCGCTGATGAGGAGCGTGACCATGACGATGATCAGGATAAGCTTGCCCTTACCGGCCTTTTTGTCCGTGCCGTCGAGATCGAGTTCTTTTTCTTTGTCTGCCATGGTCACAATTCGCCAGTGTTAAATACCGTACCAAGGCGAATGCAAAACATATACCAGTCAGAGTGGTATATTTATTTTCATTAAAAACAGTAAGTTATATTTTGTCTTTGCCGGGGTGTGGCCGTACCGACAATCCATTGACGCTGGGGCCGGGTTCTGGTCGCCGGTTTTTCGTCCCCTCGCAGCGGCCCTGGGTGCGACAGGGCCAGCGGCAGCCGCCCAGAGGCAAGCCCGCCAGCACCGCACGGGCCGAGGCACGGCCACGCCAGGACCTGCGGGCGACGGGTCATAAGGTTTGGGGCGGCCCGCGTTTCCGTGCGCGCCGATGTCCGCCGGGGCTTCAGCCCGGCAGGCGGATGAAGTGTTCGCGGTAGTGGCACAGCTCGGCAATGGAGTCACGAATGTCATCCATGGCCAGGTGAGTGGATTTTTTGCTAATGCCCTGGCAAACCGCCGGCGCCCAGCGCCTGGCCAGCTCCTTGAGGGTGCTCACATCCAGGTTGCGGTAGTGAAAAAAGGCTTCCAATTCCGGCATTTGCCGCGCCAGGAAGCGGCGGTCCTGACAAATGCTGTTGCCACACATGGGTGAGGCCCCAGCGGGGACATATTCCTGTAAAAAGGCAATCGTCTGTTCCTCGGCCTGGCGCAGACTGATGTCGCTCTGGCGCACGCGCTCGGTCAGACCGGAGCCGCCATGCTGACGCGTATTCCACTCATCCATGCCATTGAGGATGGCGTCACTGGTATGAATCGCGAGCATCGGGCCTTCCGCCAGAATATTCAGTTCGGCATCGGTGACGATGGTGGCGATTTCGATGATCTCGTCCTTCTGGGTGTCGAGACCGGTCATTTCCAGGTCAATCCAGATGAGATTGTTACTGTTCTGCGTCATGGGGCATCCTTAGTTGTCAAACTTGCCAAGCATTGTATCAAAGGCTAACCTGCCATGCTCACAAGCGCAGAAATTCTAATCACCGAGGACAGACAATCGCGTATGGAACTGGTCACCCAGATATTTATTGTTGCTGTTGTTGCCACGACCCTGCTGCAACTGTGGTTAATGCAGCGTCAGATCGGCCATGTCGCAAAACATCGCGCAGCGGTGCCGGATGCCTTTGCCGCCAAGGTTGAACTGGCCGCGCACCAGAAGGCGGCCGACTACACCATCAGCAAAACCCGCTTTGCCCGCCTCGAGTTGCTCTATGGCAGCCTGCTATTACTGGGGTGGACCCTGGGTGGCGGCCTGCAATGGCTCAATGAACTCTGGCTGGGCCTGGCATGGTCCCCCCTCTGGACCGGGGTGGCGGTCATGAGCAGCCTGCTGGTCATTGCTGAACTGCTCGGCCTGCCCTTTGCGCTGTACAGTACCTTTGCGATTGAGCAGCGCTTTGGTTTTAACCGCATGACGGCCGGGTTATTCATCGCCGACCTGGTCAAACAAATTTTACTGACCCTGACCATCGGTATACCCCTGCTCTGGGTTATTCTCTGGTTAATGCACCAGGCCTCGAGCCTCTGGTGGTTACAGGTTTGGGCCGTGTGGATGGGCTTTAGCCTGTTGATGTTCTGGGCCTATCCGGCGTTTATCGCGCCGCTGTTTAACAAGTTTCAGCCACTGGAAAGCCATGAACTGCGCCAGCGCATCGAACACCTTATGCAGCGTTGTGGTTTTACCAGCAATGGCATTTTTGTCATGGATGGCTCACGCCGCAGCGCCCACGGCAATGCCTATTTCACCGGGCTCGGGCAAAACAAGCGCATTGTCTTTTATGACACCCTGATTGATTCCCTCAGCGGCAGTGAAGTCGAAGCAGTCCTGGCCCATGAACTGGGACATTTCAAACGTCGTCACATCCTCAAGCGCCTTATCAGTACCGCCGCCATGAGCCTTGCCGGTCTGGCCCTGCTCGGCTGGCTGATCGAACAACCGCAGTTTTACCATGGCCTCGGTGTTACCGACATGTCTAAACACATGGCGCTGATCCTGTTCAGGCTATTGATGCCCATTGCCGCAGTCGTCATTCATCCGCTGTTTTCCTGGGTCAGTCGCAAACATGAATTTGAGGCCGATGCCTACGCCGCCGAACAGACCAATGCCGCTGATCTGATCCAGGCGCTGGTCAAGCTCTACATATCAAATCGAACATGGGTTCCAATTTCGGACGGGGCCAAGAAATGGATCAGAAAATCCGATTACCCTTTGACCGGCGTTCCGGTGACGATCAAAGGAAAACCTATAGGCTCGGATATTTC
>JAWOIE010000045.1:0-7828 GCA_046484825.1 Gammaproteobacteria bacterium | reverse complement strand
CCCGCCTTGATCGATGACGCCACCCGCCTGATGCAACGACTCAATCAGAGCGCCGAGCAATTAAACCAGGTCCTGAGTGAAGACAATCAACAACACATTGCGCAACTACTCAGCAACACCCAGGAGGTCACCGCGCAACTGACCACCATGACCCGGCATGTCAATGGCGCCAGCACGGAACTGGAACACCTGATGCAAGACACCCGCGCACTGGTGACGAACAACAGTACCAGCATTAACCATACGGTCACCGACCTGCACATGGCCATTGAAAAGGTCGGCCAGCACCTGGATTCGATCCTGCACAACATGGATGCTACCAGTCGTAATATGAATGAATTCTCACGCCGCTTGCGGGAGAACCCCGGCGTCCTCCTCAATTCCGCCGCACCCCAAGACCCGGTAAAGGCACGCTAATGAAACACTATAACCTCCCCCTACTGACCCTCTATCTGACGCTGGCCACAGGGCTGTTATCCGCCTGCATGGGTGGCGCCGCGCCACCGCGTGACCACTATTACCGCCTGACGGCCGATACCGCCCTGCCGCGGACGCCAACGACCCTGACCTATAGCCACATCGGGGTACTGCCGAGCGTGGCCCGCGGCCTCTACGCCGAACGACCGCTGCTCTATGTCGACACCGAGGCACCGCTGGAGTTACAGCAATATCACTATCACCACTGGCACGATGTCCCGGCGCGGCTGCTGCAACAACACCTGGTCGACTGGCTGCAACGCCAGGCACCTGCCAGTCGCATTGTGGCGCTGGATTATGGGGCGTCAGTGGGCCAGGCCCGGGGGGCACTGGATAACCCTCAACGTGAGGCGCTGTTGCTGACGCGCATTCAGCGCTTCGAACGCAACATCACCGGCAGCCACATTGAGGTGCTGGTAGAACTGGACATCAGCCTGCAACAGGATCAGCAGGTCGTACATCAGCAGACCTACCGCCAGCATGTGCGCCTGACGGACAACACCATGCAGGCGACCGTGCAGGCCTTTGCTGACGCCCTCGAGGCGATCTATAGCGCACTGCTCGACAACCTGCGCCGCTAGTTGGATGTTTGCCTAAAGGCGCGTCAGGGTCTCGACCGCCCGCTCAATCGCCAGGCGTGTCTCGGTCGGTTTTTCCGTGAGTGGCCAGTGGTCCGCTTCCAGATGCTCGACGCGGGTGTGACGGCCCTGGCGGAAATACGCCTCCAGTCGGACCAGGTCTGAAATACTGCCGCCCGAGGACAACAGGACCTGCATGGGCACCGGGCCCTGCAGGACATCGGGAAAGGGCGACAGCGTCTCGATCAGGTCCTGCAGGTAATTGGCCAGGGGATTAAACGCCAGGTCGATGCGCGGACTCATATATTGTCGGGCGATACTCTCGTGCGACTGGCGGGCCAGCAGGGCGCGCGTGGTTTTATCCAGCTCGTGCAGGTCACGCAGCGGGATGTGACGGCGATGTATGCCAAGCCTGTTCGCCAGGCGCACGAGCCAGGCCAGCAGTTTCATCAGGCCACGATAGCGATACAGCACCAGGCCCCGCCCCTGCAGGGCCTGTGGCACCACCGGGTCAATCAGGACGGTACCCAGGCATTGCTCCGGCACCTGGCGGGCGAGTTCGGCGGCGACGCGCGCCCCCAGGCTGTGACCGACGACCACAAAGCGGTTAATGTGCTCCGCCGCCAACACCTGCAGGACATCCTCGGCCCACAGTCGGGTCGTCAACTTGCCGCGATAGCGCGACTCGCCATGGCCACGCAGGTCGACACGCAGCAGGCTCCACCGCTGCCTGAGTGTCGTGTGCTGGAGAAACTCCGTCCAGCGGGTCAGGTTGCTCGACAGGCCATGCAGCAAAACGACGGCCGCTTGTGCCGTGGCATGCTTGTCGATACGATAATGCAACTGACCATCTCGACTGATGGATATAATGCGATCTTGTTCCATGGGGTCATACACCGGAAATCTGCGAAGCAATGAATTTTGCCACAATACCGACCTGGCTACTGGTGTTACTCTCCATTATCCCCGTCACCTCGGCCATCATACTGCATGAAGTTGCGCACGGCTGGGTAGCCCGGCAGCTGGGGGACGACACCGCGGCCCGCCTGGGTCGTCTGTCGCTAAACCCCATACGTCACATCGACCCCATTGGCACTATTCTGGTCCCAATCGTCATGCTGGTCCTGACCAGTTTTGTCTTTGGCTGGGCCAAGCCAGTGCCCATTGACTGGCAAAAACTGCATCACCCGCGCCGCGACATGGTGCTCGTCGCCATTGCCGGACCGACGAGTAATCTGCTAATGCTGTTTGGCTGGATCCTGTTGGCAAAGTCCTTCGCCAGCGCGGGCTTCATCTCACCGCAACTGGCACAGCTGCTGCTCACCATGTGCACCATCGCCATACTCATTAACACTATTCTTATGGTCTTTAACCTGCTGCCGCTACCGCCGCTGGATGGCGGCCGCGTCGCCGTCGGCCTGTTGCCCCCCGCCCTCGCCGCGCCCCTGGCCCGCATCGAACCCTTCGGCCTGCTGGTGATTGTCGTCCTGCTGGTCAGCGGCCTGCTCGGCCAATGGCTGGGGCCGGTGATCAGCGCCGTGCTGCAACTGGCGCAAAAAATGATTTACTAGTGTTGTGTAACGCCCCATCCGCAGCGTCGCCTTTCACCCTGCCAGAGATCGTCTAGACTTAAGCTCACCCTCGTTCACTTCTGCCCAACAGAGGAGATCGACCATGAGCATGGCACAGACACTGCAGGAATATCTGGAATGGGAGGAGGTCCCCTATGATGTCATCACGCACCCCTATACCTGTTCCAGTCTCGAGACCGCACGTATCACCCGCATCCCGGCGCAACAACTGGCCAAGTGCGTAGCGCTGGGGGATGGCTTCGGCTACCTCATGGCCATCGTTCCGGCGGACTGCAATGTCGATATTGATTATGTCGGGCATGCCCTGCGGCGCAATCTGAGCCTGGCCTCCGAGGCCGAACTGAGCGATCTGTTTTATGACTGTGTGCCGGGCTCGATACCGCCACTGTGCGAGGCCTATGGTTTTGACAGCATTGTTGACCGCCAGCTATGGAATGCCACGGATATCTATTTTACCGCCGGCGACCATGAGGCGCTGCTGCACATCGACGGCAAGAGCTTTCGCCAGCTTATGTCGGCCGCCGCCCTTGGCGATATCTGCCTACCCCTGCGCTATACCCACTGACGTAAGAATTTGCCTACAGCATTTATCCAAAACGGCTGACAGTCGTGGCAACGGAAAAGGTGTAGTCTGCGCCGAAGTTTAATCAAACGGACACAGAGTTCTGCCAGGATCACCCGCTCCCGCTCCTGGGGAATACACCACAGGTAACAGTGACAATGAAAACTCAGCTCAAGAAATTCGGACCACTCATGCTGGCCCTGCTCGGTCTGGCCCTGACGCTCAGTCTGCTGCCGGAACACAACAACACCCAACCCACCTCACAGACCCACACCGACGACGTCACAGTCATGGCACAAAAATAACGCCGCATTAGCGCCCGCGCGCCTGGCCAGAACCTGCCCGGCGGCCCGCCGGGTTATTGCGTGCGGCGAACGCGCACGGCCTCGGCCAAGGTCTCAAGTAAGGACTCACTATCTTCCCAGCCTAGACAGGCGTCAGTAATGCTCTGACCAAACACCAGCGGCTTGTCCGGGACCACGTCCTGGCGACCCTCCACCAGATGGCTCTCGACCATCACCCCCATAATCCGCTGTTCACCGGCCTTGAGCTGCTCGGCCACGCTGTCCGCCACCAGGAGCTGATTCTTGTGCTGCTTGGCGCTGTTGGCATGACTACAGTCGACCATGAGCTTGTCCCGCAGGCCGGCCTCTTGCAGGGCGCTGGCAGCCTCGGCCACGCTTTTGGCGTCGTAGTTGGGGGCCTTGCCGCCGCGCAGAATAATGTGGCAGTCATCATTGCCCGAGGTGGAAAAAATCGCCGAGTGGCCCGCCTTGGTCAGCGACAGAAAGTGATGCGGCCGCTCGGCGGCACGAATCCCGTCGATGGCAACGCTCAGGGTGCCATCCGTGCCATTTTTGAAGCCCACCGGGCAGGACAGCCCGGAGGCCAGCTCGCGGTGCACCTGGCTCTCGGTAGTGCGCGCGCCTATGGCGCCCCAGCTGATGAGATCGGCGAGATACTGTGGGGTGATCAGGTCCAGGTACTCGGTGGCCGCGGGGATGCCCAGATTGTTCACATCCAGCAGTACCTTGCGCGCCAGGCGCAGGCCCTTGTTGATGTGAAAGGTCTCGTCCAGGTCGGGGTCATTGATCAGTCCCTTCCAGCCCACGGTGGTGCGTGGTTTTTCAAAATAGACCCGCATGACAATCAACAGGTCCTTGTCGAGACGCTTTTTGACCTCGGCCAGACGTTTGGCATAGGCCACGCCCGCCTCGGGGTTGTGGATGGAACAGGGGCCAATCACCACCAGCAGGCGATCATCCTCGCCACGCAGGATATTGTGAATCGCGTTGCGCGCTGCACAGATGGTTTGGGACGCCGTCTCGCTGATGGGATATTCGGCATGGACGGCCTCGGGCGCGCTGACCTCCTTGACCTCGACAATGCGCAGGTCATCAGTACGGTACTTGTTAGACTCGACGGGTGCTGTTTCCATGTAGATAACCGAAACCTTTTCGTTACTGTAAATGTTGGCGAATGAAGCGTGCCGCCCGCTGCACCGCATCCTGGGCGGCCAGGTCATCGGCCAGGGTGCGTACGTTTCCGGGGCGAAAGTCAAAACCCCGACCGACCCCGGGGTAAATGATCAATTGTACCGGGCGGCCCAGGTCCTTGAGTGATTTTACCGCAGTTTCAATGCTACGTCGGCGTTGATATTGCTCATTTTCACCGATAAAAATCAGCGTCGGGATGCGCAGGTCGTCGACCTCCGTGGCATAGCGGTAGACCTGCTCCGGCTCCGGTGCGTTGGGGTCCTGCAAATGCGGATAGTAGGAGACATAACAGGCCAGGTCCTGGCCCTGGCGCTTTTGGCTCACCGCCACCTTCAGGCTGTAATAACCACCGCGGGTGTGCGAGTAAATACAGGCCCGACGGCTGCTGATGTCGTCCCGCGCCAGCAGCACATCCAGGCCCTTGTTGACGTCCTCTTCAAGGGTATAGTCGTGGGCGATGGGCAGCGCTTCAATAAATCGCCCGGTATAGACGTCAGGCGCTACCACCACAAACCCCCGCGCCGCCAGCCGGCGGACATGGTTCTGGATAAGGCTATCCAGACCGCGCCGGCCGTGCTGGAATAACACTGCGGGATATTTTTTGTCGTCATCCGGTCGCACCACCATGGCGGGGATATTGTGACCATTGCTTTTATACTCGACCCAGGTGGTGCGCAACGTGTGATTGACGGGCACCGGCAACTGGCCTTCGGACCACCACTGTTCATCCCACCACCAGGAATTGTCCTGTTTTTCTTCCTCATGGGCACAGACGGCCCCGAAGCACATCAACCCACTCACCAGTGCGACCGCAGCATACTTCATGTTCATTCAACCCGTTTTTGGTTCACGTCGTGGCACCGGTCGCAAAGCTCCCCACAATGGAGGCGGCATGCACTCCGGCGCAAAAAAGTCCGTCATGCTACTGCATTGGTCAAAATTTGTCTTCCCGGATCCCCTGAATTTTATGCGGCCAGGGCTCTGTCGCGCGCAATAACCGGGGGCTAGTAAAACCGACGCTGTGTGCGTAGATAATATTGAAGGGGCCTTTTTATCCCTGGGCCTGACGGAACATCAGCAAGACCGCATCCGCGCCATTGTCCAGGGCCGCACACTCAGTGAAAAACCTGTCCGCGTCCAGAACGACCTGAACCGCGAGAGACAATAGGTGGTCTGATGCTACCGCAATCGGGCGCTAGTGCCGGCCATGGCGCTGGCCGCAATGCTGGCGGGAGACCTGCGCCTTTTCGCAACCCATCCGCCAACAGGATTCAGCGGGGCAGGCGCAAGGGTCATTGCGTAAAGGGGCCGACGGAAATCGGGACCCGCAGCTGTTTGATCTGTGTGTCGCCATCCGCAAGCCGAACGGCGACAAAAATCTCGATCTCATGCAGGCCCTCACTCACGGGAATCAGGTGAATGGTTTCATGGTAGGTGTTGCCGGCCTGCAGGCGGCCCAGATCCACAACACCCTCGGGCGCAACCCGCTGCAGCGTTTCGGGGAGCTTTACCGCATAAGCGCTCACGGCAATATCACGGGGGCTATACAGTTCCAACATCACGGCAAGCCTTTGCCCGCGTAAGGGCTTGTGCTTGATGGCATAGTGTACCCGCAGCGGCAGCTGTGCCTGATTGGCGCCGAGCCCTTCGGGCGTCGTAACGCTGACCGGGGTTTGCAGCGCCGCCTGCAAGTCATCGGCCAGAGGGCCGGGGCTTGTCACGCTCCAGCTACAGGCGGATAACACGCATAGCGTCGCGAGACTGAAACCAAGACTACGACTAATGACCCTCGGGTATTTATCCATAACTAACACAGCTTCGCATGATTTTGTTTATTGTTGAGTAAAGTGCAGCACCCTGCTGTGCGACACGCCGCAGTTTTACGCTAGCGCCAATACCTGTCTCAACCACCGGGCAATATCGCCGACTTCGTCGGGATGCACCGAGTGTTCCATTGGATAGGCCTGCCATGTCAGGGGATAGTGCTGTTGCTCCAGCAAACGCCGCGCCGCCTCGCCCTGGGCATACGGCACCACCGTGTCATCGACGCCATGTGCCATAAAAATCGGAATGGTCCGATTGGCCTCGCTGGCCTCGAGCGCGAGTCTGTCCGGCATGGCGAGATAGGTCGACAACGCCATGACACCGGCCAGCCGCTGCGGATAGCGCAAGGCCACCTGCAGGGCAATGACGCCCCCCTGAGAGAAACCGGCAAGGACGATGTTTTCGTAGGCCACGCCACGTTGATATTCGGCCGCGATCAGGGCCTCGATCTGTTGTGCCGACTCACGAATCCCCGCCGTATCCTGTGCTGCGGCAAAGTCCAGCGAGACAATGTCATACCAGGCGCGCATGACATAGCCGCTATTGATAGTCACCGGGCGTTCGGGGGCGTGTGGAAAAATAAAACGCACCCCGGCGGACGGCGGCAACCCCAGTTCCGGGACAATGGCTTCAAAGTCATGGCCGTCGGCGCCCAGGCCATGTAGCCAGATCACGCTGGCGCGGGCCGCCGGGGGATCGACTTCAAGATAGGGTAGTGTCATGGCGGTTTGGCCTGGTCAATGTGGTCGGGAACAATCTAGCAAACTTTCTGCGCCACCAAAAGAAAAAGGCGATGCAAGCATCGCCTTCTTCCAGACACATAAGACCTGAGCCTTACTTGACTTTAGTTTCCGCAGAATCGCTCTTGCCTTCATTGTCCACCCAGGTCAGCTTGATGGTGTCGCCAGCCTTGGTGCCGGTGAAGGAGTATGAGAGGTAAGGGTTACGGGAAACGGCGCCGCTCCACTGTGCGTTGACAACCTGATTACCGTTGTGTTCGCACTTCACTTCCTGGATGAAGTGAGCGGGAATGGCTTTGCCAGTTTTTTTGTCTTTACGTAAACCGGTTTCCATTGGGTGAGTGATTAATGCCTTAACGGTTGTTTCACCTACACCACTGGCACGGACTCGAATTGAATTTGCCATGTTCTATATCTCCTGATTAGCCGCCGCAGCCGCCGATTGTGACTTTTACGTTCTTGCGCGCGCTGTAGGATTTACCCCCAGCCTTGACTACTGCAATCACGTCCGAGGTCTTACCCATTTTGATGCGGGTAGCGACAAAGCCCTTGGCGTTTG
>JAWOIE010000282.1:0-4933 GCA_046484825.1 Gammaproteobacteria bacterium | reverse complement strand
AAATATTTCTGGCCGTGGTTTTTTATCGGCGTACCGCTGTTTACCGTGATCGGCGGCATTCACCTGTTGTTTGTGGCCATGCATAACCCCGATGGTTTGGTCGTGGATGATTACTACAAGCATGGTCTGGCCATTAACCGGACCCTGGAAAAAGATCGCCGCGCCGTGGCGCTGGGTGTTGGTGCCGAGGGGCGCTTTGCCTTTGAGCAAAAGCTGCTCACACTGCAACTCACGGGGTTGTCCGAGTGGCCCGCTACGTTGACGCTGTCCCTGTTACATCCGACGCAGGCGCAGCGCGACCAGGTGATTACTTTACAAAAACAATCGGGTACCGGTGAGTATTTCGGCGTCGTCAGTGGCATCGCCGCGGGTGATTGGCATATGATTCTGGAACCGCCACAACGTGACTGGCGTCTGGCCACGCGCTTTCTCTGGCCCGGCGCCGCGGCCTGGCGCATGACGGCAACCGATAAATAAGTGCTAATTCGGCCAGGCATAAGGTTTGTTGCTCTGGCGACTATTCCCGCTTATTGATATTACATGGTGTCTACCAGGCCACCTTCAAACGCGGGGACAACACCGGTAGCCAGGTGGCAGGCAACAGGCACTATTCAAGGGGGGTATATGGAGACCAAGACTGAGCATGAGATTCCCAGGGTCCAGGAAGTGATCTCGATCTTCTGGCCATCATTCCTGACGGCGGGACTGGCCACGATTTTATTTTTTACCGCTTTCGACCCGCAGCTCATCATGATGGCGAGCGGCTATGGGGAGATCTCCCGACTGGGGGGGTATACCGTGGGATTTTTTCTATTCTGGCTGCTAACGGCCTCGACCTGCGCACTGACCTGTTATTTTCGGCGCCCGTGTCACCAGTGATCTGCCTTGAGCCTTTCACCGCACTTAAGGGCACTAAGATATATCATCACAGCGGTCGCTAGCCTGAGGGTCAATAGCGTCGGGTTTGGAGATTAATGCTTCCCTTACGCTTCAAACGTCGCCAGCAACGCAGCCGGCGGCGTCACGCTTTGGTCTATCGCTGGTGGCGCCGCTTGCGTTGGGTGGGTCTGGCGGTACTGGTCCTGTTGGCCGCGGACCTGTTCTATTTGTCGTTGCAGTGGCCGGACTGGCGTGACCTTGGTCGGGGCGCCATTCCCAGGTCGGCATTCATGCAAGAGTATGAGCAGCGTATTCAGAGTGGCGAGTCGCTGCCCGCTTTGCAGTGGCAGCCGCTAGCGCGACAGCACATTCCAAGACATTTAAAGCGAGCGGTAGTCGTCGCCGAGGATGCGCGTTTTTATCAGCACAGCGGTTTTGACCTGGAGGCCTTCCAGAGTGCTATGAGCCATAACCTGGAGATGCAGCAGTTTAGATATGGCGCCAGCACGATATCGCAACAGACCATCAAGAACCTCTATCTGAGTTCGTCACGCACACCGTTACGCAAATGGCATGAGCTGGTCATGACCCTGGCCATGGAGTTTCATCTGGACAAGGGGCGTATCCTGGAGCTGTACCTGAATATTGCCGAGTTTGGCCCGGGTGTCTATGGTGTGGCAGCGGCGGCGCAGCACTACTGGGGTTTGCCGGTGTCGCATCTGACGCCGTGGCACTCTGCGCAGTTGGCGGCCTGCTTGCCCAGCCCGCTCAGACACAATCCCGGTACCGGCAGTCGGCGATTTTATCAGCGCGCACACAAGGTCTATGGGTACATGCAGTAACAGGGTCGTTAACGAGCCGTATCGCCGTGGGTCCTGGCCGGTCCGTGCAGGCCTCTAGTACGCGGCGTAGGATTTCTCTTCCATCAGATTGGAGCCGAGCTTCTGGTTAATGACCTTCTTGATGGTGGCGCGCTCATCATTGCTGACGTAGACGGCGCGGGCCAGCGCGATAAAGTCGTTATCGAATTGCTTGTGGCGCTCCTTGTCACGGATGTCATCCTCAATAACCCAGAGCTTTTCGTTGATGGCCTTGAGTTGCTGCAGTTCACTGCCGATATCGATGGTGAATTTTTCATCGGCCTGCCAGGTCCGGGTCAGGAGGTCGAGCTCCTTGTTGATGTTTTTCAGTTTTTCGGCATCGCCAATGCGCTCGCGCTTGATCTGTAAGATCGTCAGCTTGTCGAGGAATTCGCCGTAGGAAACTTCAACGTTCAGGGTCATGGTCCGATTCTCTATGTTGCGGGGATGCGCTGATTCTAGCGCGTTACACGGCAGGGGCCAAGGTGAAACGCCGGTGGTATACTCCGTCCGGAAACAGAGGGGGCAGATATGGTCAGAAGTACAATCGGGAAAAAATTCTGCGGGTATGCTGTCGCGCTGCTGCTGTCGTTCTTCAGTGCCACTGTGGCACAGGCCAATGACCCCATCGTTTTTGACGACGCCCCCCTGGTTGAAGACCTGCCGCTGCCGGAGTGGTTTAAACTGTCGTTCCTCGACCTGCAAGAGGACATTCTCGAGAGCCGTCGCGGCCGACGTGGCCTGATTGTCTATTTTGGCATGTCCACTTGCCCCTACTGTAAGGCGCACCTGGAAAACAACTGGGGCAAGCGGGACATTGTTGCCTATACCCGCGCCCACTTTGATGTGGTCGCCGTTGATGTCCTCGGGCAGCGACCGGTGACCGATGTCGATGGCCGCAGTTTTAACGAAAAGTCCTATGCTATTGCGAAAAAGGCAGACTTTACCCCCTCGTTGCTGATCTTTGACAAGGATGGCAAGGAGGCGCTCCGGGTCTCCGGTTATCGGCCGCCGTATCAGTTTCGCGCCATTCTCGAATACGTCGCCGACGGCCACCACAAAAAAGAAAATTTTGGCGACTATCTGGCGCGTGCCGAG
Source organism: Gammaproteobacteria bacterium (assembly GCA_046484825.1). GTDB lineage: Bacteria > Pseudomonadota > Gammaproteobacteria > UBA6429 > Thiohalophilaceae > CAJYAN01. The sequence continues at coordinate 2,096 of JAWOIE010000282.1, read as the reverse complement.
ACGGCCTTCAGTTTTGGCAAGGAGGAATTAAATCCCAACCCGGTCTTCATGCCGGGGTCACACGATTTGCAAAAACGCGACCCCGGCAAACTGCTGCTGGCCTTTTTTGAGCGCGGCCGCTGTCATGCCTGTGACGTGCTGCACGCCGGGCCCATGGTGAATGAGCACATCCAGCAACACCTCAAGGCGCTGGATGTGATTCAGGTCGACATGCAGAGCGACGCCCCCATCACCCTGGCCAATGGCAATATCGTGTCGGAGAAACAATGGGCCAATGCCCTGGGGTTGAACTACGCGCCGACACTGATCTTTTTTGATGCCCGTGGTCAGGAGATCATTCGGATTGATTCGGTGGTGTGGTTTTATCGCCTGAATGGCGTGCTCAATTACGTCCTCAGTGGCGACTACAAGACCTATCCCAGCTTTCAGGCCTGGCGCCAGGCCAGGTCGCAGTAGCCTGGCACCACTGCGTTATGCTTCCGGCGTGGTCTTATAGCGCCGCATTAAACGCACATAGTGCTGGGCGGAGTAGGTAATGGCTTCAATTTCGGTCTCGCTCAGTGGCCGCACCTGCCGGGCCGGGGAACCCATCCACAGGTAACCGCCTTCGAGCACCTTGTTTGGGGTCACCAGGCTGCCGGCACCGATCAGGGAATGCGCTTCGACCCTGACCCCATCCATGAGGATCGCGCCCATGCCGATGAGACAGTCATCCCCCACGGTACAGCCATGCAGTGTGACCCGGTGGCCAACGGTGACGCGATCCCCGATGCTGAGGGCATACCCGCCGGGGTTGTAGGGGCCGTCATGGGTGACGTGGCAGATTGTGTGGTCCTGAAGATTCGTCTGTTGGCCAATCGAGATTGAATTGACATCACCACGCATCAGCGTGAAAGGCCAGACCGAACTTTCCGCGCCAATGCGGACATCACCAATGACCAGGGCGGTGGCGTCCACATAGGCATCGGCATGGATGTCCGGCCGCAGGTCTTCGAAGGGTTTAAGGGTCATGCAGGTCCGTCCCGGCCTATGCGCAATCCGCTGTGCTCATCTCAGGGTCACCAACTCTTCCGAGCTGGTGGGGTGAATGGCGACACAGTTATCGAAGTCCTTTTTGGTCGCGCCCATTTTGATGGCCACGCCAAAGCCCTGCAACATTTCGTCGGCACCCTTGCCGATGATGTGACAACCGACGACCTTCTCGCTGGCGCCGACACAGACCAGTTTCAGGGCCGTCTTTTGCGGGTGCGGGCTGAGGGCGTGGTACATGGCGGTAAAGTTGCTGGTATAGACCTTGACCGCATCACCGTGCTGTGCGCGAGCCTCGTCTTCTGTCAGGCCAATGGTACCGATGGGCGGGTGACTGAACATGACGGTCGGGATATCGCTGTAGTCCAGTTTGCGTTCCGGCATGTTGTTAAACAGTCGATCCGATAAGCGCCGCGCGGCGTTGATCGCCACCGGCGTGAGTTGCGCCTTGCCGATGACATCACCGACGGCATAGACCCCGGCAATATTGGTCTGCTGATATTCATCCACCGGGATATAACCGTTGGGGTCACACTCAACACCGGCGACATCGAGGTGCAGCGGTACCGTATTGGGCGCGCGGCCAATGGCCCAGACCAGGGCGTCGATATTTTCCAGGTGCACCCCCCCGGAGCAGTGAATGCTGAGTTGCCCACTGGCGTCCCGGGTGACCTTTTCAACATTGGTATTGGACATGATATTGACACCGGCATTCGTCATTTCTTCCATCAGGGTATCGCGCAGCATGGCGTCGAAGCTGGAAAGAAAGTGGCCGCGACGCAGTAACATACTGACCTCGCTACCGAGGCCATTGAGGACGCCGGCGAGTTCCACCGCGATATAACCGGCGCCGACCACGACCGCTCGTTTGGGCTGTTGGCGCAGGGCAAAAAAACCGTCAGAGGTAATGCCATGTTCGGCACCGGGGATATCGGGAATCATGGGATAGCCGCCGGGGGCGATGACAATGTGATCGGCGGTGTAGTGTTTACCGCCGACCTCCACGGTGTGGGCATCAATGAACCTGCCGGTGCCCTGCAGGTGATCGATGTTGGAATCCTTCAGGT
>JAWOIE010000269.1:0-3690 GCA_046484825.1 Gammaproteobacteria bacterium | reverse complement strand
CTATGCGCAGCAGCACCACGGTTGTGAAACACTGCACGCCTGGGATCTGGCCTATTACTCGGAAAAACAGCGGCACGCCCTGTTCGATCTGAGTCAGCAGGAACTGAAACCCTATTTTCCCGAGCCCCGGGTCATCGGTGGCATGTTTGAAGTGGTCAAGCGCCTGTATGCCATCGACATCAATGAAGTCGATGCGGTCGAGACCTGGCACCCGGATGTGCGCTTTTATGAGATCCGCGATCAGCAGGGTGCCTTGCGCGGACACTTCTATCTGGACCTGTATGCGCGCCAGCACAAACGCGGCGGTGCCTGGATGGATGACTGCCGCGGTCGCTTTCGCCTGAGTGATGGTCGTATGCAGACCCCAGTGGCCTATCTCACCTGTAACCTGACACCCCCGGTGGGCGATGACCCGGCGCTGTTTACCCACGACGAAGTCATTACTCTGTTTCATGAGTTTGGCCATGGCCTGCATCACATGCTGACCCAGGTGGATCACATCAGTGTCTCGGGGATTAACGGTGTCGCCTGGGATGCCGTGGAGTTGCCCAGCCAGTTTATGGAAAACTGGTGCTGGGAACGTGAGGCGATCGATTTAATCGCCGCCCACTACCAGACGGGTGCGCCCATGCCGCAGGACCTGTACGAACGCATGACGGCGGCGCGCAACTTTCAGGCCGGCATGGTCATGATGCGCCAGCTGGAATTCTCCCTGTTTGATTTCCGCATTCATGCCGAGTATGACCCGGCGCGGGGCGCGCGTATTCAGGAGACCCTGGATGAGGTGCGCAAGGAAGTGGCGGTGATTAAGGCGCCGGCCTTTAACCGCTTTCAACACAGTTTTTCACATATCTTTGCGGGGGGCTACGCGGCCGGGTACTATTCCTATAAGTGGGCCGAGGTGTTGTCCGCCGATGCCTTTTCCCGTTTTGAAGAGACCGGCATCTTTAATGCCGAGACGGGCGCCGAGTTTTTGCATACTATACTGGAGCGCGGCGGCGCACGTGAGCCCATGGAATTGTTTGTCGCCTTTCGCGGCCGCGAACCGCAAATTGATGCATTGTTACGCCATAACGGCATAGCAGCCTAAGGGAGTTTGAAAGCATGATTCGAGGTGTCCTGTTATGGATGGCGTTTTTGCTTTGCAGCGGCGTGGCCGGTGCAGAGACCCTGTATGTAACTGACCGCATCCTGCTGGGGGTGCATCAGCAGCCGCAGGAAGACAGTATTCTGCTGCAGTCGGTGGTCAGTGGGACAGCGGTTGAGGTCATTGGCAGTCAGGGCGCCTTTAGCAAGATCCGCCTGCTCGACGGCACCGAGGGTTGGGTGAGCAGCGGTTTTCTGAAAAAGGAAAAGCCCGCCATTGCCGAGGTCGATGAGGTTTACAAAAAATTCACCGAAAGCGACAAGGCCCTGAAGGCCGTGAGTGAGGAACTGGCCAGGAAGGAACGTGAGTTACAGGTACGCCGCGATGAGCTGTCCAACGCCCGCAACAGCATCAAGGACCTGAACGCCAAACTGGCGGCGGGTACCGGTGGCGAGCCGGTGGTGGACGACACGCAGTTACAGGCGGCGCAGCAAAAGATTGATGAGCTGACCGCCCAGGTGCAGGCCCTCACCGCAGCCCAACAGGCTGCCGAGGCCGAGCTGGCCGCCGGTGACGATGTGGACGTTGCCGCGCTACGCCGGGAGAACCAGAATCTGCGCGCCCGCATTGAATCCGCCAGGGCCAATCTCAGTGGCGAGACCATCCCCAGTCCCGAACAACTCGCCGCCCTGCGCCCCGAGTTTCCACTCTGGTACTGGGGCCTGTTGTTTTTGATGTTACTGCTGGGGGTGATTGGCGGTCTCATCTGGATGGACTATCGCAATCGTATGCGACACGGCGGTTTTAGAATTTAGTATGAAATATAAAGACCTGCGGGATTTCATCGACCAGCTGGAAAGGCAGGGCGAACTCAAACGCATTTCGCAGGAGGTAGACCCCTGTCTGGAAATGACCGAGATCTGTGACCGTACCCTGCGCGCCGCAGGGCCGGCCCTGTTATTCGAAAACCCCAAAGGTTTTGACATACCGGTGCTGGCGAACCTGTTTGGCACGCCGAGGCGCGTCGCCATGGGCATGGGTGAAGACTCGGTCGAGGCCCTGCGTGAAGTGGGCAAACTGCTGGCCATGCTCAAGGAGCCGGAACCGCCCAAAGGCATGAAGGACGCCTGGGAAAAACTGCCGGTGTTCCGGCAGGTGTTAAACATGTCGCCCAAGGTGGTCAAGAAGGCCGCGTGTCAGGAGTATGTCATCGAAGCCGATGAGATCGACCTGTCGCACCTACCCATTCAAACTTGCTGGCCGGAAGACGCCGGACCGCTCATCACCTGGGCCCTGGTGATTACCAAAGGACCGAACAAGGCGCGCCAGAACCTGGGGATTTATCGTCAGCAGGTCATCGGTAAAAACAAGGTCATTATGCGCTGGCTGGCCCATCGTGGCGGTGCACTCGACTTTCGCGACTGGTGTGAACAACACCCCGGGGAACCGTTTCCCGTGGCTGTGGCGCTGGGCGCCGACCCGGCGACCATTCTCGGCGCGGTGACCCCGGTGCCGGACGCCTTATCTGAATATGCCTTCGCCGGGCTGTTGCGCGGCGACAAGACTGAGGTGGTCAAGTGCCTCGGTTCGGAGTTACAGGTGCCGGCCTCGGCGGAGTTTGTCCTCGAAGGCGTCATCCATCCCGGTGAGATGGCCGACGAAGGCCCCTTTGGCGACCACACCGGTTACTACAACGAGGTGGATCAGTTTCCGGTCTTTACCATTGAACGCATCACCCATCGCCGTGACCCGCTTTATCATTCTACCTATACCGGACGGCCGCCCGATGAGCCGGCGGTGCTGGGCGTGGCCTTAAACGAGGTCTTCGTCCCCATTCTGCAAAAGCAGTTTCCCGAGATTGTGGATTTTTATCTGCCACCCGAGGGCTGTTCCTATCGCGTCGCCGTGGTGAGCATGAAAAAACAATACGCCGGTCATGCCAAGCGGGTGATGATGGGGGTCTGGTCTTTTCTGCGGCAGTTTATGTATACCAAGTTTGTCATTGTCACCGACGACGATGTCAATGTGCGTGACTGGCAGGATGTTATCTGGGCCATGACCACGCGCATGGACCCCGGTCGTGATACCACCATTATCGACAACACCCCCATTGATTATCTCGACTTCGCCTCGCCGGTCTCCGGGCTGGGTTCCAAGATGGGCCTGGACGCCACCAACAAGTGGCCCGGCGAGACCAGCCGCGAGTGGGGCCGGCCCATCACCATGAGTGCCGAAGTCAAGCAACGCGTAGACGCCATGTGGGATTCACTGGGCATCGAGTAGCCGCGCCTGCGCGGCCTGCCAGTCGCCCGCAGTACTGCAGCGCATCGGTAACAGTTCTGCACAGGTCGTGAGGCAACACGATCTACCCTGCAATTTTTTGGCACATACTGAGGCGGTATGTGGTCACGCTCGGCGATAAAAAATTCTTGTTGGTCATGACGCGTCGCGGCAACTACGCTTTACTCTGGGTGGGGACGACAAGGAGTCAGGTGATGCGCTATCTCGGGATTATTCTTGGCATGCTTACGGTCAGCGCCTGTCAGACGTCGCTACCCCAGGGCGAACAGGCGCCGGCCTATCGTGCGGTAATGGCCGGTGCG
>JAWOIE010000252.1:0-10546 GCA_046484825.1 Gammaproteobacteria bacterium | reverse complement strand
CTCGCAGAAGTTTATCGTGATTGGTGATGGACATATCAGGACATAGGGCCGAGGGACGAGTGTCGAGGGACAAGCTTGTCTGCCTTCATGCGGGACGGGTGTGTAATTTAAATGGTCGTAGTCTGATTTTTTCCCCGCGTCCCGCGACCCGTGTCCCGCGTCACTATTTTTTATGATTGGCATTTTCGGCGGTACCTTCGACCCGGTCCACTTTGGCCATTTACGCCCGGCCCTGGAGGTCATGCAAATGCTGCGACTGCGGGAGGTGCGCCTGCTGCCCTGCGGACAGCCGCCGCATCGGCACGCGCCGTTTGCCTCGGGGCCGGATCGTCTGGCCATGTTGCGCCTGGCCGTCGACGGCCAGGCGGGTTTTGTGGTCGATGATCGCGAGCTGCGCCGGGCGGGACCGTCGTACATGGTGGACACACTGGCGAGTCTGAAGCAGGGGTGCGACGAGTCCCTGTGTCTGCTCCTCGGCCTGGATGCATTCGCCCTGCTGCCCAGCTGGCATCGCTGGCAGGATATCCTGGCGCTGAGTCATATCGTCGTGATGCAGCGCCCGGGCATGACGCGGGCGCTTTTGTCTCAGGACGACGTCTGGCGCCAGACCCTGCCACAGGTCGAGGTTGACTCGGTGGAAGCGCTCAATGAGCACGCTGCCGGCAAGGTGTATTTTCAAGAGGTCACGGCGCTGGATATTTCGGCCACGGCCATTCGTCAGGCGCTACAACGGGGGGAATCGGTGCGCTATTTACTGCCCGACCCGGTGTATCACTATCTGCAACAACGACATTTATACGTATAAGGTTTAATAAAGAATGATGAATACGGAAACCCTGCGCGACCTGGTCATTGCGGCCCTGGAAGACATCAAGGCCACGGATATCAAGATCCTGGATCTGCGCGGACGCTCGGATATGACCGACCTGATGGTGATTGCCACCGGTAACACCGCGCGTCAGGTCAAGTCACTGGCTAACAATGTGGTGGAAAAGGCCAAGGAGGCCGGGGAACGTCCCCTGGGCATCGAGGGCGAACAGACCGGTGAGTGGGTCCTGGTGGACCTGGGCGACGTCGTGGTCCACGTCATGCAACCCGCGGTGCGCGATTTCTACAATCTGGAAAAACTCTGGGGGGATGACAGCCCCACGACCGGGGCGCAGGCCCGGGCAGAGGACTAGGGACACAGGGCCAGGATCGCCGGGTTAGGGGGCAGACAGCATGCGCTTTTACCTGCTGGCCATTGGCCAGAAAATGCCCCCCTGGGTGATCCAGGGCTTTGCGGAATATCAAAAGCGCATGCCACGCGAATGCCCCCTGCAACTCAAAGAGCTCCCCGCCGCCCGGCGTGGCAAACAGCCCAGTATCCCGCAGTGGCAGGACGAAGAGGCCGAGCGTCTGCTGGCCGCCATTCCCGCCCAGGCGCATGTGGTCGCGCTCGACCAGCATGGCCAGGCCTGGCGCACGGAAGATCTCGCCGCGCAAATTGAGCAGTGGATGACCCTGGGGCAGGACGTCGCCCTGTTAATCGGCGGTCCCGACGGCTTCAGTAACGCGGTGCGTGAGCGGGCCGCGCAGTGCTGGTCGCTGTCACCCCTGACCCTGCCGCACCCGCTGGTGCGGGTCGTGGTGGCGGAGCAGCTCTACCGCGCCATGATGATTATTCGCAACCACCCCTACCACAAATAACCCTATGTCTGCGCCGGATTTTCACCTCTATCTCGCCTCGGCCTCACCACGACGCGCGGCATTGCTGGAACAAATCGGTGTGCGCTATCGTCTGATTGATGGCGAGGTCGATGAACAGGTGCACGCCGAGGAGTCCCCGGCGGATTATGTAACGCGCCTGGCCATGGCCAAGGCACAGGCCGGTCGCCTGGCACTGGCACCAGCGGACCCCCACCCGGTGCTCGGCGCCGATACCAGTGTCGTGATCGATGGCCAGATCCTGGGCAAGCCGGGCAGTCGCGACGCAGCGCTCGCCATGCTCAGGCAACTCGCCGGCCGCTGTCATGAGGTCTATAGCGCCGTGGCCCTGGTGGGCCGGCAGGCGAACGCCGCCTGTACTATCAGCCAGGTCTGTTTTGGCCCGCTGACTCAGGCCGACCTCGAGGCCTACTGGGCCAGTGGCGAACCCCTCGGCAAGGCGGGTGCTTATGCCATTCAGGGATTGGCCGCTATGTTTATAGAGCGCCTGCAGGGCAGCTATTCGGCGGTAATGGGCCTGCCGCTTTTTGAGACACGGTCATTGCTCTTGCGGGAGGGAATCGATATGTTGAAAGCCCCAAACACCACAAAAGGAACAGGCGCTTGAGTGAGGAATTGCTGATCAACGTGACGCCGCAGGAGACCCGCGTCGCCTATGTGGAAAATGGTGTGCTGCAGGAGGTTCACATTGAGCGTAGCCGCCGCCGCGGCCTGGTCGGCAATGTCTATAAAGGCCGGGTCTGTCGGGTTCTGCCCGGCATGCAGGCGGCGTTTGTCGAGGTGGGCCTGGCCCGCACCGCCTTCCTGCATGCCTCCGATGTGGTGCGCGAGGTCAAGGAGCAAGACCCGGCCGGGCCTGCGACTATGGACACCCCCATGACCGCGGAAATCCACCGCCTGTTACAGGAGGGTCAGGAGGTATTGGTGCAGGTGGTCAAGGACCCCATGGGCACCAAGGGCGCGCGTCTTACTACCCAGATCTCAATCCCCTCGCGTTACCTGGTCTACATGCCGGGTTCGGGCCATGTTGGTGTCTCGCAGAAAATTGAAAACGCCGCCGAACGGCAGCGGCTCAAGGATATTATTCTCCGCCACCAGGCGGACTTTGACCCGGGTGGTTATATCGTGCGTACCGTCGCCGACGGGGTAAGCGCCGAGGCGCTGTTCCGCGACATGGTGTTTTTGCAAAAACTCTGGAGCGCCATCAAGGACAGGGCAGGGGCGGCCGTCGCGGGCACGCTGGTGCATGAAGACCTGCCGTTGGTCATGCGCACCATGCGTGACCTGGGGGACATGAGTCTGGAAAAGGTGCGTATCGATTCGCGCGAGACCTATGACAAGGTCTCGCGTTTCGCCGCCAAGTTTATTCCCGAACTCAAGGACAGTATTGAATACTATCCCGGCGAACGCCCGATTTTTGATATCTATGGCATTGAAGACGAGATCCACAAGTCGCTGCAACAGAAGGTGCAGCTCAAATCCGGTGGTTATCTGATTATCGATCAGACCGAGGCCATGACCACCATCGACGTCAATACCGGCGCCTTTGTCGGTCATCGCAATCTCGAGGAGACGATTTTTAAAACCAACCTGGAGGCCACCCAGGCGATCGTGCGGCAGTTACGCCTGCGCAACCTGGGCGGCATTATCATTCTGGATTTTATTGATATGCAGGACCTGGAACACCGCCGACAGGTGTTGCGCGCCCTGGAAAAAAATCTCGAAAAGGATTACGCCAAGACTCACATCAGTGAGGTCTCGGCACTGGGGCTGGTCGAGATGACGCGCAAGCGTACCCGCGAGAGTCTGGAACACGTCCTGTGTGAGACCTGTCCCTGTTGTCAGGGTCGCGGTTCGCTGCTGACTGCGGAGACCGTTTGTTATGAGATCTTCCGCGAAATTATTCGCGAGGCCAGGCAGTTCGATGCGCAACAGTTACTGGTGCTGGCATCGCAGCCGGTGATCGACCTGTTACTGGACGAAGAGTCCACCAGTCTGGCGGAGCTGGAAGAGTTCATTGGCAAGCCCGTCAAACTACAGGTCGAGATGGAATACACCCAGGAACAGTTTGATATTGTCCTGATGTAAACGCGTCGTCACCCATTCAATGTGTTACCGATAAGTCATGTCAAACGCCGCACCACTACGAGTCAGGGTCTACCGCATTACCATGTATGGGATCGCGACCGTGCTGGTGTTGCTGGCGATCGTCTTTTCCCTTGCCCGTCTCACCCTGCAGGACCTGGGTAACTATCGTGAAGTGATTGAACAGCAGGTCTCAAGCCTGCTGGAGCAAAGGGTCAGTATACAGGGCTTTGATGCCCGGCTCGAAGGCATTACCCCGGTGTTGATCTTCAAGGACATTAGCCTGCTGCACGCCGAGAGCAATGACGAGTTGGCGCGCTTTGCGGAGGCCAGGGTCGGCCTGGCCTGGCTGGCCTCGTTGCGTGAACGCAAACTGGTGCCGGGCGAGATCGCCATTGCGGGTCTGCATATGGTCGTCACCCGCCACCCGGGCGGCGCACTCACGGTGCAGGGTCTGAGTGTGAGTCAGTTTGATGAGGCAGAGCACACGGCGGCGGATACACAGCTGGCGCGCTGGCTGTTTAGCTATAGCGACCTGAGTCTGGAAAACAGTTCCATCATCTGGCAGGACAATGTAGAGGACAAGCGTTATCACTTCAGCGACGTCAATCTGCATCTGCGCAACCGCGATCAACGCCACATGTTTGCCGGCCAGATGGAGGTACCTGAGGCACTCGGCCGTGAGGTAAAGTTTGCCGCCGATATTGAAGGCGCGAGTCTTCACCCCAGGGACTGGCGTGGCAAATTTTTTGTGCAGGCCTATGCCGTCGATGTACAACAGTGGCAGCAGTTTCGCCCGCAATGGCGGCAGATACACCTCGAGCGCGGCAAACTGGATATGCGCCTCTGGGGGGAATGGCAGGACAACGTGCTTGCCCGTCTGGCCGGTGATGTCAGTGTCTATGACGCACGCCTGTCCAGGGGTCCGACGCAAGCTGCATCCGCCACGCGTGAGGTGAAATTGCTCGGGGGGCTGTTTGACTGGCAGCGTGGCGCCGAGGATTGGGCACTACAGGTGAAAGACCTGCAACTCATGTTGCAGGGCAGCGCCTGGCCGAAGGCCGATGTGTCGATCAGCTTTAAGGCTGGCGCGGAGGATAGCTATTTATTTGAGGCCGGCTATCTGCGTCTGGAAGACCTCAACAGCATGGCGAGTATCCTGAGTGCGGACGAGGCGCCATGGCGCACGCCGCTGCAACACCTGCAGCCCTCCGGTGACCTCCACGATGTGGCCGTCCAGCTGGTCAGCCAGCAAGGTCGCCCACAGGAATTTGTCGTGCGCGCCGAGTTTGACAACGTACATGCCAGTGCCTGGCAACACTATCCGGCGCTGCAGGGTTTTCATGGCAGCGTCGCGGGCACCCTGCACCACGGTGAACTCAGTATCGACAATGGCTTCTCCACCGTGTATTTCCCCCGACTCTTTCGCCAGGCGTTTGCCTTGCAGGCATTAAAGACCCGTATTCGCTGGTCGAAAAACGACTACGGCTGGATGTTCTCCAGCGACGAGGTGCAGACACAAACGGCCGACGTCAAGGCGAGGGCGGGGATGTATGTGCACCTGCCGGCCAACGCGGCCTCGCCTTACCTGGACTTGCAAGTCCAGTTTCAGGACGGTGACGCACGTCAGGCCGCGAACTATTACCCGGTCGGCATTATGAGCCCGGCGCTGGTGCACTGGCTGGACCAGGCCATTGTCGCCGGCGACGTCCGTGCGGGCGGGGCGGTGTTTCGCGGGCGCCTTGCCGAGTTTCCCTTTCGCCAGCAGCAGGGCGCCTTTCAGGTCGAGTTTTATGCCGACAACGTCGCACTGAACTATCAGCCGGACTGGCCACCACTGACAAATGCTCGTGTCGATGCCCGCTTTAGCGGCGAAGGCATGCACATAACGGGCGTGCAGGCGCAACTCCTGCAAGAGACGACCTCGGAGAATGTCACGGTGGAGATCCCGGACTTTCTCCAGCCGGAACTGCGGGTCCAGGCCAGTGCCTCGGGACCCACTGTCGAGGTGTTTGAATTTCTCACCCACACACCCATTGCCCCCGAGGGGCGCGGTTTTGTGGAGAGCATTCAGGTCAGTGGTGACAGCGAGCTGGACCTCAGCCTCTCCATCCCCCTCAGTCGCGAGGTGGCCGCCCGGAATCCCCTGCACTATCGTGGCCGCGTCCAGCTGGTGGACAGCAGCTTTATGTTGCTGGACCGGGCGGTGGATATTCGCGCGACCCAGGGCGTGATCAACTTTGATGAGACCGGTCTGACGGCGCGCGACATCAGCGCCACGATCCTGGGGGAGGCGGCCAGCCTGGAGGTGTATACGCGCGATTCCCAGGATGCCCGCCCGATTCAGATTGTCGCCCAGGGGCTGCTGGACACGGCACTACTGGCACAGCGCTTTGCCGTCCCGGGTCTCGACAAGGTCTCGGGCAAGACGCGCTGGCAGGGCGTGTTTGGCTTGCCCTATCATCAGCAGGGCCGCTCCGTTCCCGCGAAACTGGCACTGACGAGTTCCCTGGAGCAGGTGCAGCTCGATCTGCCCGCACCCTTCAACAAGGAGGCGACCGAGGTCGCGCCCACGTTACTGGGGCTGGAGTTTTCGAGCCACGACCGCACGCAGGTACGCCTCGGCTATGCGGATGCACTCCAGGCCGTGATGGAGCTCCGCCACGAGGCAGGCCGTACGCAAGTCAGCAAAGGCACGGTGCATTTTGGCGAGCGCGAAGTGGAATTGCCCCGCCCCCGGATGCTGCGCATCGAAGGCGCGACCCCGGCCATTCCCCTGCAGGAGTGGATCAGCCTGCTCACAGAGCACAAAGGTGCTGGTGTTGGCGCGCCGTTTGACTGGCAGGGGCTGCCGGTGGAGCTCGCCATGCAGGGCCTGCATCTACTGGTAGAGACCGATGACGCCGCCGCGGCGGATGCCAGCACGCTGAATATTCTGCCGTCACAATGGCCGCTACTCAACGGCCATATCGACAGCCTGCGGGTCAATGACACCCTGCTCGGTGCACTGGAGCTGGATGTGGAGCGCGAACGCACCGGCTTCAGGATTCATCAGCTGCTCCTGACCACGCCCTTCAGCCGCGTCAGTGCCAGCGGCGACTGGCACTATCGTCGCCAGCACAAGACCCAGTTGCAGCTGGCCATGACCAGCAGTGATATTGGTGCCCAGCTCGGCCATTGGGGTTATGCCGCCATTCTTCGCGGTGGCGAGGTCAGTGACGCCCAAATGCAGATCAGTTGGGATGACAGTCCCTTTGGTTTCGCCTTCGCCAAACTGCGTGGCAACATGACGGCGCGTATCGAGTCCGGCAATATTGTCGAGGTCAAGACCGGCGCCGGTCGCCTGTTTGGTCTGCTGAGCCTGTCGGCCCTGCCGCGCAGACTGTTTCTGGATTTTGCGGATATGGGCAGTGGCTTTTCTTTTGATAGCATGCAACTCCAGTTTGATATTGGTGCAGGCGATGCCGTGACCCGGCAGTTGCTGGTCGAGAGCACTCTGGCCAATGTTGTGATCAGCGGGCGTACCGGTCTGGCGCAAAAGGATTATGACCTGGAGGTGCTGGTCATCCCCAATCTCTCCGGCACTGCACCGCTTCCCGGCTATTTACTGTGGGGGCCGCAGGTCGGCACGGTGCTGCTGTTTTTTAAACAGCTCTTTGGCAAGGCGTTTGACAAGAGTATTGCCAGCCAGTACCGGGTGACGGGTAGCTGGGATAAACCTGTGATTGAAAAGGTTGTTAGCGCCGCCCCCGAGCCGTCGTGACCTACGGGTTTTGTGGCGCAGGGCACTTTGCGAATACCGCTTTAGACAGGCAGATATGCTATTCTGCGCCCATGCACAGACTCGTCATGGTCCTGGTCTTTTTCTGCTGCCTGGCGCCGCTGCGGGCGGAGTCGGCGTTGTTGCTGAGCTGGGCGGAATGGTCCGTGCCGCGCACCGCCGAGGCCGTTCTGGCCATGCCGGTACTGCAGGAGGCCATGCAAGGCCTGCGGCAGGCCGAGCACGCCAGCCTCAGGATCTATTATCCCGGCGGCGACGAGGGTTCCCTCTGGGCCATCGAGCTGCGTGGCTGGCTGGTATCACTGGGACTGGAGGCCGACAGGATCAAGCTGATCTCGGGCAGTCAGTATCCGGACCGCCTACAGCTGGAGATTGAAGAGTAGTCCTTTGCGCTCAGTGGGGAATGGTCTGGCGCGGTGAGTATTCACCCGGAATCGTTGTATATGAATCTTGCCCATATATGTTGTGTATAAAAAGTTGTCTATAAATATGGAGTTCATGTGAGTCGTCTTGCCGCAATCCAAATGGCCTCCGGGCCCAATGTCTCCGCCAACCTGACCGAAGTCGGTCGCCTCATCAGCCAGGCAGTAGATGCCGGTGCCGAGCTGGTGGTGTTGCCGGAAAACTTCGCCTTTATGGGCATGAAGGAACAGGACAAACTCGGCGTTAGCGAAGCCGAGGGCAGTGGTCCCATTCAGGACTTCATTGCGGCGCAGGCAGACAAACACCGCGTCTGGATTGTCGCCGGCACCCTGCCGTTAAAAAGCCAGGACCCGCAACGCGTTGCCGCCGCCTGTCTGTTGTATAACGAGCGCGGTGAGCCGGTGGCGCGTTATGACAAGGTGCACCTGTTTGACGTCAAAATCCAAGAAAGTCGTGAGACCTATAACGAGTCACAGACCACCGCGGCCGGTACGCGTGTCACCGTGGTGGAGACACCCTTTGGCCGTCTGGGGCTGGCGATCTGTTATGACCTGCGCTTCCCGGAACTGTTTCGCCGCATGGCCACCGAGGGCGTGGATATTATTGCCATCCCCTCGGCCTTTACCGCGATTACCGGCAAGGCGCACTGGGAGGTGCTGTTGCGCGCCCGGGCCATTGAAAATCTTGCCTATGTGGTCGCCTCGGCGCAGGGCGGCTACCATGTCAATGGCAGAGAGACCTTTGGCCATAGCATGATTATTGACCCCTGGGGCCGGGTACTCGATTGCCTGCCCAGTGGCTCCGGTGTTGTGGTGGCCCGGCTGGATCAGAAACAGCTGGAAATCACCCGGCGCAATTTCCCGGTGTTGCAACACCGTAAACTCCCCTGCGACTTACCCTCGGCATGAGTCAGTTCCTGGAACATGCCCAGCAGACGCTGCTGGCCCCGGCGGGCCTGAGCGAGACCGACCTGGCCGATGTGCTGGGCAAACTCAGCGGCCCGCATCTGGATAGTGCCGACCTCTATTTTCAATCCATGCGTCAGGAGTCCTGGTCGCTGGAAGACGGTATCGTCAAGGAAGGTCACTACCACATCGAACAGGGCGTGGGGGTGCGCGCCATCAGTGGAGAAAAGACCGGCTTCGCCTACTCCGATGAAATTATCCTGCCGGCCCTGAACCAGGCCGCGACCACCGCCAGGGCCATCGCCCGGCAGGGGCAACAGGCGCAGGTGCAGGCCTGGCAGCGGCGCGAGGTCGCCCCCCTGTATCATGCCGACGACCCCCTGGCCTCGCTCACCGCGCAGGACAAGATTCAGTTATTGCAGCAGCTCGACCGCCAGGCCCGCACGCTGGACCCGCGCATCCAGCAGGTCTTTGTCAGTCTCGCCGGCAACTACGAAGTCATTCTGGTGGCCGCCAGCGATGGCACTCTGGCGGCGGATGTGCGCCCGCTGGTGCGTCTCAATGTCAGCGTCATTGCCGAACACAAGGGCCGCCGTGAGCAGGGCGGCAGCGGTGGCGGCGGCCGCGTCAGTTACGACTTTTTTCTCAATGCGCAACGTGCCGAGGGTTATGTGCAGGAGGCGGTGCGTCAGGCCCTGGTCAACCTGGAGGCGGTAGACGCCCCGGCCGGGGGCATGCCCGTGGTGCTCGGCCCGGGCTGGCCGGGGGTGCTGTTGCACGAGGCCGTGGGCCATGGCCTGGAGGGTGACTTTAATCGTAAGGGCTCGTCGGTGTTTAGTGGCCGTATTGGTGAGCAGGTGGCGGCCACGGGTTGCACCGTGGTGGACAATGGCAGCATACCGGGTCGCCGCGGTTCGCTCAACGTGGACGATGAAGGTGTAGCCACCGGGGAGACCGTGCTGATCGAAAACGGCATTCTAAAAGGCTACCTGCAGGACAAGCACAATGCACACCTCATGGGCATGTCGCCGACGGGCAACGGCCGGCGTGAATCCTATGCCCACCTGCCCATGCCGCGCATGACCAATACCTATATGCTGGCCGGCGCCCATGAGCCGGAGGAGATTATCGCCTCGGTGGAGCGTGGCCTCTATGCGGTCAATTTTGGTGGGGGTCAGGTGGATATTACTTCGGGCAAGTTTGTCTTTTCCGCCAGCGAAGCCTATTTAATTGAAAATGGCAAGGTCACCCGGCCGGTCAAGGGCGCGACCCTGATCGGCAACGGCCCGGAGGTCATGCAACACATCAGCATGGTCGGCAACGACCTGCAACTGGACCAGGGTGTCGGCGTCTGTGGCAAGGAAGGGCAGAGTGTGCCGGTGGGCGTGGGTCAGCCGACCCTGCGCATTGATGAGCTGACCGTCGGCGGCACTCAGGCCTAGGGAACCTCTGAATAAGTCCCTGAAACGGCGCTGGCGGCGTTAAAATGAAACTCAAAATGCTCATTTATCACTTATAAACTGCGCTTTTTCGTTCCATTTTGCCTTACCTACATGGATGTAGGTAAGGAGCGAGAGCAGGACGCGGAAGCTTTGCCATGCCCAAGGCGCTTCGCGGGGCAGGCTATCATCCGTTTGATGAACTT
>JAWOIE010000216.1:0-5450 GCA_046484825.1 Gammaproteobacteria bacterium | reverse complement strand
CTGTGTTACGATTCTTGGCAAGGGAGCGGCCATTCCCTGCAAAACGCGCCTTGCATTGATGGCCCAGGCACGCCCTCGGTGTTGACAATATTATTTCGACCTGCCTCCTAAGGGCACGAAGGACGAGGGGTGGTGTGCGCCGTACGCACCGCTTTTTATCAAAAAACCCGCCCGCCATACGGGCTCCACCCCTTTCCTCTTGTCTCTTTGCTCTTGTATCTGTCGTTACCCATACGTCAACTGATAATCCAGAGACTGCAACCGCTCCCTCTCATTGGCCAGATCCGCCATGGTCAGAGGGTGCTCATCCAACCAGCCCTCAGGAAAGGCTAGATTCAACTCCCGATCCCTTGCCTGCAAAACGATCGTCGGCAGGGTTACCGTACTGTGGCTACGATGCAGCAATACCGCCAGGCGCAACAGGATACACAGGCGCTGGATCCCCTGTTGCTGCGCCTCGGGCAGATCACGAAACAGTGCATTCGACAATTTGCGCCGATGCCCACGCACCAGCACGGCCAGGCGTTTTTGTTCGGTACTGGAAAATCCGGGCATATCGGAGTTTTCCAGCAGATAGGCACCGTGCTTCTGATAGCCGCTATGGGCGATTGCCAGGCCGATCTCGTGCAGTCGCGCCGCCCAATTCAGCAGCAACACATATTCCTCATCCGGCAATTGCCAGGCTGTGGCGGTTTGCCGCAATAGATCCCCCACACACTCCACCACCCGCTGTGCCTGCAAGCGATCCACCTGATAACGCTCACTCAGGGCATCGATGGTTCGTTCACGTACGTCCTCATGCCTGATCCGCCCCAGCAAATCGTAGAGCAAGCCTTCACGCAGGGCCGACTCGGAGATCAGCAGCCGCTCAAGTTGCAATCCTTCAAAGATTGCCAGCAGCACCGCAACCCCCCCGGCCAATACCGGCAGCCGCTCCTCTTTCAATCCGGCGAGCTTCAGGCTATACACATCACCGACCTGCACCAATTCACTCGCCAGACGTTGCAGGGCGGGCAAGGTAACCCCCTCATCGGCCCATCCCATGGCGCGCACCACCTCACCGATCGCCTTGACCGTGCCGGAGGCACCGACCGCAACCTCCCAGCCCAACTGACGGAATTCCGCCTCCACCTCCTGCAATTCCAGGCGGGCTGCCAGCACGGCCTTGTTCATCGCCTTGGCGCTGACCTTGCCACCGGCAAAGTAGCGCTCACTGAAACTGACACAGCCCATCGCCAGGCTCTCCAGTTCCAGGGGCTCAAAACGCCGCCCCAGGATCAACTCGGTACTGCCACCACCGATATCCACCACCAGACGCACCCCTTCACTATCCGGCAGCCCGTGCGCCACACCGAGATAGATTAGGCGCGCCTCCTCGCGGCCGGCAATGATCTCAATCGGATGCCCCAGAGCCTGCTCGGCCTCATGCAGAAATGTAGGGCAACGCGCCCGCCGCAGGGTGTTGGTGCCCACCGCACGGATACTGCCAGGGGCAAAACCGTTCAGACGCTGCCCGAAACGCTGCAGGCATTCCAGCGCGCGTGCCCTGGCCGCATCATCCAGATTGCCATGCCTGTCCAGGCCGGCAGCCAGCCGCACCATCTCGCGCAGACGATCGCGCAACTGCAATTGCCCCTCCAGATTACGCGCCACAATCATATGAAAGCTGTTGGATCCCAGATCGATGGCTGCAACCATTTCACGATTAAATGCATTTCGATTATCAGACTGATTATTCTGCATCATCCAAGCACCTTGCCCTCCTATTTTTTATGATATTAATCACGAATTCAGCGTCAAACCGGGTATTCATCTGGCGACGACTATGATATTAATTACCGGCGGCATTGACGTGACCACGCCACTGGCGTGCGCACGGGAATAACACAAATACATTCACATCCATCCGTGCTTCACAACCACTTTAAAGGGGAAAGGCATATGTCAGTAATTGTATGGGATGATTCATACAGTGTGGAGGTGCAGGAAATCGACGAACAGCATAAATTGCTGATTTCGATCATGAACGAACTCTATACCGCCCTGGCCAATAAATCCAACCGCGATCAAATCGTCGACGTCCTGGACAAGCTTGTCGAATACACCAAGATCCACTTTACCGTCGAGGAGGCGCTAATGCGCATCTTTGGCTACGAGGGGTATGATGAGCACAAGGCCATTCACGACAAAATCGTTGGCCAGGTTATGGAATACCAGAAACAGTTTCGTGCCGGTGATGACAAGGTCGGCATGGAGCTGTTGATGTTTCTCAAGGACTGGTTATTCGATCACATCGACAAGGTCGACAAACAATACGTGGAGACCTTCCACAAACATGGCGCCAGAAAGACCTGGCTGAAGCGGTTCTGGTAGACGCCGCCTGCCATTACGGGGACGCCCGCCAAGTAGGGCGGCGTCCTGGGTTATTTCAAAGAAGGGTATACGCCCGTCCAGGCAAACGGCCAACAGACAGGCCGGTGCACTGTCTCAAACGCCCATAGTCAAAAACATCCGCGACACGAGCCCCCCTCGCCTTGCAAATGGCGGCGGCCTGAGCCCCCCCTTGTGCCGTGTCATCGTTCCGTCCCCGGGGCATCCTGCCACGGCCCGCCAGCAAGCGTTCCAACCGTAATCTCCCGTCTCTGACCCGAGAGCCTGCTTTTCTGTCGCGGTGAGTGAGCGGCACGCATCATGTCGACACGTCGCATCACCGGCATGGCTATCAGCAGATTTTATAACAATAGCGGCATGGCGCGTGACTAATGTAAAACATTTTTATAGGTGCAAAAAAAGCGCCCACAGACTCTTTACACCAACGCAATAGTGGATACTATTTTGTCAGCCTGTCGACAAATGCGGATCGGCAGCAGGCGATATCCCTTACACTGCAACCTCAGGATACATCCGATGAGCGACAACCATCTGTGGTACGGCTATTTGGAAGCCGGAACAAAAAGCACTCCGGTATTACTGGATCATCGCCTGAATACCGGCGATCCAAAGACTCTCTATTTGTTCAACCTCAAGCGCGGTGAGATCCTGGAGTACAAGCGCGAAATCATTGAACCCAAGCTTCGCGACCTTAACGAGCATGAAAAGGGGCTGAGCACGGAAATCAAGTCCGCCTTCAACAGGGTTCGTGTCAGTTTCATACCGCGTGGCGGACGCGCCAGCAACCTTGCCGAACAAGGGAAACTGTCCGATACCCGCGCTGCCAATGACGATATCCGGGCCGACGACAGCGACTGCTTTGCCGATCTCCTTGGCAATGATGAAGATGAGGACGCCCTG
The DNA here is from genome assembly GCA_046484825.1 of Gammaproteobacteria bacterium. Lineage (GTDB taxonomy): Bacteria > Pseudomonadota > Gammaproteobacteria > UBA6429 > Thiohalophilaceae > CAJYAN01. Next base: position 2,159 of record JAWOIE010000216.1, on the reverse strand, counting down.
GACGACGTCTGGGAGGAAGAAGAGGCATGACATCCCCCCCGGCAGGGCGGATGACAGATTGGGGGAGAGGGGCCAGGCAAGAGAGCACTCTGCCACATCGAGGGTAATCCCAAGCCAGTCCGGCAGGGCGTGCTTCGTCACGCACTCCGCCCCTTGCCGGCGATCGCCCAAACTTACCTGGAACAAGTTTGGTCCGTCGCAGGCGTGCTCAAATAACAAGAGCGGCAGGTTGCATGCCGCACGGCCACCAGGCGCAGGCCAGGATACGAAGCGGCCCCAGTCTTAACAGGCTGCTGAAAACATCTCAGGCGAGTACGAGACAAGGCAAAATCCGGCAATAACAGCGCAATCGACATCAAGTAAGCGCATTTTGAGCCGAATTTTACCCAATCGTTCGAAGCGATTTGGATCAGCTCGAAGAGCTGACCCCCTGGGAGCAAAGCCCATGGACGGGCTTTATCACACTGTATCGTACCGCATGAGGTTTTTTCAGCATTCCGTTAATCGATTGAAACGCGGTTTACTGTGCCACCACGTTGCTGGCCTGCGGCCCCTTGGGACCATTTTGCACATCAAAGGTGACCTTCTGACCTTCGGCCAGGGTCTTGAAACCACCACCCTGAATTGCACTGAAATGAACGAATACATCCGCACCGCCATCATCCTGGGCAATAAAACCAAAACCCTTGGATTCGTTAAACCACTTCACTGTACCTGTTGCCATGATGCTTACCCTTCCATAAATGAAATACTTTGATATGTCCGCGTGCAGGCCATGAAACAAGGTGTTCAGGAGAAATCTCACTCGGTAACGCCCAAAACTACCACTGCCATAAACTGCAGCAATTTGAGTATACGACAGGGTTTTGAACCGTGCCACAACAAAACACGAGCCCTCTGACACGCCGCACGCCCATGACAACAGACCAAGCCATCAAACCAAAAACTGCCCTTGCACGAGTCATCGAGTCGCTAGCAAGATCAAAGGTCTCTACTCACCCCCTCTTCGATCTTTTTCACCGCAGACGAATACAGGACGTAGTCATCTGCGGTGAAAGACTCTGGCAGGGGCGAGCCACTACCCCGGCTGACGTTTGCAGGGTCTTGGTCATGGTCAATCCGTCACTTTCCTGGCTGGGGGGTAACGGTGCAGGACAGCGTTGCAAACCCCGTCCCGCCAGGGAGGTTGGGGCGGCACCTTCTTTATCGAGGCATGGTCTGTACTATGGGTGGTCTGGCATATGTGCAATCACGGTGTTCCTTTGCGTCCTTTGCGGTGAAATTCCCGGGTAGGGGGGCGAGCAGTTGCTATCAAATAAGCGTTCACACCGCACACACCGCCGCTTGTCTCCTGTCTCACCTGTCCAGGTGCGGCTTTAAGCCAGTGGAGTGGAACCAACAGGGGGCGCAAGTAACTACGAATCATTGTAATGACTTGCCCCCCCCCTGTGCGCCTTGCCTGGCCCTTACAGGTTCTGTGCCGTGCCAGAGCGACCTTCGGGAGCGGCCATCAAGCGATTCGCCGGGAGCGAACCGGGGCGCATGGCGACCCGAAGGGTGTAAACCATGCAAGGTGTGCATATGCGTACAGGGACGCCTTCACCACGCACCCGGTACCAGCATATCCTGTAAGGGTAGTGGTTTCAGGGCCGGATCACACTTTCCGTGCCGGCAGCAAGTCCTTGATTCCCGGACCTCATCAGCAAGGATGCTGGCGTCGAGCTTACACGGAGGTATTCGCAGCGTTCCGGGAATCAAGGACTTGCTGTCGGCTTGGCACTCACTTCCAAAAGATATGCCCCCGCCCTGGGTGGTGTTTGCGAGCGGGGCCTGTAGATGATGAATAATTGTGGCTTTCTTTGCAGCTTTGCCCTATAGTGATTGTGCTACAGATATTTTTATTGGCCGTTTCGGCGGGTAATCCCTCCGTTAACCACTAATAGATAGCTGTCAGCAACACTCAATTTTTTTAGTTTCAGAAGGTATAGTTACATGGCAACAGGCACTGTTAAGTGGTTCAACGAATCCAAGGGTTTTGGTTTTATTACCCAGGACAACGGCGGCGCGGACGTATTCGTTCATTTCAGCGCAATCCAGGGTAGTGGCTTCAAGACCCTGGCCGAAGGTCAGGCTGTCAGCTTTGACCTGGAAAATGGTCC
>JAWOIE010000135.1:0-3122 GCA_046484825.1 Gammaproteobacteria bacterium | reverse complement strand
ATGAACAGTAACCCCGAACACCTGTTTGTCTATGGCACGCTGTTGCTGCCACAGATCATGCAGGCCGTGAGTGGCCAACGACACATAGCCTGTGCCGCCGTCCTGCACGATTACGCCCGCTATGCCCTGCGCGGCAAACCCTACCCCGGCATCGTGCCGCAGCCGGGGGCCAGTGTCGCGGGGCTCGTGTATTGCCGGTTGCGCGCGGCGGCGTGGCAGCGGCTGGATGACTACGAAGATCGCTTTTACCGGCGGCGGCAGGTGGTGGTGGAACTCGATAGCGGTGCGCGGGTGATGGCCTGGACCTATGTCATTGCCGAGCAGCAGCGCGCCCTGCTCAGCACGCGCGACTGGTCGTTGGCGCAGTTCCGGCAACGCTATTTGCAGGGTTATTTACCGAGGCTACACGCGCGGCGACACTAAGGGTGCTGGTCGAAATAATATTTACATTCGGTCGCACCTGGGCCGTCACTGCTGTGTAGGGAGCGGCCATTACCTGCGAACCGCGCCTTGCATTGATGGCCCAGGCTCGCCCTCGGTGTTGACAATATTATTTCGACCAGCCCCCTAATCCGCGACGGCATAGTGTCCGGCCGCACAGGGGGACGTGATACAATACACCTCTTATCCCCGCACTAAGTCAGGTCTTTTCATCAGCATGCACGCCGCCAAGCACATCTTCTCTTATCGTAAATACTGGGCCGCCCGTTTCGGCACGGCACCGGTATTGCCGATGACGCGCGCCGAAATGGATGACCTGGGTTGGGACAGTTGCGACATTATCCTGGTGACCGGCGATGCCTATGTGGACCACCCCAGCTTTGGTATGGCGGTGATTGGCCGGGTGCTTGAGGCGCAGGGCTTTCGCGTCGGCATTATCGCCCAGCCAGACTGGTGCAGCGCCATTGATTTTCAGCGCCTCGGTAAACCCAATCTGTTTTTTGGCGTCACCGCCGGCAACATGGACTCCATGGTCAATCGCTACACCTCGGATCGCAAGGTGCGCCGCAATGATGCTTATACCCCCAATGGCGAAGGCGGCAAACGCCCGGACCGTTCCGTGCTGGTGTATGCACAGCGCTGCCGCGAGGCCTACAAAGATGTGCCGTTGATTATCGGCGGTATTGAGGCCAGCCTGCGCCGCATTGCGCATTACGACTACTGGTCGGACAAGGTGCGGCGTTCCATCCTGGTCGATGCCAAGGCCGACATGCTGGTGTTTGGCAATGCGGAACGCCAGGTCGTCGAGATCGCCCATCGCCTTGCCGCCGGCGAGGCGATCCAGGACCTGCAGGACATTCGCGGCACGGCCTTTATTCGCCAGCAGTTGCCGCAGGAAGGTTATGAGCTGGATTCCACCAGCGTCGAACCTATTCCCGATCGACCCAAAATCGAAAACCCCTATGCCGAGACGCCGCCCTGTGACAGCAAGATCGCCGCCAGCGAGCCGGGTGTGCAGGTGGTCCGCTTTGCCCGCGAGATCCCCCCGGCCGAGCGTCAGGCGCATACCTATATTCGCTTACCCGCCTATGAGGCCGTGAAGGTCGACACCCTGTTGTACGCGCATGCCTCGCGGGTCATGCACCTGGAGACCAATCCGGGCAATGCGCGGCCGCTGGTGCAGCGTCATGGCGAGCGCGAGGTCTGGATCAATCCACCGCCTATTCCGCTCACCACGGAAGAGCTGGACCAGGTGTTTGAATTGCCCTACACGCGCCAGCCCAACCCGGCCTATGGTCAGGCCAATATCCCCGCCTATGAAATGATCCGCTTTTCCATCAACATCATGCGCGGGTGTTTTGGCGGCTGTACCTTTTGTTCGATTACCGAACATGAAGGCCGCATTATCCAGAGCCGCTCCGAAGATTCCATCGCCAAGGAGATCGAGATCATGCGCGATACCGTGCCCGGCTTTACCGGCGTGGTCTCAGACCTGGGTGGCCCCACCGCCAACATGTATCGCCTGGCGTGCAAGGACGAAACCATCGAAGCAAACTGTCGGCGCCTGTCCTGTGTCTATCCGGGCATTTGTAAAAACCTCAATACCAATCACCACTCGCTGATCAAACTCTACCGCCGCATTCGCGGCCTGAAGGGTATTAAAAAAGTCGTCATCGCCTCGGGCCTGCGTTATGACCTGGCGGTGGAAGACCCTGAGTACATCAAGGAACTGGTGACCCACCACGTCGGCGGTTATCTCAAGATCGCCCCGGAGCATACCGAGACTGGCCCGTTGTCGAAAATGATGAAGCCCGGCATGGGCAGTTATGACCGCTTCAAGACCTTATTCGAACGTTACTCCCGCGCCGCCGGTAAAGAACAGTATCTGATCCCGTATTTCATTGCCGCGCATCCGGGCACCACGGATAAGGACATGATGCACCTGGCGTTATGGCTCAAGGAAAATGGTTTTCGCGCCGATCAGGTGCAGACCTTTTTACCCTCACCCATGGCCCTGGCCACGACCATGTATCACAGTGGCAAGGACCCGCTGCACAAACTCAGTGACCATAGCGAGACGGTGAACATCCCCAAGGGCATGCGGCAGCGCCGTCTGCACAAGGCCTTTCTGCGCTATCACGACGCCGAAAACTGGCCCCTGCTGCGCCAGGCCCTCAAGGCCATGGGCCGTGCCGACCTTATTGGCAATGGCAAACGCCACCTGATCCCGGCGTATCAACCGGCGGGCACCGGCGGCAAGGCGGCCACCGCCACCGCGGGCAAAGCCCGGCCCTTCAAAACCCAGCATACCGGCCTGCCGCATAACCCGAAGCGCAAGCGTCGCCAGTAAGTCGGTGGCGGCTTGCTCGGCGCAAGACAGTGTCAGCAGCAAAGTAATGCCTAAAGGGCATCCCGGCCGGGGGCGTAAACATCATATCCTTGCGCACTGTGCCGCTGGCCGATAGCACAGATCACTTCCCTGATGTCGCATCCTGCGCAGCCACGCACAACTATCTTGATACCCCGGTACGTACTGTGATTACCGACGATAGTGGACGCGGTTAGCCCCCACGGCGTAGTTGCGCATGTCGAAAACAGTCCAGCGTATGGTCATTGACCATCCCCGTGGCCTGCATGAAGGCATAGCAAATGGTCGGCCCGACAAAGGTAAAGCCGCGGCG
>JAWOIE010000058.1:0-2952 GCA_046484825.1 Gammaproteobacteria bacterium | reverse complement strand
CCAACATCCCGCTGGGACGCCTCGGCCTGCCCGAGGACGTCACGCGCGTCGCGGCGTTCCTCGCCTCCCCGGAGTCGGACTACATGACCGGACAGGCGCTGAACGTCACCGGCGGGCATCGTTGAGCAGACGAATCAGACGCACCAGCACACCCATGGAGATGGGGTCCTGGCCGGTGAAGGGTTCGTCGTACATGATCATCATCGGGTCGAGGGCGATGGCGCGGGCCAGGGCGACGCGACGCGCCATGCCGCCGGAGAGTTCACTGGGCATGAGGCCGCGGGCGCCGCGCAGACCGACGGCGTGCAGTTTCATCAGCACCAGGTCGCGGATCAGGCGTTCGGGGAGATCGGTGTGTTCGCGCAGCGGGAAGGCGACATTGTCAAAGACATTCATATCGGTGAGCAGGGCGCCGTTTTGAAACAGCATGCCCATGCGCTTGCGCAGTTGATAGAGCTGACCACGCTTGAGGGTATGCACCGCTTCGCCATCGACCAGCACCTGGCCGCCGGAGGGCCGCAGTTGTCCGCCGATCAAACGTAACAGGGTGGTCTTGCCGGTACCGCTCGGCCCCATGATGGCCGTGACGCTGCCGCGCTTGATGTCGATATCGATATCATCAAAGATCGTGTTGCTGCCGCGCGAAAAACTCAGGCCACGGGCGGAGACCAGAATGTCATTGGAATGGCTCATACTTCTCTTCTGTGAACAGCGTGCGGCTATTGTGCGCAATCACAGGATCGCTGGCAATGCCTTTACGCCAATAACTCCAGCATCACCATGGCGTCGCGAACTTTTTGCAGTGGCGGTGGCTGGCCCGTAAACAGGACCACGGTATCGCGATGATACTGAATCTGCGCTGAACAAAGCTCCAGGACCTGACGGAGCGCGCGCGGAGGCAGGCTCGGGTCCAGTAACTTGGTCAGCGCCAGCGCGCTGTCGGCAAAGAATGCCGCCGGGTTGTCCTCGACGCCGTGCCAGCAGGAATTCACGTTATATATAGTATGCAGTGCCTGGCACGACGCCAGACCCAGGTCCGGCGTGAGCAGGACCTGACCGTCGGCGTCCCGCCATTCAAGACTCACGGGGAGCTCGGTGGCAATCTCACTCAGCGTGGCGCGCAACTCGTCCGCCGCGGCGCTCACCGACCAGGGCACCTGCAGGAGTATGCCCAGGGTCTGCGCGCGCAGGGGCGCCAGGCGCTGGCAGAAGGCACGCAGATCCGCGCCACCCTGCCACGCCCACTCAAACACAAAACGAAAGTGGGCATCGGAATTGTCCCGCCAGCTCGCCGTCAGCGTCGCCGGCGCGGCGTCCCAGGCACTCATCGGCACGGCCACCACCGGGAATTCATTGCCATAAAATGGCAGCAGCCATTCTTCGGGCAGGTCCTCGGGATAAAAACCGCCATGCCACTGCGGGTGCTGCCAGCCGACGGTCCCAAAACGAATACGATAGTTGTTTGTCATGCGGCTATTTTCGAGACTATTGCCAACCCTGTCTATAATTACCTGTCGTTGTCTGGCATGCTTCGCGTCTATGAGCAACATCCTGCCCTTTAAGCGCCCCCGTCCCAGTGAAAAACATAAGGGCAAGACCCTGTGCAAGAACGGCTTTCATCAATGGGCGATCGTCACAGGCAATCCCTTCGACAGCAAGCAGGGCAAAATGGTGACCCGTTATGAATGTCGCCGCTGTGGCGCCACCCGGGTCGAGGCGCGCTAACGCATGACTTGATTTACGCTATGGGCAATGAAATCATAGCGACTGCCCAACATAACCCTGACTCGTCCATCTAACGCAATTTTCGCCAGCCCATGACGCCATCCCTGCAGCACGCCTTCATCACCCTTCGCCGCTTTGGCCTGATATCGGGCTTGCTGTTGCTGAGCGCCTGCGCCAGCGTCAACGGTCCCGCGGATGAGCGTGACCCGTTCGAATCTTTTAATCGCAGCGTGTTCAATTTTAACGAGGGCGTCTATCAGTATGTCCTCGACCCGGTCACCGAGACCTATCAGAAAATCACGCCGTCACCGGTGCAGACCGGTGTGTCGAATTTTTTCAGCAATATCGATGACCTGTTTGTCCTGGTCAATGACCTGTTGCAGTTCAAGTTTACCCAGGCGGCCTCGGACTTTGCCCGCATTGTCTTTAACACCACCTTTGGTCTGTTTGGCCTGATCGACGTCGCCTCGCACATGGATCTGCCCAAACACCACGAGGACTTTGGCCAGACCCTGGCCGTCTGGGGGGTTAGCGATGGCCCCTATCTGGTCCTGCCCCTGCTGGGGCCCCGCACCCTGCGCGATACCGGCGGCCTGCTGGTGGACAGCAGCTATGACCCGCTGCTGGACATTAGCGATGACGAGGCCCGCTGGGCGGTGCTCGGCCTGAAGGCGGTCGATACCCGTGCCGGTCTGTTAAAGGTGGATCGCATGGCCGAGCAGTCCGGCGTGGACAAGTACAATTTTATTCGTGATGCCTATCTACAGCATCGACAAAACCTGGTGCATGACGGCAAGCCGCCGCGTCAGGAACCCGAGCATGTGCCGGTGAGTGAGCAGGAGTCACTGGAACTGGAGCTGGAACTGGAACGGGCCCTGCAGGCGCCCGGCAAATAGCCGTCGGCGCTGACGAGGACCGCAGAACATCATGACCTACACAATGATCCTTTCCCTTCTGGCCGTGGCCGGCGGCCTGGTGGTGCTGGTCTGGGGCGCAGACCGCTTTGTCAGCGGCGCCTCGGCCACCGCCAGCAACCTGGGGGTCTCGCCCCTGGTCATTGGCCTGACCATTGTCGGCATCGGCACCTCGGCGCCGGAAATCCTGGTCTCCATCGTCGCCGCCTGGCAGGGCAACCCCAGTCTCGCCGTCGGCAACGCCATCGGCTCCAATATCACCAACATCGGCCTGGTGCTGGGCTGTACCGCCATTCTCATGCCCCTGGTGGTC
>JAWOIE010000076.1:0-3643 GCA_046484825.1 Gammaproteobacteria bacterium | reverse complement strand
GACCGGAGACCGAGCTCCTGGTCGAACAGGCATTGCAGCTCCTGGATAGCTCGGCAGATAAAACGGTTCTCGACCTCGGCACGGGCAGCGGCGCCATCGCCCTGGCTATTGCCAAAGAAAGACCCCACTGTCAGGTCACCGCTATCGACCAGTCCCGCCAGGCATTGAGCGTGGCGCAGGAAAATGCCCGTGCCCTGCACCTGCCCAATGTCCACGTTCAGCACGGGCACTGGTGCCGGACGCTTGCCCCGGGACAACGCTTTGACCTCATCGTCGCCAACCCGCCATATATCGCCAGCAACGACCCACATCTTTGCCAGGGTGATGTCCGCTTCGAGCCGGAGACGGCCCTCAGCAGTGGTGTCGATGGTCTGGACGATATTCGTGAAATCGCCGCCAGTGCACGCCCGTTTCTGCGCAGCGGCGGCTGGCTGTTGCTGGAACACGGCTACCAGCAGGGCGAGGCCGTGGCGGCTCTGCTCCAGTCACTGGCGTATCAAAACATCAGCACACACCGCGACCTCGCCGGGCTGCCGCGCGTGACCCTGGCGCAATACGCCGCTCATGCTCATAACGACAGGGATAGTGTAAGCCCCTGATCAAGCTGCCAATGTGTGCTGCACGCTGCAGGGAAAGCCTGCCCTGTTAGATTAGCGTTCACTGATATTAAAAACTTTTACTTGACCCCGGGCCAAGGCGGGTTAGCATTACAAGAAGACCTTATGGCCCGAGGCATTGACTTGGAAACCACACTCAAACACCGCGAGATCCTGTTTGCCACACCACACCCTGATCCCAATCAGGCGCGGTCCGCGATGGTCATGCTGGTGGACGTCGAGGGTATCGAACAGGTCGTCGCCCTCAACGAAACACAGCTCAGTATCAGTTATGACGTGACCCAGGTCACCCTGCACATTATCGAACAGGCCCTGCTTGAAGTCGGTTATCACCTGGACAACAGCCTGCTCGCCAAAATGAAACGCGCCCTCTATTACTATACCGAAGAAACCCTGCGCACCAATCTCGGCTGCTGCGACACAACCCGCGATGTCTTTGTCAACCGCTATCAGCAACAGCCGCACGGCTGCCGTGACGAACGCCCGCGACACTGGCGGAATTACTTGTAAAGACAGGTCCTGGATATCAGGTTCTCACGCAACTTGCACTCGTGTTAAAGCATGACGGTTCTTTATTGTACGGCGTCTCCGCAGAATCTGTGCATAGATCCATGGTGTCAAAACCCACCGCAAAGGCGCAAAGAAGGATAAGAGGATCAAGTGAGTAGCTTAAACTCTGTGCATCGTCCCTATAGAACTTTTACCCTGGGAAATCTTTGCAGCTTCTGCGTCTGGAAAATACGTTCCAGACATTTTCAAACGATTACATCCATGAAATCGTTTGCGGTGAAAACCGCCATCAATTACCCGCGGATGACCCAAAGGGATAAGAAAATCAGTTGAGGGGTTTAAACACTGGGCATCGATCCTATGTGACTTTTACCTGAAAATCTTTGCGTCCTCAGCGTCTTTGCGGTGAAAACCTTATTCAATTACCCACCGATTCCGCACATGACCCCATTTTACTTTATCGCTATTTTCGATACCCTAGCACCTCACTCCTAGAACCTGGTTCCTGTCTTTATCATGAATGATCCACAATTATTACGTTACAGCCGCCAGATCATGCTGCCGCAGATTGATGTGGTCGGGCAGGACCGGCTCTTAAACAGCACGGTACTGATCGTCGGGCTCGGCGGGCTCGGCTGCGCGGCGGCGGCGTATCTGGCCGCGGCCGGTGTCGGCCATTTGATCCTGGCCGATTTTGATACGGTCGAATTGTCCAACCTGCAACGGCAGATTCTGCACCACACCGATGACATTGGTCGCACCAAGGTCGAATCCTCGGCGGCGACGCTGCGACAAATCAATCCCGACATTAGCATCACCAAATTCGCCGCGCGCCTGGACGACGAATCCCTGCAGGCCCTGCTCCCCCAGGTCGACCTGGTGCTGGATGGCTGCGACAACTTTGCCACCCGCTTCGCCGTCAATCGCGCCTGCGTCAGCCATCACAAACCCCTGGTCTCGGGCGCGGCGATTCGCTTTGAAGGCCAGGTCAGTGTCTTTATGAATCAGGGGCGCGGCACACCCTGTTATCAGTGTCTGTACAAGGCCGATGGCGAAGAAGATCAGAACTGTACCGACAATGGTGTGCTGGCGCCGCTGGTGGGCATTATTGGCGCTATTCAGGCCACTGAGGCCATTAAGGTGTTAATCGGGATAGGTGAAGCCCTGACCGACAGGCTGTTGCTACTGGATGCCCTGCACATGGAATGGCGCACCCTGAGACTTAAACAGGACCCCGCCTGCCCGGTCTGCTCGGGTTGATCGTTTAAATCGAGGTACCACTAAGCGGTACCGCCGGTTCAATAACACCGTTCTCAATGTAAATGCGTATCCGGTGCCCTGGGGGTGTCGGAGGCAAACAGCTGTTCCACATCGATCTGGTCAAACTCATATTTGTGATAACAAAACTCACAGGCCACTTCCAGTTTGCCCTGTTCCTTGAGCATATCCATGACCTCGGCATAACCCAGAGTCAGGAACATGTTGGCGACACGCTCACGGGAACAGCTACAACGGAAGCAGACGGGTTCGGCATCGAACACGCGGACGTCCTCTTCATGATACAGGCGGTGCAATAATTCCGCGTGTGACAACTGGAGTAATTCCGGCGCGGTAACGGTACTGCTTAACTGACAGACGCGATTCCAGGCGTCTTCATCTTTTTCCATACCGGTCTCGGGCAGGCGCTGGATCAGCAGGCCGGCGCTTTGCAAGGGATCGGCTGCGAGCCACAGATAGGTGGCAAGTTGATCGGATTGATTCAGATAGCGGCTCAGGGCCTCGGCCAGGCTCTCGCCCGTTAACTCGACAATACTCTGGTAACGTTCCTTTTGATGTTCCGTCTCCAGCGTAATGACCAACTGACCGTCGCCCAGCAATTCGGACAGGCTGCCGGCCTCGATATGCTCGTCACACTTGGCCACGGCGCGCAGGCTCAGGGTGTTGCTACACTCCACCACCATCAGCTTTAGCGGGCCACTGCCCTGGACCTGCATAATCATGCGCCCCTGGACCTTGAGGGTCGTGGTCAGTAATACCGCGGCGCTCATCATCTCACCAAGGAGCTGACGCACCGGTACCGGGTATTCATGCCGCTCCAGCACCGCCTGCCAACTGGCATGCAACTGCACCCGACTGCCTCGGATGGGGTGGCGTTCAAATAAAAAACGTTGCAGGGTATCGCTCATACGACGCTAATCTTTTCTGGAGAAAGACGGGGCTGGAAACGCTAGCCCAGTTTTTTCTGTATTAACTGATTGACCTGAGCAGGATTGGCCTTGCCCGCCATGGCCTTCATGACCTGACCGACAAAGAAGCCCATGAGCTTGTCCTTACCGGCCTTGAGCTGTTCAAACTGCTGCGGGTTGGCGGCAATGATCTCGTCCAGCACCTTTTCAATGGCACCGGTATCACTGATCTGCTTGAGACCTTTTTGCTCAATGACCGTATCGGCATCGCCCTCACCCTGCCACATGGCCTCGAAGACTTCCTTGGCGATCTTGCCGGAAATGGTATTG
>JAWOIE010000291.1:0-5869 GCA_046484825.1 Gammaproteobacteria bacterium | reverse complement strand
CATGATTAGGATTGTCAGCATACGCCATGCTTTCTACGTCAAGTACGAGGGTCTGAACCCGACCGGTTCCTTTAAAGATCGCGGCATGTGCATGGCCGTGACCAAGGCGGTGGAAGAGGGCAGCAAGGCCATTATCTGTGCCTCCACGGGCAATACCTCGGCGGCGGCGGCGGCCTATGCGGCGCGCGCCGGGATTACCGCCTTTGTCCTCATCCCGGAAGGCAAGATCGCCCTGGGCAAGCTGGCGCAGGCCATGATCCACGGTGCGGTGGTGATTCAAATCCGGGGTAACTTTGATGAAGGCATGCAGCTGGTCAAGGACATTGGCAAAGAGGCGCCGGTGACCATAGTCAACTCTATCAATCCCTATCGTCTGCAGGGCCAGAAGACGGCGGCATTCGAAATTCTCGAAGAGCTGGGCGCGGCACCGGACTATCACTGTATCCCCGTGGGGAATGCCGGCAACATCACCGCCCACTGGATGGGCTACAAGGAATATCACGAAAATGGCATCGTCAACGGCCTGCCGAAAATGGTGGGCTATCAGGCCTCCGGTTCGGCGCCGTTTATGCGCGGAAAAATGGTCGACAATCCGGATACCGTCGCCACTGCCATTCGTATTGGCCACCCGCAGAGCTGGGACAAGGCCTGGGTGGTGCAAAAGGAATCAAACGGCTGGTTTGATGAGTGTAGCGATGTCGAAATTCTCGCCGCGCAAAAGTTGCTGACGGAAAAGGAAGGCGTCTTTTGCGAACCGGCCTCGGCCACGTCGCTGGCCGGCGCCATGCGCGATATCCAGTCGGGCAAGATCCCCGAGGGCAGCAAGATTGTCTGTACCCTGACCGGCCACGGCCTCAAGGACCCGGACACGGCGATCACGCAATGCGAAGGTAGCAAGAACATGATTACGGTGGATGCAACGCTTGATCAGGTCAAGGCCGCTATTCTCAGTAACATGTCCTAGCGCATGGCGTCTGCCACCCCTGCCGAACTGCTGTTCTACGCCCCAGGTCTGTTGGGGCCCTACGCAGGGCAGGCGCATTGGCCGGCCAGTGACTGGCCGGTGTTACCACGCTTAGAAAAATTTCTGTCGCGTGCCGATGTGTTGGCGCCGCCGCACCCGGTCAACGACGTCACCGCAGCAGACGACTACGCTGCCTTGTTCACCTATTTCAATCTCCAGTCCGATCCACGCGCGGCTACCCAGCCGTTGGCGGCGTTGTGTCTGTTGGCCGAGGGGCAGGACCCGGGCGAGGCTTGCTGGATGCGCCTGGACCCGGTATGTCTGCAGGCGGATCGCGTTGATGCGGTGTTGATTGCCCATGAGGCATTGGCCCTGACCGAGGTCGAAGCGGATGCCTTACAGGCATCCCTGCGCCCCCTGCTGGAGGAAGATGCGCTCGAGCTGCACTGCACGACGCCGCAGCACTGGTATGTCCGTCTGCCAGCCACGCCAGCGTTAACCACGACACCCTTGCGCCAGATGATGGGGCAGCCCATCAGCCGCGGTATGCCACAGGGCGCGGCACGGCGGCACTGGCATCGCTTCATGAACGAAGTGCAAATGCTCTGGCATAATCACCCCGTCAATCAGCAACGTGAGCAGCAGGGACAGCTCATGGCTACCAGTGTCTGGCCCTGGGGGGTTGGAAGCTTGCCACAAAAACAGCCAGTGGACTTCACCGCCGTTTACAGCGATGAGCTGGTGGTGCAGGGGCTGGCACAACACCTGGGTATTGACTGTCTGCCGCTGAGTGCCCTGGACAGCAACGCGCTCCACGGCCGCCAATTGCTGGTGGATTTCGCCTGGCGCGAACGGCAACAGCAAGGGGATGTCAGCACCTGGTTGGCAGCCCTGGCAGACTGGGAGCAGGGGGTACTGCAAGACCTTGAGGCCAGACTGCGGCGGGACAAGGGCTTCACCCTCATACTCGACCTGGGGGGGCCAGGGCGCTTTCGCATTACCCGGCGCACACAGGGTCGCTGGTGGCGCCGAACGCGCACACTGGCACACTGGCTGCCAACGCAATGAAGACCGAGTTTCAGGTTCGCCGCCGCGTCACCGCACCGACGATGGATTGGCCCGCGGCCATCCCGTCGGTGTTGCAACGTATTTATCAGGCGCGGGCGGTGCGCAGTCCAGACGAACTGAACTATCAACTCAAACGCCTGCTGGATTATGCCGGGCTCAAGGGCATGGACGCGGCGGTGGAACGCCTGTTGCAGTGTCTGCAACAGCAACAGCGCGTGCTGATTGTCGGTGATTTTGATGCCGATGGCGCCACCAGCACCGCCCTGGCCGTCCGCGCCCTGCGCGCCATGGGTCTGCAGCAGGTGGATTATCTGGTGCCGAATCGTTTTGAATATGGCTATGGCCTGACCCCTGAAATTGTCGCCGTGGCCAGTCGCGCTCAGCCGGACCTGATCATTACCGTCGACAACGGTATTTCCAGCATTGCCGGGGTCGAGGCGGCCAACGCGCAGGGCATCGAGGTGCTGGTGACCGATCATCACCTGCCGGGTGAGGGGCTGCCGGCGGCGGTGGCGCTGGTCAATCCCAATCAGCCCGGCGACGACTTTGCCAGTAAAAATCTCGCCGGTGTCGGGGTCATCTTTTACGTCATGATGGCGCTGCGGGCGCGGCTGCGTGCGCTCGACTGGTTTGCGCGGCAGTCACTGCCGGAACCCAATCTTGCCCAGTATCTGGACCTGGTGGCCCTGGGCACGGTGGCCGACGTGGTGCCGCTGGATTACAACAACCGCATCCTGGTGTCGCAGGGCCTGGCGCGTATTCGCTCCGGCCAGTGCTGCCCCGGTATTCTGTCGTTGTTGAAGATCGCCGGGCGTGATTACCGCCGCATTGCCGCCACGGACCTGGGGTTTTGTGTCGGCCCACGTCTGAATGCCGCCGGGCGCCTGGAGGACATGTCCCTGGGCATCGAGTGCCTGCTCAGCGACACCGCCGAGCAGGCCATGCCGCTGGCGGCGCAACTGGATGCGCTCAATCAGGCGCGACGCAGTATCGAGACCGACATGCAGACCCAGGCCCTGGTCATCCTCAAAGACATGCAGCTGAACGAGGCTGGTGACGACGTTCCCGTCGGCGTCTGTCTGTTTGACGAAGACTGGCACGAGGGGGTCATTGGCATCCTGGCCTCGCGCATCAAGGAGCGCCTGCACCGGCCGGTGATCGCCTTCGCCCCTGCCGCCGAGGGTATGCTCAAGGGCTCGGCCCGTTCCATCCCCGGGGTGCACATCCGTGATGTGCTCGACAGTGTCGCGGCGCATCACCCCAGCCTACTGCAGAAATTTGGCGGCCACGCCATGGCGGCCGGTCTGACCCTGGCGCCCGAGGACTATCCGGCCTTTACCGCGGCCTTTGATGCCGAGGTCCGCCGCGTGGTGACCGGGGACCTGCTCACCGGGGTGATCCATAGTGACGGCGACCTGAGCGCGGCCGAGCTGAATCTGCACATGGCGCAGGCCCTGCGTGATGCCGGTCCCTGGGGACAGGGTTTTCCGGAACCCACCTTCGACGGCGAGTTTGAGGTCGTGCACCGGCGCATTGTGGGCGAGCGCCATCTCAAATTACAGGTGCGGCCATTGAGTGGCACAACCGTCATCGACGCCATTGCCTTTAATACCACGGATGCGGCCTGGCCGCCGGACACCCGTCATGTGCATCTGGCCTATCGACTCGACGTCAATGAGTTCAACGGCAAGATGAGCCCGCAGTTGCTGGTCGAACAGTTGCGCTGCCTGCCCGGCGGGGCGTGCTAGTCTTCTTTGCGCCGAGCTGTGTTATGATACGCGGCTTTATGACAGCCAAAATCCGGTAGGAATATGTTAGAAGTCAATGCCATCCAGCAGCAGATCAAAGATATGCAAGGGCGCGCCGAGTCCCTGAGGGGGTATCTTTGACTTCGATGAAAAGTCAGAACGCCTGGTAGAGGTTGTCCGCGAACTGGAAAACCCCGACGTCTGGAATGACCCCGAAAAGGCCCAGTCCCTCGGGCGGGAACGTGCCGGTCTTGAGGCCATTGTCGAACTGCTGTCGACCCTGAAAATCTCCCTCGATGACGCCGCGGAACTGGCCGCTATGGCCAGTGAGGAAAATGACGAGGCCGCGTTGCAGGACCTGGTACGAGAGCTGGATGAGCAGGAACGACAACTACAGCGCCTGGAATTCCAGCGGATGTTTTCCGGCGAGATGGACGCCAACAATGCCTTTCTTGATATTCAGGCCGGTTCCGGCGGTACCGAGGCGCAGGACTGGGCCAATATGCTGCTGCGCATGTATCTGCGTTGGGGCGAGGCCAATGGCTTTGACACCGAGCTCATCGAAGTCTCCGCCGGTGATGTCGCCGGCATCAAGAGCGCGACCATCAAGATCAGCGGCGAGTATGCCTTCGGCTGGTTGCGTACCGAGACCGGGGTCCACCGCCTGGTGCGCAAGTCACCCTTTGATTCCGGCAACCGCCGCCACACCTCGTTTGCCTCGGTATTTGTCTCACCGGAAGTGGATGACTCCATCGAGATCGATATTAACCCTGCGGACCTGCGTGTCGACACCTATCGTGCCAGTGGCGCCGGCGGACAGCACGTCAACAAGACCGACTCGGCCATTCGCATTACCCACGCGCCTTCGGGGATCGTGGTACAGTGCCAGAGTGGCCGCTCACAGCATCAGAACCGCGACAATGCCATGAAACAGTTAAAGGCCAAGCTCTACGAAATGGAGTTGCAGAAGCGCAATGCCGAAAAAATGGCCCTCGAAGATACCAAGGCCGATATCGGCTGGGGCAGCCAGATTCGCTCCTATGTACTGGACCAGTCGCGTATCAAGGACCTGCGCACCCATGTCGAGTCCTCCAATACCCAGGCGGTACTGGATGGCGACCTGAATAAATTTATCGAAGCCAGTTTAAAGAGTGGGCTTTAAATTATCGCCACGGGGAGCACGGGGAACACCAGGTAGTATAGTAAAAAGCCATAGCTATTCTTGCCAGTGAACCGCGTGCTTGCCGTGGCTCAATAGCTAAAGCGAAACACAGGGGCAGGTTTTACTTTGAAGGTAGCGACGGGGTTCGCGAGGAACACCGCTCTGTATGTTAACGTACTATGTGTTTTCCCCAGTGGGCCCCGTGCTCCCCGTGGTTAAACAGTAAAATCAAAAGAGTAGTTAAAATGACTGATAGTAATGAGCCATTACCCGTCGATGAGAATAAGCTGATCGCCGAGCGCCGCGACAAGCTCAACAAGATTCGTGAGCAGGGCATTGCCTTTCCCAATGACTTTCGCCGCAATGTCATGGCCGGTGAACTACACGCCGAATATGGCGATAAGAGCAAGGAAGAACTGGAGGCGCTTGGCGTCAGGGTCAGTGTCGCCGGGCGCATGATGCTCAAACGTGTTATGGGTAAGGCCAGTTTTGCCACGGTACAGGATATGTCGGGTCGCATTCAGTTCTATGTGGTGCGTGATGACCTGCCGGAGGGCGTCTATAACGAGCAGTTTAAAAAATGGGATATCGGCGACATCATCGGTGGTGAAGGCGTGCTGATGAAGACCAATAAGGGTGAACTGTCTATCAAACTTGACAGTATACGCCTGCTGACCAAGGCCCTGCGGCCACTGCCGGAAAAATTCAAGGGCGTCACGGATCAGGAAATTCGTTATCGTCAGCGCTATCTGGATTTGATCATGAATCAGGAGTCGCGCGATACGTTCATACTACGGTCCACAATTATCAGCCATATCCGTGAGTTTCTGACCCGGAGAAATTTTCTTGAAGTCGAGACCCCCATGATGCAGGTCATCCCCGGTGGCGCCACGGCGCGGCCGTTCACGACTTATCACAATGCCCTGG
>JAWOIE010000217.1:0-8302 GCA_046484825.1 Gammaproteobacteria bacterium | reverse complement strand
GCACCCAGTGCCGGGCATGGTGCAGGTGCTGCCCAGCCAGCGGCTCCCAGCTCCGGCGGCTGGGGCAACGACTGGACCTCGCCCCCCGGCGGCGGCACTCCCCTCAGCGACGAGGAGGTGCCGTTCTGATGGAGCGCCCAACCCGACGCCTGGACCTGCCGGCGTTTCCCCGCAGCCGCAGCCGCCCTCGCCAGCCGGTGCAGCTGGTGCTGAACCGCCTGCGTCAGTTCGTGCAGATTCTTACGCTCAAACTCACGACTGCAACGGCCGCAAATATGGGGATACATCTTCAGCGCCTGTTCGCGATAACCCTGATCACGCAACTCGCTGGCGCGGCGCGCGGCGGCCACGACCTGGTTCAATTTTTGGTTCTCCGGTTTCGTCATGGTGGACCTCCCTAGTGCCGGGGATTTAGACTCGTTACATGCACCTATCATAAACGGATTTTGCCCAAAAGGCCTGCGCTGTTTGTCCAGGACGCCATACCATCAGCGCCCTGCACAGGACCTACCGTGCTGCCACTACGACAGTAAAAGGCAGCTCATGTTCTATACTTGAAAAAATACCATCACGACGGTTGACTACGATGCCGAAAAATATTGTCATTATTCAGGGACACCCTGACCCGGACCCGAGCCACTACGGTCATGCCCTGGCCGACGCCTATGCGCAGGCCGCCCGCCAGGCGGGCCATAGCGTCAGGCTCCTCAGCGTCGCCACCCTGGACTTTCCCCTGCTACGCCGCTATGAAGAATTTTATACGCAGCCGGCACCGGAGGTGATCCAGCAGTGCCAGGAACAGATCCGCTGGGCGGACCACCTGGTGCTATTCTATCCGCTCTGGCTTGGCAGCATGCCCGCGCTGTTAAAAGCTTTTCTCGAACAGGTCTTTCGCCACGGCTTTGCCATGGAGGTGAGTGCCGACGGCAAAACCTGGCGGAAACTCCTCAAGGGAAAATCGGCGCGCGTGGTGATTACCATGGGCATGCCCGCCTTTGCCTATCGCTGGTATTTCGGCGCCCATAGCCTCAAGAGCCTGGAACGCAACATCCTCAGGTTCTGTGGTATCAAGCCGGTACGCAAGAGTCTGGTCGGCCTGGTCGAAGGCAGCGCCCGACACCGGCAGCGCTGGCTGGAAAAAATGACCCGCCTGGGTAGGGCCGGCCGCTGAGCACAGGGTTTGACTGTCGCGCGCCTGCGACGTCGAACCCACTCAATGCGCCGAGATCAGCAAATTGCGTGGTGTTACCCCTTGGGGGCAGAACTCCCGCACACTGACCGTATAGCCCTGTTGCTCTAAAAAGACCGCCATATCCAGCACCAGCCAGACCTCGAGAGGACGCCGAAAGGCAAAACGCAGCAGGTCCAGGCGCACAACATCGTGCTGGCGTTGCCAGCCTTGCTGTTCCAGTGAGGACCAGTCGACCTGGCGCGGCAAGGCCAGAGACTCGCGCATGGCCAGCTGCTGACAAAAGCCGGCAAAATCCCCTTTCAACCACGACTTGTTGATGGGCCTGATGCTGCGGTACGGCGTTGCCGGCTGCTGTTGGCGGCGCAAGGCCTCAAAGCCCAGCTTCCAGGCCATTTCCCGTTGACGGGAACGTATCTGTGTGGCCGCCGCGGTGTCGCTATTGGTGACGGCGAGGCGCAGGTCATCCCGCTGCATTCGCAGACACAGGTCTGGATTAAAGGCCCGATAGCGTGCCGCACTGCCCAGGTGATAGCAACACGGCGCAATATCGAGTGCCGGGATATTCTCGGTGGCGGTCGACGCCACCAGTTGTCGATGCAGGGCGCCGCAGGCATGCAGGGCGACCACATGCTTTTGCCGCGCATGTGCCAGGGTCGTGGGTTGCAGCGCATCTTTTACATGAAACGCCTGTTGTACATTGACCCGTGCCGCCAGACGCTTGCCGGCATCACACAGCGAGGCGTCCCACTCCAGCGTCTCCACCGGCTGTTGCCACAACAGTGCCAGGCTGCGTCCCAGATGCCCCTTGCCCCCACACCACTCAAGCAAGGGCGCGGGCACGCATTCAATGGCCTGACTAAAGGCCCAGATCTGCGCCTGCTTGCGCCCGGGGACTTCCCATCCAAAGCGGGCCTCGGGCAAGGGCGCGACCGACTCGGCCAGGGGAGGAAAAAAACAGAATTCATCGAGGGCCTGCAGCTGCGGGATAAACCGAGAAACGAAATCCCGCAGGGACTGCGGTGTACGCTCCAGTTGTGCCACCTCAGTATCGCTCAGCGCCAGCAGGCTGCGGGTCAATTCCGGAAACGTGGCGCACCAATCCGGACGTTCTATTTTAAAAGGCTGTGCCCGCCACAAGTAGGCATGCCGATGCAAAAAATCATCCAATGCGTATAAACGGGTTTTCATCAACCACCAGGGGAAGGTATGAAGCAGTTTGTAGGCCTGAATCATACACGACACCCGTCCTTCATGACTATCGCGAAGGACGGCTACGGCGTGATCCGTATCCGGGGGCACCACCCGCCCAGACACTCGCCGCTTCAAGTATCTGAACAACAGGCGACTGTATACCGTGTACTAGGGTTGCGGGTTAAAGTCGTGCATCGTGATTTGTCCTGCGGCAATCGTAACATTGGTCGCACCGTAAAATTCCACCGCACTATCCTGGCTGGCCACATCATCCCGTTCCGCATCACAGGTCAGGGCCACGGTGTAGTTACCCGCGGCCAGAAAGCCAACGGTATAGTCATGACTGCTGGCGGCAACGGCGGCGCTGGCGACAGGATTGTGATGCCCTGCTGGAAGCGCCTGTGCTTCCGGTAAATAGATGTCGTTGGCGACCACATTATGACCCTCATAGACATAAACGGCACAGCCCGCCTCACCCCCCAGCTGGCTAATCAGGGTGCCATCGACAACGCCACTGAGATGACCGGCAGCCGCCGTTTGTACCACACGCAGGGTTGGCCGCAAATGATAGCCGTTGTTAGAGAGGGTAATGGATTTGCGCAGATCAAAATCAACGGTGTAGGCCATGACGGCATCGGTCTCGACCTTGAAACTACGATTCAGTTTATAGCCGCTGTTCTGACAACTCGTGCAACGCAGGGCATGCTGCTGTCCATTAATCTGGATATAGCTCCGTTGGGGTTCAAGATCGAGCTCCAGTCGCAGCCAGCTATAGTTACCTGCGGGTAATTCCTCACGAAACAGGACAATGCTCTTATCACCCTGCAACTGCAGCAGATCGATGCTACGTCCCGGCAATCCCGTCAGCGGGTCATACACCGGGATCTCCGTGGTCGTACCATCATCACCATGTAACTGTACTTGTGTAAAATAGATAACCACATTTTCAGCATTCACCACCGGTGCATCGGTCAGGCCAACACTAAGGACACCACTACCGGCAACGTCACCGCTGCTACTGCCGCTGCTGCCACCACCGCAAGCACTTACAATAAGTGCCGCAAAGAGCGGGATAAGACGAGTTAGTTTTTTCATGACGCACACCTCCATGTTTGGAGGCAAAGTGTACTACATGTAAAAACTTCTATGCTGACCTAAGTCCAATAATCACCTTCTACGTGGACAGCATCTTTTTTCGAACGATCACGCAAAGCCCGCACCCTCATAACGTCTACTGCATCTGCCGAGAGACATGTCCCCAGACCATCCGTGGCGGTCATTCTGACGGGCCGGCCAAGCTGTTCACACCGCCGGGCGCGGCTGGCACAGGCAGCAATACCGGTACAACCGGACCACCCGGCGGAGACCTGGCAGCAACAATATTTTTCCTGCTACCTGTTTATTTCCCGTATTGGGGACTATGATACGCACGCCGTCGGGTAGCGCTGTCCGGCGTTTCACCCTGTCATTTTTCCGTAACGATTCATGAGGCGAGCCTTGCTTCCCAGCCTTTACTGCCCACCGGCAATCCTCCCGAAGACGACCCGGACGCAGCATGCCCACTCCCGTCCTGGCCTGCGCTGGGCGCCTGCTAGCGCCGTGGTGCTGACGGCGCCGCACGTCATTACGACCGCGCTGCGCCTGTAATACCCCACCAGACCCATCATTCTCTAGCACCGGTCGGGCATATGCCCGGCCGGTTAAGCCCTGTACCCGAGCAATGCGTCACTTTTCATAATGGAGACAAATATCCTCATGCAAACAAAAAATATTGATATCAGTGAATATTACAGCACTGACAGTTTTAACCGGATTAAAACCCTGGCCGACCAGCACGAAACACCCTTTGTCGTCGTCGACACCAGCATCATTCACCAACACTACGATAACCTGGTGACCTCCTTCCCCTATGCCAGCATCTACTATGCGGTCAAGGCCAACCCGGCGCTTGAAATCCTGAGCCTGCTACGCGACCGCGGCGCCTGTTTTGATATCGCCTCCACCTATGAACTCGACAAGGTGCTGTCGCTGGGCATCGCGCCGGAACGTTGCAGTTATGGCAACACCATTAAAAAACGCAAAGACATCCGTTATTTTTATGACAAGGGCGTGCGCCTATTTGCCAGCGATGCCGAGGCCGACCTGCGTAACATCGCCGAGCTGGCACCGGGCGCCAGGGTCTATATTCGTATCCTCACCGAAGGCAGCCACACTGCCGACTGGCCGTTGTCACGCAAGTTTGGTTGTCAGATCGACATGGCCGTGGACCTGCTGGTCCTCGCCCGGGAACTGGGACTGGACGCCTATGGCCTCTCCTTTCATGTCGGCTCACAGCAACGCGACATCGGCGCCTGGGATGCGGCCATCGCCAAAGTCAAAACCATTTTTGATCGGCTGCGTGAGGAAAACGACATTCAGCTCAAGATGCTCAACATGGGCGGCGGCTTCCCGGCCAACTACATCAGTCGCACCAACGACCTCGCCACCTATGCGGCCGAGATAACACACTTCCTCAAGGAAGACTTTGGCGATGACCTGCCCGAGATTATTCTTGAGCCGGGACGCTCGCTCTGTTCCAACGCCGGCATTCTGGTCAGTGAAGTCGTATTGATCTCACGCAAGTCCCACACCTCATTGCACCGCTGGATTTATACTGATGTGGGCAAGTTCTCCGGCCTGATTGAAACCCTGGGCGAGGCGATCAAATACCCGATCTATACCGAAGTACAGGGCGACGTGGAAGAGGCCGTCATCGCCGGCCCCACCTGCGACAGTGCGGACATCATGTATGAAGACCACAAGGTCGAGCTGCCACTGGATCTCAATATCGGGGATCGCCTCTACTGGTTCTCCACCGGCGCCTATACCACCACCTATAGCGCCATTGAATTCAACGGCTTTCCTCCGCTCCGGCAATACCTGATCTAGTCATGACCACCGAACGACAGCGACCATGACGCATCCTTGCCTGCGAGCAGGGGTGTTGGCGGGGGAAACAAACCGCCATGGCACCGCGCCGCTATCCGGGCGCGGGCGCTGGCATGATAAATTTTCCTGTCAACGGGAACCCAACCTCGACTGAGTCAGTCGAAGGGTTTATTAACTCAAGGAGCTCCCCCCCAATGAAATATCTCAATACCGCAGTAATCATTACCGCCCTGGCCGTCGGCGGCCTGGGCATGAGTACCGTCAGCCTCGCCAGCGAGCAGGACAGGCACCAGTCGCATGGCGGCGCGTGCTGGCGCTCCAGCCTGACTGAAGAACAGTCCGTAAAAATTGACCCACTTCATACTGAATATAAAAAGCAGACGGCCCCGCTCAAGGCCAAAATGCACCAGGCCAAGGTTGACCTGGCCCTGCTCATGACCGCCGACAACCCGAAACTCGGCGATATTGATAAAAAGATCGATGAACTCGCCAGGCTCAAGGCGGAAAAAATGCGCCTCATGGCACGTCACAAGATTGAGGTCCGTAAATTGTTAACCGCCGAACAGCGCAGCAGCTTTGACAGAAAGATTCTCAGTAAGGCCGAGCGCCGTAAGCAGCACTACGGCCATCATTAAACAGTCGCAGTGAAAAAGGCCGGTCGATACCGGCCTTTTTTTCTGTACAGCAGCGACGGACCGGCCCGTGGTCGAAAATCTCAACGACACGACCCAGGCCAGGACGCTGATGCCGAAGACCCCGCCTGCACGTATTTTGTGGCCAGCCAGATCTCAGTCTGTTTTATGCCTGCCTTACTGGCCCCTCTCCTGACATCGACGCTACGGATGCCAACCTCTGGCAGAAGACTGCCCTAACCCAGTGTTTTGCCTTGCTATCTGGCGCAGCACAGAAAAAATAGCCCAGGTAATTTAATCACTTAGCATAAACCCAGGGGGTGACTTTACCCCTGGCGACACACCGGGCTCGCTGGTCACTATCTAGACAGTGCGGGAACATGAGCGTAGTATGCCAGCAGAACAGGAGGAGGAAATATCATGATCATTAACAAGAAAAACATACTGAAAGCACTGTTGGCTCTGGGGTTGTGTATGGGAATCTATAGCGGTCAGGCGTTTGCCGAGGAAGAGGTCCAGGTACTCGTGATTGATAATGGTTCTCCCGTACAGGTATCCGAACCTTCCACCTTTGGACTGATATTAGCCGGTGCCATTGGTCTTGGACTGGTTGCCTATCGCAACAGAAAAAACAAGTAACTCGGGGCGTGACGTCGGGCGGCCATAGTGGCGGCCTGACGTCATTATCTCCACGCTCGCCCAGGCTGGATTTAGCCTTGTACTAATGTCAGCACAGCTGCGGCGATCATGTCCTACATAACTCCTTACCGTATCCCCTTCATCGATGCCCTGCGCGGCGTCGCCCTGCTCCTGATGGTCGCCAATCACACTGCCTTATACTTGCTCGATGCCAGCCTCGACCCTGGCCGCCACTATCTTGTCTATCTCACGGTCAGCCTGTCCGCGCCGCTATTTTTATTCCTGGTGGGATTTTCACTCTCGCTCTCATACTACCGAACAGACTCAGCACCCGCGAAGTTCAGCTTATCGCACTATTGGCGCTACATGAAACGCGGGCTGTGGTTACTGCTGACGGGGTATGGCCTGAATATCATATTGCGCGGGCACGAGCCCTTCTACGCCGGCGGCATTCTCCAGACCATCGGTATTAGTATTATTCTGTTTACACCGCTACTGCCCTGGCTGCGACGGCCGCTCTTCAGTGATGCCCTGGTATTCGCCGCCCTGCTGCTCTACCTCGTGTTTGTCACGGTGCAACCCGGTTTGCCGGACTGGAACGAGCGCCACCCTCTGATGGCACAACTCTTTTTCAATGGATTTCCACCCTGGCCATGGACCAGCCTGGTGCTCGTTGGCCTGGTCATGGGATATAAATGGATCGAGGCGGAACAGCAGCCGACCGGGGTACGCCCGTATATCGGCCGCACAAGCATAACCGGCTGGGTGTGCGTGGCGATTTACTTTGCCATCAACGTCGCACAGGGAAATCTCATTAACTTCAATATTGGCCGCGACTATTTAATCAACGGCCATTGGCTGCCGAGCAGTACGACTATGTTCTGGATAATCGGTATGCTCCTGCTTTGCTTCGCCGCCGTGTATCGCTGTTTCGAAAACCGCTACCGCTACCTTGACGGGTTAATCGTCCTGGGACAATCAGCCTTTGTTTTGTACGTGGTGCATTTACTCATCATTATCGGCATTGCCCATCGAGGCTTCGAACTGCGCATTAACCACTGGTGGCTATTTGTCGGATTCAATCTCCTCCTGGTCGGTGCCCTACTGATTGCCGCCGGACGCTACAGGGCGCTGTCAGCACAGTACGTTCTGCGCCAGGACAAAAAGACTGGCTAAGCCCGACCGTTCTTATTTCTCGGACCGAATGCAATCCTGACCACAATGTAGTTCTGAGTGACCGCACGGCTTCACCGCTGGCGCAGCACAGGGCGCCAGGGTAACGGCATTCCCGCCTTACTGCACAGAAGCAAGCCGTGCCAACGGGTCCTGCCGGTAATACAGACGCAACTGCTCATAGACTCCAGCGTAGTGGTGTTGCAATAACTTCGGTCGTTCAAAAAAGACCTCACTCAGGACTGCGAAAAATTCCGCAGGTGATGTGGCGGCATAGCAGTCAATCGGCTGCGCTGCGTGCTGCGCACAGCGTTGCTGAAAATCTGCAAAGGCCGCACTAAAGACCTCGGTCCAGGTGCGCGGGCTCATTGATGCCGGCAACGGTGGAAAGCCATTGGCCTCGCCGTTTAACATATCCAGCTTATGTGCGAACTCATGGATCACCAGATTATGGCCATCCAGCTCCCCCGCCCGTGCGGCTTCATCCCAGGCCAACACCACCGGGCCTGTTTGCCACGATTCCCCGGCGAGGTCCACCTGCTCAAAG
>JAWOIE010000178.1:0-17386 GCA_046484825.1 Gammaproteobacteria bacterium | reverse complement strand
CCTGGCCACTGCGATCCAGAACGGCGAGGTGGCGGTGGAGGAAGTCACCGGCCTGGATACGGACAGGATTAAAATGTTGCGGCAGGCCATAGAACAACACGCGGAAGACGGCCGCTTAAAATCTGTATTCGAGGCCCTGCAGGGGGAGTACGACTATAACGTACTGCGTTGCGTCAAGGCATCGATGTAATCGTTTGCGGTGAAAGCCGTGATCAATTTCACCACGTGGTCAAAACCCAACGCAGAGACGCAAAGACGCAGAGGACGCAAAGATTGAGATAAGGAAAGCGAGTGAGTGGCTTAAAGATTGCGCATCGTTGCCACCTACTCACTATGTTTATGGTGTCTGGTAAAAAGATCGATGATGAATTGTTATTGCGAGAAAAAATCTTTGCGACCTCTGCGGTGAAAGCCGTGTACTTTTTCACCATGAGGTCAAGACCCAACGCAAAGTCGCAAAGGCGCCGAGGACGCAAAGATTGAGATAAGGAAAGCAAGTGAGTGGCTTAAAGATTGTGCATCGTTGCCACCTACTTACTGCGTTTATGGTGCTTGGTAACGTTATTAATGATGGGTTTGAATCGCCTTAAAAGTCGGCTGGCTTCGCCACTATATTTTTTTGCTCTTGAAACCTTTGCGACCTCTGCGTCTTTGCGGTGAAAACACGTGTTCAATGACCCAAAAAAACGTTTCCATACAGCACAGCAGCCCGCCCTGGCGGCACAAGGCTCAAGCGTTGCTATTACGCTCTTCCACTTCCGCGCGTGGGTCCAGGTCCAGCATGGCCGGTGAGGTGCGGGCCATTACGACAAAATCGGATTGTTCCGCGGGGCTGATGGCTTCGCCCAGGGTGCGACGCATCACGGCGAGGCCAGCCAGTAACAGCATGAGCAGGGCAAAATAGCTCATCCGCGCCTGGGCATTGAGCCACGCCATCAATAGGCCGGCCATGATGGGGCCAATCGAGGCGCCGATACCACTGAGCAACAACAGACCGCGATTGGTCTCCAGCAAGTGCTCGGCATCGATACTATCATTGGCATGCGCCATGCTGAGCGAGTAAATGGAAAAGGCGCAGCCGCCAAAGACAAAAGCCGCCAGCAGACCCGCTATGGGGTAGGCGTCGATGGTATACAGTACGGTGACGGCGGCGATACTGGCCATGAGACTGACGCCAAAAATCACCAGGCGGCGATCAAAATTATCCGACAAATGCCCCAGCGGCCATTGCAACAGGGCCCCGCCAAAAATGACACCGCTCATGAACAGGGCGATCCCGGCCTCATCAAAACCGACGCTCAGGGCATAGAGTGGCCCCATGCCCCAGAAGGCGCCGTTGACGATGCCGGAGATCAGCGCACCGAAGACCGCCAGTGGCGAGGTGGCATAAAGCTGGCGCATGCCCAGGCGCGCCGGCATGGGGATGAGCGGCGGTTGCTGCATGCGGGTCAGGGCAATCGGTACCAGGGCCAGGGAGAAAAACAGGGCAATCAGGGCAAACGTCGCCAGGCTCTGAACCTCGTAGATCAGCAACAGGTATTGGCCGAGGCCGAGGGCCAGCAGGTTGATAGACATATAGATGGCGAACAGGCCGCCGCGTGATTCGCTGGTGGCGAGGCTGTTGAGCCAGGACTCGATCACCAGGTACATGCCCAGCATGCACATGCCGGTGAGCAGGCGCAAGGCCAGCCAGGCGTAGGGATCGACCCAGAGACCGTGTAGCAGCACCGCGGCACAACCGATGGCGGCGAACACCGAAAAACTGCGAATATGCCCAAAGCTGCGAATGATCTGAGGGCACAGGTAGGAGCCCAGCACATAGCCCATAAAAAAGCCGGACATAATCAGACCGATGAGGCCCTGGGGAAATGCTTCAAGCCCGGCGCGCAGGGCCACCACGGTACCGAGCAGGCCGGAGCCGAGCAACAGTATGGCGGTAGCGGCCAGTAGTGAGTAGATGGAAGTAATTTTTCTGATCATGTGTTCAGCGGTATAAAAATGTAGTCTGGTGTTGATTGAGTCAGCGGCGCGGTGTGGCGCGGCTGGCGATTATGCGTAATACCGCGCCCCTTTCCCGGCCAGGGAGCAGGAGGCATGCGATTGCCATAGTGCTACAGGGTATGGCAGCGAGCCGATGATGTAAACCGTGAAGCAGCGCAGGGTGAGCGACGCGGATAATCCAGAAACCCTCTGATTTTACTGGACTCCGGCCTCGGCTACGGCTTCCTGCGTCGCTCTACCACCTACGTCCTTGTAGGTGTTCGCCGGTGTGACGAAAAGGTACTTAATCAGAGTATCCATTACTCATAAACCCCGTGACCGCCGTGCTCCACGTGGTGAAAGGTTTTACTCACCGTTATCCATGACTGCTGTCATGTCCTGTTTGCCACGGGGACCACGGGGAAGATCGTTTTAGTAATCTCTGAAAAAGTCATTCCGGCGAATGCCGGAACATCAGCACGTAGTGCGTTGATCGCCGAAGGCGGCCCACAGGGTGAGCGAAGCGAATAACCCAGAAACCCTCTGATTTTACTGGACTCTGGCCTTCGCCGGAGTGACGAAAAGGCACTTAATCAGAGTATCCTTAACATACTGCTATAGTGGCACAAACCCAGTCAATGTTCCTCCGGATACTCGCGGGTCCATAGTGTGGCAGTGTGTCGCGTACCGCCTGGCGTAATATCTGTAGCCCCTGCTTTTGGCCCGCCACACCTGTGTGGCGCACTACCGATTCCCAATCCTGATGCGCCAGGACTTTGTCCCGCAGCACCTTTTGCTGGAGCGTGCTCAGGCGATTGTCAGTCGCTATCCTGCCGGCCAGTTTAACCAACGGCCCCAGTGCCTCGGCATAGGTGCGATGGGCATAGGCGAACAGGACCAGCTCCTGCCAGTCGTCCGCCGTCAAGGCCGGATTCATCCTGACTTCGGCATCCGTCAGACGTGACACCAGGGCCTGGTCGAGATCCGCCAGCGGTTCCTCCAGGTGATACGACAAGGCATCGAGCATACGCTGCCGGGCCTTATCCATAATGACCTGTCCGGTCTCACTCACGGGATGCAACACCATGACCGAGTGTTCACCACTGGCCTGGTGGCGACTCATACCGATACGCACCGGGGTAAAGTGATTTTTCTGCCAGAAGTCCAGCCCCTCGATGCTGGCGGAGAAGCTGGCGCCGATGGCGTCTACTGCTGTTTCGCTGCGGATAATGTCCTGCACGAGGCGGCTCCCCAGCCCTTGTCGCTGATGCTGGGGATGCACGGCAAGCCGCACAATGCGCGCATAGCGATAGGTCGCCGCTTCGCGAATGGCGCAGTGATAACTCAATGACTGCGCGAGCAAATGGCCTGGGGGACGACGTGTGCCGAGATAGACTGCATCGGCCAGCATCGGCTCGAAGTCCCCCTCGTAGATCACCCAGGCAGCGGCCAGTAGCTGTTGGCCCTGCCACAGAACGTCGATGCATGCCGCGTCGCTATCCAGCAGGTAGCGCAGGTCCTTGGGCGTGGTGCGATAATGGGCGTTGACCAGCAGGCCATAGATCTGTTGTAGCAGAGCCTCGTCGTTGGCGAGGTCGGCGCTGTGATAGCGCTGTATGGCGAGCGACGGACCGGATGCCTCGGCAGGCGCGGCCGCCTGGCGGTCGCGGTTTTGTACAAAAGACAAGGCAGACGTTTCGCTATCAGTAGCAAAGCCGGAATCCCGATATTCGGCAGCGAGGCCTTTGTCAATCGCGGCCTCCAGCGGCGCGCCTGTGTCCTGCAAGGAATTGACCGCACTGGTGTGGAGTTCAATATCGCACTGTAGTAAAAACGTCTGGTTCAGCCAGTGTTCCAAAACGTCATCCCGGGCCCAGCGAATGGGCTGCTGCAGTGTCAGCGTCTGTCCGTCGGGGCGATACTGCTGCAGGACCTTGGCGAACTTGAGCAAAAAACCCTTGCCGGTGCCTTCGTAGCCATGAATGGTGGTGGCGAAAACGAGTTGCGGTATATGCTGCAACCAGTCACTGAGCTTGGGGATGGGGATAGCCGCGGCTTCATCCACCAGCAGGCACTTGATTTTCGCGTAGTGGCTATGCACCACATCGGGCGGCAGAAACTGTAGGACGTGATGCCGGTGACGCAGGCAGCCGCGCTCCAGGTCTGCCGTCGCCAGTGCCGCCTGTGCATGCCGGAAGACCTGTGCGACCGAGGCGAGACTGGGCCCGGTGAGGTAGACATCTTCCCCGGCGGCGAGCCAGTGGGCGGCGGCCTGGCCGAGGGCGGCGGATTTACCCCGACCCCGGTCCGAGTGCAGGACGACGGCAAAGCGTGCCTGCGACTGATGAAGCTGGAGTAATTGCGCTACCGCTTCGTGCTGTTCGTGCAAACACAGCTCATGTCCGGGGCTGGAGGTCGCGGGCGCAACCGACGCGGAACGATAAGGTTTGTTTTGTTGCAGCCAGTGAATTCCGGGTTGATGCAGGGTATGGATAAAACGCTGATCAAAACGGCTGACCGAGTTCCATAACTCCGGGGTCAATAGCAACACCAGCAGGCCACCACCACGGATCATGCCACTGAGGGCAGCGAGACGATTGGCGTCAAAGCCAGGGGGCAGAGGAACAATCAGGGTATCAAGTTCACCGCCCAGTTTGCCTATGAAGTGACGCTTGCGGCTGGCCTGTTCGTCCCCGTCGCGGCCAGGCCACTCGACCACACCGGCGCCGGGGGACTCTGCGATGAGGTCGGCCTGCGTCTGGCACCAGGCCGCTGTCCCCGAGAGGACGACCAGCGCACGGTGATTGCGGTCCTGCGCCACCTGTCTGATGGCGTCTATGGCGTGGCCGAGCGCCTGCGCGTCCGCGGCGCTATGGGTTACCTGATCGGGCATAGATGATTAGTCTTGTTCGCAACGATGTTGCTATAATAGCACGCACCGCATATCACTCAGAAAAAATCATGGGCCGTTACCGATCACCCGCTCCCCCCAGGTCACCCTATATTACCCGACAGGGCTATGCGACCCTGCAGGCCGAACTCAACGCCCTGTGGAAACGTCGCCAGCACGTGACCGAGTGTGTCACTGCCGCCGCCGCGGAGGGAGACCGTTCCGAAAATGCCGAGTACATTTATCGCAAAAAAGAACTGCGTAGCATCGACGCGCGCATTCGCTATTTACAGAAGCGCCTGCCGGAACTTACGGTTGTGGATACACCGGCCAGTAACCGCCGACAGGTCTATTTTGGTGCCTGGGTAAGTCTGGAAAATGCCCAGGGTATTGCCACCACCTACCGCATTGTCGGTCCGGATGAATTTGATCAGGACAAGGCCTACATCAGCATGGACGCCCCTATGGCCCGGGCACTCATGAAAAAGCAGATTGATGATGAGGTCATTGTCCGAACACCAAACGGCGATATGGAATACATTATCACCGACATTCGCTATACTTGAGCCATCAACCCTGACGGAAAAAAACACTCTATATGAACCAGCTCGGCAATCCGAATCCACCCAGCACTGTGGTCACCATCAGCCAGTCGGTCGCCATCCTGATCGACGGTAACAACATCGAGCGCAGTATCCACAGCGAGGCCGATGATACTCATACCATGCTCAACTTTGACACCCTCATCCCCAAACTGCTGGACAACCGTGCCCTCAATCGCCTGATCTATTTTCGCGAAGGTAAACAAATCTCCTCCAAACTACAGGAACGCCTGCACGCCAATTATCATGGCTCGGTGCGCCCCTGTCACAAGAGCGCCGATATCCCCCTCTCCATCAAGGCCACCCAGTTATCCAGCAAGGTCGACACTATTATTATCATGTCAGGTGACTCGGACTATGTGGAGCTGGTGAGTCACTTAAAGGCCGAGGGTGTGCGTGTCGAGATCGCGGCCATACCCAGTACTACCTCGCATTTATTGATCGAAGAGGCCGACTACTTTCACGCCATTACCCGTGAAGACTGGTTTACCCTGCCGCCAAAAAAGACCGCCAAGAAAAAATTTGTGCGCAAAGATTCGCAACAGGGCTGAGGCTCAGGGGAGATAGTGTCTTCGTTAGTCGCGCTGGATATCCTTAAACAACGACTTCAGTTTTTCCATGGGGTCATCACTCGGCGTTTTATGCTCGGTCTCCGCAGGTTCGCCAAACAGGGCGGCCAGTTTCTCCTGTGCTTGCCGCGCCTTGTCCGCCTCTTTGGCCACATAGGCCTGGCTACTGGCGCGAAAGTACTGGCAGAAGTTGGCGATATCCACCTCGCGGGCAGGCTCGGCCAGGTCGTGGTCGCACTTGCGAATCAGGCTGGGCTTATAGGAGCGGCAAAAGCGGCAGACGTGCAGATCGGCCTCGCAGGCCGGACACTGCTCCAGGCGAGGCAGGTTTTTGGGCAGGGCCACCAGGCCATGGCCACAGCGCCAGCATTTGAATTGGGTTGTCATGGGCGTCTACCCTGTTTTGACCTGCCGCATACTATATAATAGTCGGCCCTGAAATCGAATAGCCCGAATTGCCGCCTGTATGCACATCAGTGTCATTATCCCCAGTTACAACCGCGCTCACACCCTGCCCCGTGCGCTGGACAGTGTGCTGGCGCAAAGCCGTGCGGCAGACGAGATCCTGGTCATCGACGATGGTTCCACCGATGCGACCCGCCGTCTGGTGACTGAGAGCTATCCACAGGTTCGTTATATCTACCAGGACAATGCCGGGGTCAGCGCCGCGCGCAATACCGGGATTCGCCAGGCCCGGGGAGAGTGGCTGGCCCTGCTCGATTCCGATGATGAATGGCTACCAGACAAACTGGCTAGGCAGGCGGCGGCCATTGCCGCCGAGCCCGACTACCAGCTCTGTCACTGTGACGAGATCTGGATTCGCCAGGGTCGGCGCGTCAATCCCATGAAAAAACACGCCAAGGCTGGCGGCTGGATCTTCGAGCGCTGTCTGCCTCTGTGCGCCATCTCGCCCTCGGCCGTACTGCTGCACAGGGCACTGCTCGATCAGGTCGGCCTGTTTGATGAGCGCCTGCCAGCCTGCGAGGACTATGACCTGTGGCTCAGGGTCTGTGCCCGCCACCCGGTACTGTATGTCGAAGACGCCCTGCTCAAAAAATATGGCGGACATGAAGACCAGTTGTCACAACAGCACTGGGGTATGGATCGCTTTCGCATTCAGGCGCTGGACAATGCCCTGCAAACCCTCCCGCTAAAACCGGGCGATCGTCAGGCGGCCATGGCCACGCTCGCCAGCAAGCTGCGTATTTTTATCAATGGCGCCCGCAAACGTCAGCAGCATGAGGGACTTGAGTATTACCAGTCCCTGCTGAGTCGCTATGAGGTCTGTCATGATTAAGCCCGATCCCAATGCCAGTGCGGGCCCCGCTATCAATATCGCCGTTGCCCTCGCCTGCGAGGCGCGCCCGTTGATCGAACACTTCGGCTTAAAGCGCCAGACGCAGGCGGCCTATCCTGTGTATCAGGGCGGTCACATTCAGCTCATTGTCGCCGGTGTCGGCCAGCTCAATGCCGCCACGGCCGTCGGTTATCTCGCCGGGCTCACCCAGCACCCCGCCGCCTGGCTGAATATCGGGATTGCCGGTCATAAAACACACGCAATCGGTGCACTCTATCTGGCGCACAAGATTACCCGGCAGCAGGACAGCCACAGCTGGTACCCCGCCTTCACCTTCAAGCCGGGGATTGCCACGGCCAGCCTGACGAGCTTTAGTCAGCCGGTGACGGACTACGAAGATGATGTGCTGCACGATATGGAAGCCGCGGGTTTTTATCCGGCGGCCAGCCGCTTTAGCAGTGTCGAGTTTGTTCACTGTCTGAAAGTTGTTTCCGACAATGCCGAGCACCCCGACCATAAACTCGACAAGCACTGGGTCTCGCAGCAGATCGCCGCACAACTTAAGCCCCTCTCAGGATTTATTACAAAGTTACACACCGATCTTGCCCGCTGGCATGAGATCACCGCCGTGCCGAGCCTGTATGACGAGCTCCTGCAACACTGGCACTTTTCTACCTACCAGCAACATCAATTGCAACAACTACTCAAACGCTGGAGCACCTGCCATGCCGATGAGGAATGGTGCGCCGCCGATATGGCGAAACTCAAGAACAGCCGCGAGATCCTCAGGTATCTTGAGCGCACGCTGGATATAGAGACAGGCGTGTAGATATGCAGTTTATCTATATTGAAGACGCGGTCAGGGACCACCCACAGACACAGGCGATCATTCAGCGCTTCGAGAAATCCACGCGGGTGCCGATCCAGCATTATGGCGAGGTCTTTAATCGCAAGGGACAGAATTTTCGCCTGCAAAAACAGCAACCCGCCCTGATCCTGGCCGATAAACATAATGAGCGGGTATTACCCGCGCCGCCCGGCTATGGGATCGGCGGTCGGCACAATTATTACTTCTCGCACATGCTCAACTGTGTCTATGATTGCCGCTATTGCTTCTTGCAGGGCATGTACCGCTCCGCGCACTATATCATTTTTGTCAACTATGAGGATTTTCGTCAGGCCATTGTCGATACCGCGACCCGACACCCCGGCGAGGAGACCTGGTTTTATTCCGGCTATGATTGCGATAGCCTGGCCTATGAACCGGTGACGGGCTTTGTGCAGGCGTTTCTCCCCACCTTTGCCGGCCATGGGCACGCCTGGCTGGAGTTGCGCACCAAGAGTACCCAGATACGCAGCCTGCTGGAACACAGCGCCTTGCCCAATGTGGTGGTGGCCTTCAGTTTTACCCCTGAGGCGATTTCCGCACAACACGAACACGGCGTGCCTTCGGTGGCGAAACGCATTGAGGCCATGACCAAACTGCAGGCGCAAGGCTGGAAACTCGGCCTGCGCTTTGACCCCATGATCTATCACCCCGATTATCAACAGCAGTATACAGAACTATTCCAGCAGATCTTCGCGCGCATCGATCCGGCGGCGGTACACTCCGTGAGCCTGGGGGCTTTTCGCATCCCCAGGGGCTTTTATCAGAACGTTGCCCAACTCTATCCCGACAACGCGCTCTTTGCCTACAATATGGAAAACACCGCCGGCATGATGAGTTACCCACTGGCGCTGGAGCAGGCCATGCTGGAATATTGCCAAGCGCAATTGCTTGCCATCATTCCGGAGAGTATATTTTTCTCGTGCACCCCGCCGGGCAAAGAGGCCGTATGACTAAAATCAAAACCGTTATCGTCACCGGTTCCAGTAGCGGCATTGGCAGGGCCACCTGTGAACTGCTCCTGCAGGCAGGCTACCGGGTCATTGGTATTGCCCGCCGACCAACGGCCATCGTTCATGCGCAATTTACCGGTCTGTGTTGCGACCTTGCCGACCTGGAAACCCTGCCTGACTTTCTCGGCCAGCTCGTCAAAGACGTGCCGCACATCGACGCCCTGGTGTGTAACGCCGGTCGCGGCCAGTTTGGTTCACTGGAGGAGTTTTCCTATGAACAGATCCGCCAGCTTATGGATATCAACTTCACCAGCCACGCCTATATGGCGCGCGCGATCGTCCCCGTTATGAAACGGCAACGGTCCGGTCGGATTGTCTTTATGGGTTCAGAGTCCGCCCTGCAGGGTAGCCGCCTCGGCGCTATTTACTGCGCCGGCAAATTCGCCCTGCGTGGCCTCGCCCAGGCACTGCGCGATGAGTGCAGCAGGAGCGGCATACAGGTGGGCATTATCAATCCCGGCATGGTCAGGAGTGACTTCTTTCATGACCTGTCCTTTGCCCCAGGTGAAGAAGACACGCACGCGATTGAAGTGGACGACGTGGCCCGCAGTATTCGTTTTGTGATCGAATCCCGTCAGGGTAGCGTCATAGACGAGATCAACCTGTCGCCATTGAAGCATGTCGTCAGGATGGTGGAGCGGGACCAGGAACCCTGAGCGGGTAATAAGTGAGTCTGGAAGTTGCCACGATAAATCACGTTTTTTTCTACTTTCGATCGCGCCGCCGTATTGAAAGTGTCGCCTGGAAATTCACTGTTCCCGTAACACCGCCAGGGCACCGTAGAGCCCCACCTTTTCCTGCAGGATGAGCTTTATGCTGATTTGCTTCATGTTGGCGCTCAGGGGGCCTTTGTTACAAAAGGCCGCGGTAAAGGCACCGTGTGTCATTTGCGATTTGATTTTCTGCGCGATCCCGCCGGCGATGTACACTTCCTGCACCGGGTAATAGTATAAGGCGGCGTTGCCGGCGGCGGCGCCGTAGATCTCAACAAAGTACGCCAGAGTCAACTGACAGAGCGCATCATTTTCCGTCAGGGCGTACTGAGTGATGACCTGCGCCGGATCGTTCTGCTGCATGGCCTGTTGAATGCTGGCTGATGCGGTGATACCACTGGTGGCGTGCAGGTACTGGTAGATCAGCAGCAGGCCGCTACCGGAGAGCAGCATTTCCACACTGACGTGGGCATAGTGTTGCTGTAACCAGCTGAGCAGCGCGGTTTGTTGTGGGGTTTCCGGGGCGAAGCCCACGTGACCGGCCTCGCTGGACAGGACCTGATAGTGGTCCGTGCGCCAGACCCGGTGGGCGATACCCAGCCCCGTGCCGGCGCCAATAATGGCGGCCTCCGGATGTAGCGCCTGCTGGGCGCCCTCCTGTATGACCAGCAGATCGGCGGCATTGAGCGCCCCCACGCCATAACCGACGGCACTAAAGTCATTAATGAGTTTTACCTTCGGAGTATTCAGACGGGCTTGCACGTCGGTCTCACGAATCACCCAGGGGAGATTCGTGACGGAGACGACGCCGGCCTGGACCGGACCGGCGACGGCCAGACAGGCGGCGTCAATCTTGCCCTGTAAGCCAGAGTCATCAAGGAAGGCGTGCAGCACCTGCTGAAACTCCGCATAGGCGGTACTGGGGTAACTCTTTTCAGTATCGATACGGAGGCTACCGTCACGCAGGTCAGCGCTAAGGAAACGCGTATTCGTACCACCGATGTCGGCTGCGAGTAGTCTCATGGTGAATTGGGTATCCGCCTGGGGGAGGTCTCAGTATGCACTATTTTGTTTCATTCGCCCATTAATGGCGCAGTCACGCGCATAATATAAGACATTGTGCGGGCCTCTGCATTATACTTGATCGCCGTTCAAATTAACGTTGAACATGTCAGGCACATTGCCGTTGTTGTTTGTCTGCCGACAGACGTTTCCCAACAGGGGCCGGTCTGGATCATGGCCCATGTTCTGCATGATGCCCTGATATGCAGTGTTGCCGCAACAGAAGAACGCATAAGCGCGATTTAAAAAATACAGGAATAAACCGGAACCATGAATATTCAGCAGATCAACACCCGCCCCTTTGAGGATCAAAATCCGGGCACCTCCGGCTTGCGTAAAAAGGTTCAGACTTTTCAGCAAACCCATTACCTGGAAAATTTCGTCCAGGCCATTTTTAATGTCGCCACAGACTTGCGTGGCCAGTTATTAATCCTGGGCGGTGACGGCCGTTATTATAATACCCAGGCTATCCAGGTCTTTTTGAAAATGGCCGCAGCCAATGGTGTGCGGCGGGTCATGGTCGGCCAGGGTGGGCTGCTGTCGACCCCGGCGGTGTCCTGTCTGATTCGAAAATATCACGCCGCCGGTGGTATTGTTCTCTCTGCCAGTCACAATCCCGGCGGTCCCGAGGGTGACTTTGGCATCAAGTTCAATATTGCCAATGGCGGGCCGGCACCCTCCACGTTTACCGATGCGGTCTACGCATCGAGCAAGGCCCTGACGCACTATGTGCTGGCGGATGCCGAGGATATTCCCCTGCATAAACAGCACACCTGTCAGCTGGGCGATATGCAGGTCGAGGTGATTGACCCGGTGCGTGACTATGGCGCGCTGATGGAGGCCCTGTTTGACTTTGACCGTATCCGCGCACTCTTCGACTCCGGTCGCTTTAGCATGTGTTTTGATGCCATGCACGCCATTACCGGACCCTATGCCAAAGCGATTTTTGAAGGGCGCCTGGCGGCCAATACCGACGCGGTGATGAATGGTATACCGCAGGAGGATTTTGCCGGTGGCCACCCGGACCCCAACCTGGCGCATGCCACGGAACTGGTGCAACGCATGAACGCCGGTGCCACCGCGCCGGACTTTGGCGCCGCCTCGGACGGCGATGGCGACCGCAATATGATTCTGGGGCGGAATTTTTTTGTCAATCCCAGTGACAGTCTGGCCATTATGGCGGCCAATGCCCACCTCCTCCCAGGCTACACCTCGGGGATCCGTGGCGTGGCCCGCTCACTGCCGACCAGCCGCGCGGTGGATAAGGTCGCAGAGCAGCTGGGCATTGATTGCTATGAGACCCCCACCGGATGGAAGTTCTTTGGCAACTTGCTCGACGACCGGCGCATTAGCCTGTGCGGTGAAGAGAGTTTTGGCTCCGGCTCGGATCACATCCGGGAAAAGGACGGGCTCTGGGCGGTCCTGTTCTGGCTCAACCTGATTGCCATTAAACAGCAATCCGTCGAGGCCATTACCCGCGCCCACTGGCAGCAGTTTGGTCGCCACTACTATAGTCGACACGACTATGAAGCGCTGGATAGCGAGATCGCCGACCAGCTCATTGCCCGGCTGCGGGAAAACATTGCCACCCTGCCCGGTACAATGCTCCTGTCCCATGCGGTTCGCGCGGCGGATGATTTTTGCTACACCGACCCGGTGGATCACACCGTCAGCGCTCATCAGGGCATCCGTATTCAGTTCGAGGATGAGTCGCGTATTGTCTATCGGCTCTCGGGTACGGGTACTGAAGGGGCTACGCTGAGGATTTATATTGAACGCTATGTGGCCGATCCGAAGCTGCACGACCTGGATACGCAGGTGGCATTAGCGGATTTGATTGACATCGCCCGTAGCGTGGTGGAGATCGAGACCCTTGGCGGGCGCAGTGCGCCTGATGTCATCACCTGAGAATGCAGGCTTATTGTTGATCCGATAACCAGTAGAAATGATAGGGGGGGATCACGAGCTGGTCCTTGAGCATTGCCGGGGTGACGCCGGACACCAGGTCCCTGGCCCTGTCATAGGAGAGCACGGCCTGGATCAGCGGCTGATTCAGGTCCAGGTGCTGAGGATGGGCGTCAAAATTGACCACCACCAGCACACCGCCGGTAGTGCTGGTCAAATCATAGCGGGAAAACACGAACAGGTGCGGGTTGTCCACGGCGAGAAGTTCGCGATTATTATAATCGGCAAAGGCGCTGATTTCCTTGCGTACGGCAATCATTTTTTGAATGGCGTTAAAGATTCGGTGCTGTACGGTCCCGGCTTGATTCCTCAGGGCGGCGAGCTCCCAGTCAAACTTTGGCCGGTGCGCCCAGCGACTGTCATGGGCCTTGGTGTAA
The DNA here is from genome assembly GCA_046484825.1 of Gammaproteobacteria bacterium. Lineage (GTDB taxonomy): Bacteria > Pseudomonadota > Gammaproteobacteria > UBA6429 > Thiohalophilaceae > CAJYAN01. The sequence continues at coordinate 4,032 of JAWOIE010000178.1, read as the reverse complement.
TCCTCAAGAAAGCTGCAATCATTGAGACTGCCGAGTTCATCCCCGTAATACAGCAGTGGGATACCACCGAAGGACAGAATCAGACTGTGTAACAGAATAATATGACGCACCGCATTATCAATGCGTTGCGGGTCCTTCGAGGCCAGCGCCGTCTCCAGACCCACCAGTGAGGCCAGCGAGCCGGAGATTCGGGCATCACCGGTTTTGTGGTTGTGGCCAAAGGGAAAGCCACGCGCATCGGAGTCGCTGTAATTTCCGGTGTAGTAATCGATCAGAAATCTACGATGTTTTGCCGGGTCATAACCCACCGCGAGGATATCGTCATCATCAAAGCCCAGGCCGATGTCGTCATGGCAGCGGATATAGTTTAGCCAGGTGGCGCGGTCCAGCTTATTGGGCAGACTCTTCAGGCCCTGGTAGAGCAGCTTGGAATTCTTGGTGGCCACGGCGTCCCACATCAGCGCCATGAAGGTGGCGTTATAGGCGATCTCACATTCCTTGGCATTGATGGCGTCCTCGCCGAAATACTTGATAATCTCCACGGGGGCGACAATGGCCTCGGCAATAAATAATACCCCCGGCGCGGTGACCTGGCAGCAGTCCTTCATCAATTGTAAAATCAGGTGCGCCTCACGCTCATTCTGGCAGGTACTGCCAATCTTTTTCCATAAAAAAGCCACCGCGTCCAGGCGAATAATATCGGCCCCCTGATTGGCCCAGAAAAAAATAATATCGAGCATCTCGATAAACACCGCCGGGTTGCGATAATTCAAATCCCACTGGTACTGATTAAAGACCGTCATGACCCATTTGTTCATGGCCTCGTCCCAGGTAAAGTTCCCGGGCGCGGTCTCCGGAAAGATCTCCGGCATGGTCTTCTCAAACATGTCGGGGATTTCACGACTGTCGAACAAATAATAGTAGTCCTGGTACTTTGTCTCGCCCTGGCGGGCCCGTTTGGCCCATTCATGCTCATCGGAGGTATGATTGACGACCACGTCGAGGGTCAGCAGGATGTCACGCTCTTGTAATGACTGACTTAGGCGGTGCAGGTCCTCGTTTGTACCGACACGGCGGTCGACCTTGCGAAAATTACTGACGGCATAGCCGCCATCGCTATTACCCTCCGGGCACGCCAGGATGGGCATGATGTGAATCATATTGATGCCGAGCTCATCGAAGTAATCCAGCTTGTCATTGAGCCCTTTCAGATTGGCGGAAAAACCATCGGTATAAAGAGCCATGCCCGTCCACTTCTGACTCAAGAACCAGTTATGATTTTTCTCGCGATCCAGGTCCTTGCCTTTGAGGTATTCCGAACGGGCAATGTATTGACGCGCCATGGTCTCCACCAGACACAGGGCCTGGTCTTCAAAGTCTTCGCGGTCGCCATATAGAAGATTAAAGAGTGAATAGATGGAATAAAAATTGGCGCCCAGACGGGTATAGAAATGCCGCAGCTCCTGTTGTTTGATCTCAGGATTGAGCTTGATCAGGATTTCATTGAGCAGCGAATGTGAGACTTGTTCGTACATTATAGGATGTCAGTTGTCTGTTTTTGGTTTTGGCCGGTGATGCCCGCCCGAATGTTTAGGTTGCGGCCCGCCGCTTCGAGGCTAGAGCGCCCAGTCGCGAATAAAGTCATGATAAAAGCCGGCGTCCCGGCTTGTTGCACCCTGCTGCTGGACGACCGCCCCGGCAAATTGCTGGGCACGCTCCAGCGTATCCTGCAGTGACCAGCCCCGCAACTGTCCCAAAAGTAACACACTGCTAAAGGCATCTCCAGCACCGACGGTATCGACCACCGTAGCCGACGTCTGCGGTTTAACATGCCAGCTGTCATGCGTGTCGATGGCCATGGCCCCGGCGGCGCCCAGGGTGATAATTACCAGGGAAATTTCATAATGTGCCAGTAAATACCGCGCCTGCATCTCGACGCCCTGCTTCTGTGGCACCAGCAACGCCAGCTCGTCACGATTGAGCTTGAGCCACTGTCGGCCACGGATCAGGCTTTCAATTTGCCGTATCGACCACCAGGGTGTGCGCAGATTGACATCAATAAAGATGGAGCCGCGCCACTGTCGATGGATTTGTTCCAGGGTGTTGGCGGAAAGGGGATGGCGCGTTGCCAGTGAGCCATGATAGAGAACGCCTTGCGTATCCAGGTCAGGCAGTTCGGTGACGTCGATAAAGTCCCAGGCGCTGTTTTCCACGATGTGATACGCGGGCTCACCCGCAGCAAAGCTGACCGTCACCATGCCGGTGGGGTGGTCCCTGTCCTGTTGCAGGCCGGTCAGATCCATGTGCCAGTCCTGCATAGCGGCTTGAATCTCCTGACCCGCTGCATCGACACCGACTCGGGATATGAACAGGGGCTTCAGGCCGAAGGCCTGGCAGTGCCAGGCGACGTTAAACGGCGCGCCCCCGAGGACCCGACGCCCATCGGGAAAACAGTCGAATAATACTTCACCAAAAATTACCGGACGTTTATCCTGCATCATTCCACCTGGAGCCAGTCCTGCACCTGTGGTAGATAATGCACCACGCCTTCGATGATGCCGGCACTATAATTGCCATTCATCCCCATAAAGTCACCCCGTGCCAGATAAAGATTGTCGGCCTGCTGCTGTCGTGCCTGTTTGAGTGCGGCCTGCCTGACCTCGGTACTGGCATTGGCGACCAGCACGGCAGGGATGGGACTGCACAGGACATCGATATCGTTGCCGCTGTCACCGGCAAAGACCGTGGTGTCGTAATCAAATCCCAGGCTTTGCATCAGAAATTCGATGGCCTGGCGCTTGCCGGCGCTGGCCGGGAGAATATCCAGTAGCCCCACATGGGCCTGCTCATCGATGCTCCAGATCACATGGGCCCTGATGCTGGCGCTGGCGAAGGTCTGCCGGATGTTGGCCAGAATGCCTTCATGGTCTGCATTCAGACTGACATAGTAGCTGAGCTTGTAGGCATTTTGTTTTTCCGCCTCTTGTAGCGTCAGCGCGTCAATGCCGCTAATTAATCCGTGTAACTCGCTGGCGGACCTGGACTGCCAGTCCGAATGAATGTGTTGCTCCCATTCTTGCAGGTAGGTCCACCGTGTACCCTGGATACGGTACAGGGTGGAACCGACATCGCCAATGACATAATCGGCCATGGGCAGGTCATACGTGGTCACCGCCTCCTCCACCAGCGCCTGGTGGCGGCCACTGACGTAGACCAGGGTCACCTGGGGATGTGCCGCGAGGTGCTTGAACATGGGCCGCGCCTGTGGTGACTCGGGTTGAGGACCATTGGGCACTAAGGTGCGGTCCAGGTCTGTGCACAATAATAGTTGCGTCATGCCTCCGGCACCCGGCAGGCATTGAAAAAATCATAGTAGTCAATAGCTTCAATAATCCCGGCGGCATAGGGCTGGGTCGCGAAGTAGACGCGATCCAGGTCAATCAATTCAGACAGTTCCTCGTTATGGCGGTTTTCCACCAGCACCGCTAGGGTGTTACCCCGAATCATGTCTTCATCGGCGCCGGAGCCACCGGCAACCAGAATATGGTCAAGGGGGATATCCCACTGCTCCGCATACCAGCGCAGGGCGAGCCCTTTTGAGGCGCGCACGGGCACCACATCAAGAAACTGACCAAAGGAAAAGACCACATTCACGGTCTGTTCGTGCTTTAACAACAGCTGCCGAATCTCATCTAGCGCCGGGGCATTTTGCGCATCATAAAAGTAACTGATTTTGAAGCGGGACTGCTCGACCTTATCCTGCAGGGTGAGGCCGGGCAGGTCCTGCAACACCCCGCGCACCTTGCCGGGATTCCATAGATAATCGATGTGATCGGTCCAGGCGGTGTCATTGGTCAGGTAGGTACCATAGTGGATTTCCGTCCCCAGACTGGTGACCAGGGCATCCGGGGTCGGAATTTTATAACGCTTAATGAGTTTGAGTGCCGAATCAAGTCGCCGCCCCGTGGCAATGCCGAAACTGCTACAGCGGGCATTATCCTTGAGGAGTTGGGCAAATGCGGGCAGATAAGC
>JAWOIE010000132.1:0-3266 GCA_046484825.1 Gammaproteobacteria bacterium | reverse complement strand
CTTGTTCAGGGCGATGGTGCTGGAGGTGCTGCCTTTGCTTTTGGGTTTCTTAGCCATGCAGGGATTATATCAGGTGTGCTGGCAAAACATCTTAATGGATGTAGGGGGTACTGTTCCCTTGAGCATGACGGCGGCATCCTGAATAATAGCCGGAATAATAATCAGCTTTGCGATTACGCGTAATCGCCCGGGGAGAGCATTGATGAGCAATACTATATATACGTGGCTGGGGCGCTGGCTGCCCGTGGCCGTCCTGCTGACACTGAGCCAGGCCGTGGTGGCGGCTGAAACAGTGGGGGCCACGCGCACCTTGAATGACTGGTTTGGCGTCCTGAACGGTTATCTGGCCAATGTCCTGTTTTTTGATGTCATGCCCGGTGCGGCCGAGATGCCGTTTATTGTCGGTTGGCTGGTGGTGGGGGCCACCTTCCTGACGGTGCGGATGGGCTTTATTAATCTGCGCATGTTCCGCCACGCCTACCATATCCTGCGGGGTCGCTATAATGTTGCCGGTGCGGCGGGGGAGGTCACCTCCTTCCAGGCGCTGACCACCGCGCTGTCGGCCACCGTGGGGCTGGGCAATATTGCCGGAGTGGCCATTGCCATTATGATCGGCGGCCCGGGTGCCACGTTCTGGATGATTGTCGCCGGTTTGCTCGGTATGACCTCCAAGTTCACCGAGGCGACCCTGGCACAGATGTATCGTGAGGTGCGTCCCGATGGACACATCATGGGCGGGGCGATGGAGTATCTGTCACGTGGTTTTGCCGAGAGGGGCTGGAGCCAGACGGGTAAGGTCCTGGCCATTCTGTTTTGTGTTCTCACCATTGGTGGGTCGCTGGGGGCGGGCAACGCCTTTCAGGTCAGTCAGTCACTGACGGCGGTGAAACAACAGGTGCCGATCCTGGTGGAGCAGCCCTGGATCTATGGCGTCGTCATGGGGGCGCTGGTAGGGGTGGTGATCATTGGCGGCATTCGTCGCATCGCCCATACCGCTGAGGCCATTGTCCCGACCATGATGGGGATTTATCTGCTGGCCTGTATCTGGATTATTCTCTCCAATGCGGCGCAGATCCCGGCGGCCTTTGGCACCATCTTTACGGAGGCCTTTACCCCGGCGGCCGGTGTCGGTGGTCTCATCGGGGTGCTGGTGCAGGGCTTTAAACGGGCGGCGTTTTCCAGTGAGGCGGGCATTGGCTCCGCCGCCATTGCCCATGCGACGGCAAAGGTGGCCTACCCGGTGCGTCAGGGAATTGTCGCCCTGATGGAACCCTTTATCGATACCGTGGTGATTTGTACCATGACGGCCCTGGTGATTATTGTCAGCGGTGTTTATAACAGCCCGGAGACCGCGCACCTGGTGGCCACCAAGCAGGGGGCGGCGCTGACGGCGGCGGCCTTTGGTTCGGCGATCTCCTGGTTTCCGATTATTTTGTCCATTTCGGTGGTATTGTTCGCCTACAGCACCATGATTTCCTGGTCCTATTACGGTGAACGCTGCTGGACCTATATGTTTGGTGAACGGGCGACCCTGGCCTATCGTCTGATTTTTATTCTGTTTGTGGTCATCGGCTCAGTGACCAGTGCCAGCAATATTCTGGATTTTAGCGATCTGCTAATCCTGGCCATGGCCTTTCCCAACTTCATTGCCCTGTATTTGTTGCACGGCAAGGTGCGCGGTGCGCTGCAGGCGTATCTGGCGAAATTACGCAGTGGTGAACTGGATCGAGAGGTGGGTCGTTAACAGACAGGCAGACAGCATGTACAGAGACAGGCAGGCCAGGACACCATGCTAAAGACATCCATCCACGGGGTCTGGTCCAGTGGCCTGCTGTTTGTGTTTGCCGCAGTGGGTTCCGCCATTGGTCTGGGCAATATCTGGAAGTTTCCCTATATCGCCGGTGAATATGGCGGTGGCGCCTTTGTGCTCATGTATGTGGTGTTTGTGTTTTTGATCGGTATGCCCATTATGATGGCGGAGATCATGCTTGGCCGGCGTGGACGGCAGAGTCCTGTCAACACCATGTATACCCTGGCAATCGAGGCCGGCAAGAGCCCCGCCTGGCAGGCGCTGGGCTGGATGGGCATGGTTGCCGGTTTTTTGATCCTGTCGTATTACAGCGTGGTGGCGGGTGAGGTTATGGCCTACAGCCTGCGAGCCATCTCCGGTGCCTTTACCCATCAGACGCCCAGTGGCATACGCAGTATCTACAGTGACTTTGTTTCGGACCCTGAAAACCTGCTGGCCTGGCACACGATTTTTGTCGTACTCACCATGGTCGTGGTCGCGCGCGGCGTGCGTGAGGGGCTGGAAAAGCTGGTGCGCATTCTGATGCCATTATTATTTCTGCTGCTCATCGTCCTTGTGGGCTACGGCCTTAACAGCGAGGGTTTTGCCGAGGCGGTGCGGTTTCTCTTTCAGCCCGATTTTGCCAAGCTGATCTACACCGTCAATGAGAGTGGCGTACGCGAGCTGACGGCAAAGCCGATCCTGGTCGCTATGGGGCATTCCTTTTTTACCCTGAGTCTGGGCATGGGGGCCATCATGCCCTACGGCGCCTATCTTGGCCGCACGGTGTCTATTTCACATGCCACCCTGAGCATTGTGCTGCTCGATACCGTGGTGGCCTTGTTGGCGGGGCTGGCCATTTTCCCTATTGTCTTTACCTATCAACTGGACCCGGCCAGCGGTCCCGGCCTGATTTTCCAGACCCTGCCACTCGCCTTTGGGGCGATGCCCGGTGGCGCCTTTTTTGGTTTTTTATTTTTTATTTTATTATTCTTTGCCGCCTGGAGTTCAGCCATTTCCCTGATCGAGCCGGCTATCGCCTGGATGGTCGAACGCCGCGCTATGACGCGTGTCGCGGCGGCGGCCTGGGCCGGCGCCGTAGTCTGGTTGCTGGGTATTGCCTCAATTTTTTCCGCCACGGGGACGACGCTTCGCGATATTCTGTCCATCGTGCTGGGTTGGGCAGGGTTGGAGACCTTTGGCCTCAGGCAACCATTTTTTTCGCTGACCTTTTTTGAAGTGGTAGATTTTGCCACGGCCAATATTATGTTGCCCCTGGGCGGTATGCTGACCGCGATCTTTGTCGGCTGGGTGATGCAGCGTGAATCCGTGCGTGACGAGATCAACGTTCGTCATGGCGACATGTGTACGTTGTGGATGACCCTGTTGAAATATGTCAGTCCGCTGGCGGTGTTTATTATTTTTCTGAGTGTGTTAGGTTTGATAGGGTAGTGATGACGGAAATCCATAAAAGTGC
>JAWOIE010000261.1:0-2592 GCA_046484825.1 Gammaproteobacteria bacterium | reverse complement strand
TAATGAACGCTGAAAGCGTTCTAAGAGATGACTTGATGACGCCTGGAGCCAGAGGCGAAGGTGCCCATAATGAAACTCAAAGAGGTTCTTTGGGTGACGCGGGGGTTCTAAGTGTGCCGTAGCGTAGGTTGCCCTGACACCGGAGGTTGCCTAGAACTTCCGGAACGAAAGTTGAGGTACCCATAATGGAGCCCGAAGGGATTCTTTGGGCCAAGGGTACTCATGATGAACGCTGAAAGCGTTCTATGAGATGACTTGATGACGCCTCTAGGTTCCAGGGCCTGGAGGCCAGGCCCTCATCCCTCGGCCCTATGTCTTCAAAGTACAAACCGTTCCGGCTGGCGGGCGTTGGTCAGGCAGGGCATGTCGGTCTCGAACAGATTCTCGGTGGTCCAGTCGCGTTCGCCGGTACGGCGAATCAGTTGTACTTCCATGCTGGGGCTTTCACCCACAATGGCGAGCAGGCGACCGCCGACCTTAATGTCCTGACGAAACGGGTCCGGTAGCACCGGCAGGGCCGCGGTAATGACAATGGCATCGACACGGTCGTGATGGCTCCAGCCCTGAGCGGCGTCGCCGACCTCGAGGGTGACGTTGTGAATGTTCTGTTCTTCCAGGTGACGCCCGGCCTGTTCGCTCAGGTCGGCGTACAGATCGACGCTGTAGACGTGGGCGGCGGAGCGCGCCAGCAGGGCGGTGAAGTAGCCGCTGCCGGTGCCGATCTCCAGAATAGTCTCATGGGGTTGCGGCGCCAGGGCCTGCAGAATCCGCGCCTCCAGTTTGGGCGGCATCATGCACTGGCCGTGTCCCAGGGGCAGGGGCATGTCGGTAAAGGCCAGGGCCTTGTAGGCGTCGGGGACAAAGGCCTCACGCGGCACCTGCACCAGTAGGTCCAGCACCCGATCATCCATTACGTCCCAGGGACGAATTTGCTGTTCAATCATGTTGTAACGAGCAAGTTCGATATTTGTCATTGTCATGGCTCAGGCTCCTCCCTTCAGGGGCACCAAGGGTATGCAAGTTGGCCGGTGCTGACAAGCAAACTCCTTTATGCCCCCCAAGGGCGGGCTAATGAATGCAATTTCCCCCGTATTTTCAAGGGGATAATGGCGTCTGCTTGCAAAGCCTCAGGCGATGGATTACCTTGGCGGTTCGACTGCCGGGGGTGTCCCGTTAGCCGTCTTGCAAGCCGCCCGACACATGACGGCCTTGCAAGGCGTGTAGCAAAGCCGGTGTATGCGCTGGCGGCTAACAGGACTGAGAAATACCCTAACGATGACCTGATCCGGATAATGCCGGCGTAGGCAAGGCCAATCCCCCCAAGCCCACAGAGGCCGCGGTCGTCCCGAATTCATCCAGAGGACGAAACCATGAGTGCTATCCCAGAAGACTTTATCAAAAGAACGGCCCAGCTATCCGACGACGTCACCCGGCCGTTCCCCGCCTCGACCAAGATCCATGTCGAAGGCAGCCGCCCCGATATTCGCGTACCCATGCGCGAGGTCGAGCAGGAATCCACCATCACCGCGCAGGGCGACGAGCCCAATCCCCCCATCTATATCTACGACACCTCCGGTCCCTATACCGACCCGACGGTGCACATCGACCTGCTCAAGGGCCTGCCGCCACTGCGCGCCGGCTGGATCGCCGAGCGCGACGACAGCGAACAGCTCAGTGGCCCAAGCAGTGAATTCGGGGCCCAGCGCCAGAGCGACCCCGCCCTGGCCCACCTGCGTTTTGAGCACATCCACGCGCCGCGCAAGGCGCGGCCCGGTAAAAATGTCAGCCAGATGCACTATGCCCGCCGTGGTATGGTCACGCCGGAAATGGAATTTATCGCCATTCGCGAGAACAACTACCTGCAGCAGATGCGCAACGATCACCGCTACGAAAAACTGCTGCGCCAGCACCAGGGGGAGAACTTTGGCGCCAGCATCCCCGATCTGATCACCCCCGAGTTTGTCCGCGCCGAAGTCGCCGCCGGCCGCGCCATTATCCCGGCCAACATCAACCACCCGGAGCTGGAGCCGATGATCATCGGGCGCAACTTCCGCGTGAAGATCAACACCAACATCGGCAACTCGGCGGTGACCTCCTCCATTGCCGAAGAGGTAGAGAAAATGGTCTGGTCGGCGCGCTGGGGTGGCGATACCCTGATGGATCTCAGCACCGGCAAGAACATCCACGAGACCCGCGAGTGGATCCTGCGCAACTCGCCCATGCCCATCGGCACCGTGCCCATCTACCAGGCGCTGGAAAAGGTCGAGGGCAAGGCCGAAGACCTCACCTGGGAGATGTTCCGCGACACCCTCATCGAACAGGCCGAGCAGGGCGTGGACTACTTCACCATCCACGCCGGTGTATTGCTGCGCTACGTGCCGCTGACCGCCGAGCGACTCACTGGCATCGTCTCCCGCGGCGGCTCGATCATGGCCCGATGGTGCCAGGTGCACAAGCAGGAAAACTTCCTGCACACGCACTGGGACGAGATTTGCGAGATCATGGCCGCCCGCGACGTGGCGTTCTCAATCGGCGACGGGCTGCGGCCTGGCTCAATTGCCGACGCCAACGACGAGGCCCAGTTCGCCGAGT
>JAWOIE010000212.1:0-6551 GCA_046484825.1 Gammaproteobacteria bacterium | reverse complement strand
GAGGTGCAACTCCTCGCCGGAAAACTCAAGCAATTACAGCAGGGTGGCTGGCAACTGGATTATCGTGGCTATCAGCAGGTCAACCATACCGCCCTGCCCAAAAGGCTGTTTATGCAGCGCGATGACCTCGATGTCCGCCTGGTGATCGACCAGTGGCAACTGGGCCTGCCCAACACCTGACGCAACCGCGCCGGCGCCGACGGCGGAACCCGGCCGATGGATAAAAACCACTATGCAACGTCGCCAACTCATTGGAATGCTCAAGTTGCTGGTCATTGTGGGCCTGGGGCTGCTCCTCATCCCCCTGCTGAAAAGCTGTGGCCCGGCCGGTGCACCGACAGACAACGCCGCCGCGTGGGTGTTTGATGTCAGCCGCATTCAACCCGGCGAGTATCTGGCCGTGGACTATGCCGGCCGACAAATCTGGATCTATCGCTGGAGCACGGCGGACCGGCAGCGCCAGGCCGTAGAGGATGAGCGCCAGGCCTGGTCGGTGTTGATCCCCTATGAACCCCACCGGGGTTGTCGCGTGCATTTGCGCGAAGACATGCACCAGGCCATGCGCTTTGTGGAGCCCTGTTTCAGAGCCGGCTTCGATGTCCGCGGCCGGCGCCTGGCGGGGACCGGCGTGGCGGCGCAGCAGGATTTACCGTCGCTGGCCTTTACATGGCAAAATAGCCACGAAATGCGTTTACAGCTCGGTACACGATAACAGCCATGACCACACTCCCTGCGACAGCGGCCTGGTTTGCCCCGGCCAAACTCAACCTCTTTTTGCACATCACCGCCCGAAGGGCCGACGGCTATCACCTGTTGCAGAGCGTGTTCCAGTTTCTGGACTATGGCGACACACTGTATTTCGAGGTCACCGCGGGCGGCGCCATCGAGCGGGTGGCGGGCAACCCCCAGATCCCGCCGGCGCAGGACCTGGTCTGTCGCGCGGCCCAGCGCTTACAGCAGTATGCCGGGGTCGAACATGGTGTGCGGATCCGCATCGACAAACGCCTGCCCCTGGGGGGCGGCCTGGGGGGCGGCAGTTCCGACGCGGCCACCACCCTGGTGGCGCTCAACCAGCTCTGGGGCTGCGGTCTGGATGACGACACCCTGGCAGAGCTGGGCCTGCAACTGGGGGCCGATGTGCCGGTCTTCGTGCGCGGCCAGGCGGCCTGGGCCGAGGGCGTGGGCGAACAACTCCAGCCCCTGGACGACCTGCCCGAGCCCTGGTACGTGGTTCTGGCCCCCGCGGTAAGTGTCTCCACCGCCGAGGTTTTTTCCGATTCGCAATTGAACCGAACATGCCCAGCCATTACAATACGCGACTTTCTGGCCGGACGAGCAGGCAATGTCTGCGAAGCGGTGGTATGCCGCCGCTATCCCGAGGTGGCCAGGGCCCTGGCAGCACTATCCCACTACGGCCCGGCGCGGATGACCGGCACCGGGGCCTGCGTATTTGCCCCCTTCGAGTCAGAACAGGCGGCCCGTCAGGCCTGGACAGCATTGTCAAAACACTGGCAAGGATTTGTGGCCCGGGGGTGTAATCGATCACCACTTTATACAAACAGGGCCGAGTAACGAGGGACGAGTATCGAGGCTATTTATTGAGATTTCCTCGTCACTATATTTTATTGGGCCGTCGCCAAGCGGTAAGGCACTGGGTTTTGATCCCAGCATCCCCAGGTTCGAATCCTGGCGGCCCAGCCAAATTTTTTGGCACGGTGCTTGTCCCGCCAGGATGAGAACCTCAAGGTTCGACAGTTTCACGAAGTGAAACTGAACCGCCGAAGGCGGGCCCGCAGGGCGAGGGACAGAGTCCCGAGTAATCCTGGCGGCCCAGCCATATAAAGATAGGGCCTAGGGACGAGGACCTAGGACCTAGTACCTCGATACTAGAACCTGTGTTTTAGAGACAGGGCCTGGGTTCGAGGGACGAGGACTCAGGTATTAAGACATGCAGTAGTATCGAATGGATGGCTATGATGTTTTTTCCTGGTACCTAGAACCTAGAACCTAGAGCCTGTTTTTCAATGGAAGGGGTTAACGTGACCGACAGCAGTATGATGGTCTTCTCGGGGAATGCAAACCCGCAGCTGGCGCAGAGCATTGCCGAACATTTGCACATGTCGTTGGGCAAGGTCATTGTGGGCCGCTTCAGCGATGGTGAAGTGATGGTCGAGGTCATGGAAAACGTGCGCGGCCGGGACGTCTTCATTGTCCAGCCGACCTGCGCGCCGACCAACGATAACCTGATGGAACTGCTGGTGATGATCGATGCCATGCGCCGCTCCTCGGCGGCGCGGGTAACGGCGGTGATACCGTATTTTGGTTATGCCCGCCAGGATCGGCGTCCGCGTTCGGCGCGTGTGCCGATTACGGCCAAGGTGATTGCCGACATGATTGGCGCCGTGGGCGCGGATCGGGTCCTGACCGTTGACCTGCATGCCGACCAGATTCAGGGATTTTTTGATATCCCGGTGGACAACGTCTATGCCTCGCCTATTTTGCTGGGTGATGTCTGGCGGCAAAAACACCCCGACCTGATGGTGGTGTCGCCGGATGTGGGTGGCGTGGTGCGCGCCCGGGCGCTGGCCAAGCGACTGGACGATGCCGACCTGGCGATTATTGATAAACGTCGCCCCCGCGCCAATGTGGCGCAGATCATGAATATTATCGGTGACGTCGAGGGCCGGACCTGCGTGATTGTCGATGACCTGGTCGATACCGCGGGCACCCTGTGCCAGGCGGCAGGCGCCTTAAAGTCACATGGCGCCAAAAAGGTTGTGGCCTATTGTACGCATCCGGTATTTTCCGGCCCGGCCGTCGCCAACATTATTGCCTCGGCGCTGGATGAAATTGTGGTCACCGACACCATACCGCTGTCGGCGGCGGCCCAGGCCTGTGACAAGATTCGACAATTGAGTATTGCCGAGTTGCTGGCCGAGACCATGCGCCGCGTCAGTAACGAAGAATCGGTAAGCAGTCTCTTTGTAGACTAGGCCCTTTGTGGGGCGATGAGATTTTGAAGGGCCCGCCTTGCGGTGGGGCGTTCAAGGTAAGCAACCTCTCCTGGTCGCGGGGGAGGGCAGTCACTTCGGTGATTGTATTTTTTTAATCCTTTTAAGGAGTACTAACATGGCTGAGAATTTTATTCTCGAAGCAGAACCACGCAATGACCTGGGTAAGGGTGCGAGCCGCCGCCTGCGTCGTACGGGTAAGGTTCCTGCAATTCTGTATGGTGCAGGCAAGGAACCCACTTCGATCACATTAAACCATAACGAACTGATGCATCACCTGGATAATGAGGCATTCTTTTCGCATATCCTCACAGTGAAATTAAACGGCAAGGAAGACAGCGCCATTCTCAAAGATGTGCAACGTCATCCCAGCAAGCCGATAATTAATCACATCGACCTGCAGCGCGTCAGCGCCAAGGAAAAGATCCGTGTTCAGGTGCCACTGCATTTCATTAATGAAGAGCAGTGCCCCGGGGTCAAGGAAGGCGGTCTGGTCACGCACAGCGTTACCGATGTGGAAGTTTCCTGTCTGCCCAAGGACCTGCCGGAATTTATCGAGGTAGATCTCATCGGCCTGGAAATGAATGGCATTTTCCATATGACCGATATCCAGCCCCCCAAGGGTGTCGAGCTGGTTGAGTTGACGCACGGCGCCGATCACGATCAGCCCGTTGCCTCGGTCCACTTGCCGCGTGGCGCCAAGGAAGACAGCGAAACAGCTGGAGAAGAAGCAGCAGAAGGCGGCGAGGCTTAAGCACCTCACTGCGGACAGGAACCGGCGTTGTCTGGCGGAATTGCACTCATTGTCGGCCTGGGAAATCCAGGCAGGGAATACGAGGCAACCCGGCACAACGCCGGTTTTTGGTTTGTAGAGGCACTGGCGCAACAGCGGCAGGTCAGCTTTAAATCCGAAAAAAAGTTTCATGGTCAACTGGCGCGCTTTAGTCATGCGGGTCAGGATGTCTGGCTGTTAAAACCCGAAACCTTTATGAACCTGAGTGGCCAGGCCGTGCAGGCGGTTTGCCAGTTTTACAAAATTCCTCTGGAGAATATTCTCGTCGCGCACGACGAGCTGGACCTGGAACCGGGAATCGTCCGCCTCAAAAAGGGCGGCGGTCACGGTGGTCATAATGGTCTGCGCGATATTATGAGCCGCATGGGCAAGGACTTTTACCGCTTGCGCATCGGTATTGGTCATCCCGGCCAGAAAGAAATGGTCACCGGCCATGTGTTAAGCAAAGTCTCCGCCGATGATGAGCGGGCGATTAAAACTGCGATTGATGATGCCTTGCGTGTTGTGCCGGAGGTTCTCGCGGGTGACCTGCAAAAGGCAATGAATCAGCTACATAGTAGTAATTAGCCACGGGGAACACGGGGCACACAGGGGAAAATGTATCAGGAGCAAGATAGGGATGTCTTGAAGTCGGTAACTCTGAAAGAATGTTCAGACGAACTCATTAGCCACGGGGAATACGGGGCACACAGGGAAAATATATGACAGGAGCAAGATAGGGATGTCTTGAAGTTGGTAACTCTGAAAGAATGTTCAGAGGAACTAATTAATCAGACACTGGATTGTGTTTTTAATGTTCATCGTGAGTTGGGTCCAGGCTTTCTGGAATCCGTTTACGAAAAAGCCCTTTTGTTCGAGTTGCTAGCCAAGGGACTCAAGGCAGAGTCGCAGCGAGAGTTGCCGGTAACTTATAAAGGCCATGACCTTGGTATAGGTTTTCGTGCCGACATTATTGTAGAAGACAGTTTGTTGCTTGAAATAAAATGTGTCGAGCAGCTGACAAAGATACACCTGGCTCAAGTGATTAACTATTTGAAGCTACTGCAGTATAAACGTGGCTTTTTGCTGAATTTTAACGTTCGGCTAATGAAACAGGGCACAAAGCGGGTGTCAATATGATCGCCCCGTGAACCCAGTGTGCCCCGTGGTTATAAAGAGGTTGTTATGGGATTTAAATGTGGAATCGTCGGCCTGCCCAATGTTGGCAAGTCAACATTATTCAATGCCCTGACCCGAGCAGGCATTCAGGCGGAAAACTATCCCTTTTGCACCATAGAACCCAATGTGGGGGTGGTCCCTATGCCGGACCCGCGCCTGGAAAAACTGGCCGCCATTGTCCATCCGGAACGGGTGCTGCCCACGACCATGGAGTTTGTCGATATCGCCGGCCTGGTGGCCGGGGCCTCCAAGGGTGAAGGTCTGGGCAATAAATTTCTCGCCAATATCCGTGAGACCGACGCCATTGCCCATGTGGTGCGTTGTTTTGAAAATGACGATGTCATTCACGTGGCCGGCAAGATTGACCCCCTGAGTGATATCGAGATCATCAATACCGAGCTGGCCCTGGCGGATATGGACTCGGTGGAAAAGGCCCTGCACCGTTACGGTAAGGTGGCCAAGTCCGGCGACAAAGAGGCCAGGGTAAAGGTCGATTTGCTGGAGAAGGTCAAGGCGCAGCTGGATGCCGGTAACCCGGTGCGCGCCATGGGCCTGGATAAAGACCAGACCCTGTTGTTGCGGGAGTTTTTTCTGCTCACCATCAAACCCACCATGTACATCGCCAATGTGGCGGAAGACGGCTTTGACAACAACCCGCTACTCGACAAGGTGACGGAATTTGCCCAGGCCGAGGGTTCGCCCGTGGTGCCGGTATGCGCCTCCATCGAATCGGAAATGGTGGAGCTGGAGGAGGCCGAGCTGAGCGAGTTCCTCGAGGAACTGGGGCTCGACGAGCCAGGCCTCAATCGCGTCATTCGCGCCGGCTATACCCTGCTCGGTCTGCAAACCTACTTCACCGCCGGCGTCAAAGAAGTGCGCGCCTGGACCGTCAAGGTCGGCGCCACGGCACCACAGGCGGCCGGGGTGATCCATACCGATTTTCAGAAGGGCTTTATCCGCGCCGAGGTCATCGCCTATGACGACTTCATCCAGTACCACGGCGAGCAGGGCGCCAAGGAGGCCGGCCGCCTGCGCCTGGAGGGCAAGGAGTACATCGTCCAGGACGGTGACGTTATGCATTTTCGCTTTAATGTCTAAGGTATTGATTTTATAAAGGAAGCAGGTTTAAGTGGCGCGGCCCGCCGGCGGTTTTACCTTGACAATTTGCCGACAAATGCCCAAAATGCGCGCCTTCCCTATATGGCTACATAGCTCAGCTGGTTAGAGCACAACACTCATAATGTTGGGGTCCCTAGTTCGAATCTAGGTGTAGCCACCATTTTCCCTACTTGTCATTTTTTAAAAGTATTCGCGACCTTCTGGGTCGGGACCCCGCTGATCATATTGTTGGGGTCTAGTTGACGGAAGCCCTCCATGGCTTCCGCCCTGCGGGCAGCCTTGCGGCTGTCCAATTTTGCTCCAGACAAAATTGTCGAATCTAGGTGTAGCCACCATTTTCCCTACTTGTCATTTTTAAAAAGTATTTGCGACCTTCTGGGTCGGGACCACACTGATCTTATTGTTGGGGTCCCAGTTGACTCGGGCCAACCCTGGCCCTCGCCCTGCGGGCAGCCTTGCGGCTGTCCAAT
>JAWOIE010000150.1:0-2533 GCA_046484825.1 Gammaproteobacteria bacterium | reverse complement strand
GCCCGGTGTCGCGCGGTCGCCGGGTGATACAGGCGTGCCGCTGTCGACACGGCGGCCGGGGATGACGCGGGAGGCGGGGCAAGGAAGGCCCGGCAGGTTGACCGACTGTGGCGTTAGCAATGGGGAAGGTTTACTTGGGCCACCGTCCGCTTGCTTTACTGGTGGCTGCTGCGCACGCCATTCGTAAGGGGTCTTGCCCTTGTCCCTCCGGGGTCCATGCCTGAACCCCCGGCAGACGTGGCGGTGTCATATTTTTTCTGATAAAACAATAATTTACCCGGATATTACGTCAACAAGTTGACACCTGTGGCTTGTCCTGTGTAAGCCATTGTTTTTTCGATAGCTGCGCCCGGACAAAGCATGTTAAAATCCGCGCAGATTGGGGTTATTGCGTCCCGGCGGAAACGGATTTCCAAACTGGCGTGCTCGGTTGTGTAGTGAGAACTGA
Organism: Gammaproteobacteria bacterium; assembly: GCA_046484825.1. Lineage (GTDB taxonomy): Bacteria > Pseudomonadota > Gammaproteobacteria > UBA6429 > Thiohalophilaceae > CAJYAN01. The sequence goes on along the minus strand of JAWOIE010000150.1, from coordinate 2,085 downwards.
TGATTTTGTGAGTAAACGCGCAGGTAGACCAACATGTATCTGGAACACTTTGGGTTAACGGACCAACCTTTTCGACTGACCTCTGATCCGAGATTTCTCTATCTCAGTGAGTCGCACGCCCGTGTGAAGGCGTATATCGATTACGCCACCCGCATCCAGGACAGTTTTGTCATATTCACCGGTGAGATTGGCTCTGGCAAAACGACCCTAATCCAGGATGCCATTTCGCGCATGCCGGATAATGTTGTCATTGCAAAAATTCATCAGACCCAATTGACCGAGAACGAGTTTCTTCAGGCCATTCTGGTCGAGTTTGGCTTCCAGCCCTATCACGCGGACAAGGTTGAGCTGCTGGAACAATTGTGTAAATTTTTTATTCAGCAAAACAACAAGGGTAACAAGGTCCTGCTCATTGTCGATGAAGCACAGAACCTCACCCGTCGCGTGCTGGAGGAGATCCGCCTGTTATCCGACCTGGAGCGCGATAACAAAAAACTGCTCAATGTTATTCTCCTGGGGCAGCCCGAATTAAACGATACCCTTGACGCGCCCGATATGGAAAACCTGATGCAGCGTGTTCGTCTGCGTTTCCATATCGGCGCACTGACACTGGAAGATACCCAGGCCTATATCCAGCACCGCTTAAGGATTGCCGGTGCCACGAATGAGGATATCTTTTCCACGCGCGCGATCAGCCTGATCCATGAATTCACCGGTGGCCGCCCACGGCTGATCAATATACTGTGTGATTATGCGCTGACCACGGCGTTTATTCAGGAACAAAGCGTCATCAACGATCAGACCATCCGTATGGCGGTGGAGGAGTTGCAGTGGGTACCCTATGCGCAGAAATATACGACTCCGCGCAGTCAGTCTGCTGCAGCGGCTCGTGACACCAAGGTAGCCCGTATTATTATGCGCCACGAAGGCAAGGTTATTGGTAAATTCCCGGTCAATCGCGAATTCCTCAATATCGGGCGCAAGGCGGATAATGACATTTGTCTGGATGACAAGCTGGTGAGTCGTTATCACGCCCAGGTCTTTACCAACCACGGCAATTCCTTTTTGCGCGACCTCAACAGCTCCAACGGCACCTATGTCGAGGACAGCAAGGTCGATTTACTCCAGCTCCGTGAGGGCATGCATTTTTTGATCGGCGGCTACTCCTTTACCTACGTCACTGAAGACGCCAGCAACCAGAGCCTCGGTGAGGATCCCGGGGAGTTTGGCAAGATATTGAAATACAAACCAAAAACCAGGCCTTCCCAGGCCGCCGGCTAGTCCATTTTACCTCCCTTTATTAACGTGAAATGACAGGCTTGTCATTGGCTGCCTCGCTGACTACAATTAATGACTTTTCAGTCATTTAAGTGTGGGTTATGGGCACAACCGAAACCAGCCGATGGCAGCGACGTAAAGAGGACCGCCCCGCGGAGATCCTCGATGCCGCGCTGGCACTGTTTACCGAAAAAGGCTTTGCCGCCTCACGCATCGACGATGTGGCGGCGCGCGCCGGCGTGGCCAAGGGTACGGTGTATGTCTACTTTGACAGCAAGGATGCGCTGTTCAAGGCCATGGTCAAGCGCAAGCTGGGGCCGCAGCTGGAACGGGCGGAACATCTGGTCAATACACACCAGGGCAGTGCTGCCGCATTGCTTGAAAAACTGGCCCGGCAGTGGTGGCACGCCCTGCAGCATACCGACCTTTCTGGCCTGCCGAAGCTCATCGTTGCCGAGGCGGGTAATTTCCCTGAACTGGCCAGCTTTTTTGTGGAAAATGTCGTGCAGCGCGTGCGTGGCCTGGTGGCCAGGATTATCCAGCAAGGCATGGCCAGTGGTGAGTTTCGCCAGACCTCGGCGGTAGAGGCGGCCCGGGTATTTACCTCGGCCATTGTCTTTGCCTCGATCTGGCAACACTCACTGGCACCGTATGACAGTATTCCCTTTGACTCAGAGGCCTACTTGCAGATCCATCTTGAGAATTTTATTCGAGGCTTGCAAAACTAATGTCTACTCCACAAAGCGGCCTCATCGGCGCATTCTTACTCGTGAGTCTGCCGGTCGCGGCCACCGATCTGCTCAGCCT